>NZ_CP019630.1:5204598-5519531 GCF_001999245.1 Roseibium algicola | reverse complement strand
TGATGCGCCAGGTTTCCGCAGTCCCTTCAAGAGCCGCTTCGCCAAGCCCGTATTTGATGTGAATGAGATGAGACGGATCGGACACGCCGCGCAGGCTGATATCGCCGGCCACCTGCCTCTCACCGAAAAAGACTTCTTTCTCCTTCGCGTCGGGCGTAACGGTCAAAGTAACGTCTTGCCCGCCCCGTTCGACTTCGAAAACGAGAGGCGTGTTGGCGTTCATCAGGACGATCTGACGCATCTCGCCGAACGTCTGGATAGGCCTGCCGTCAATTTCCTTCACGATATCGCCGGCCAGAAGCCCGTCGCGCTCGGCTGCGCCGCCCGCAAAAACCTGTTCGACGACAGGCTCGAAACCCTGCTTGCCGGAGGTTACGAAGAGAGCGGTAAAGATCACGATTGCGAGAAGGAAGTTGGCGATGGGCCCCGCGGCCACAACGGCCATGCGTTGCCAGACCGGTTTGGCGATGAAAGCCGTTTTCCGGTCCTCTTCGCTCATCTGCGCAATCGCTTCACGGCTTGGTACGCTTGCCGCATTTTCGTCGCCGGCGAACTTGACGTAGCCACCAAGCGGAATCCAGCAGAGTTTCCAACGAGTTCCCTTCCGGTCATTAAAACCGAAAAGCTCACGCCCGAAGCCGACGGAAAAAGCATCCACCTTTACGTTGCACCAACGAGCCACAGCGAAATGGCCGAGCTCATGGAAGAAGACGACGATTGTAAGCACAAAAAGAAAGGGAATGATTGTGCCGACTATCAGGGAATAGGCGGAAACGAGAAGGTCCATGAACTGTGTCCGATCCTGCGCAGCTAGGATTGTTTTGAAGGATTGTACTAAAAAGAAAATTACGGCGTGTTAATGGTGGGAGACCAAAAATTCAGGGCCTTCAACACCCCGATTACCGTGTTCTTATCCATTCACCAGTCTTCTGCCGTGCTTCTGCGTCGATGGCAAGAACATCCTCGACGCCGGCAGCGTCCGTCAGCTTGCCGCCTGCCCCCATTGCATCCAGCACCTCTTCAATGGCAGCCGGAATGTCCATGAAGCCGATCCGGCCTTTCAGAAAAGCGTCCACGGCAACCTCATCTGCAGCGTTAAGCGCAGCCGGTGCCATTCCCCCTGCCCGCATGGCTTCCAGTGCAAGACGGAGCGCCGGGAACCGGTCGAGATCCGGTGCTTCAAAAGTGAGTGTGCCGAGTTCCGCCAGATCCAGACGTTTCACCGGAACGTTCATCCTTCGGGGAAAGGCAAGGCAGTGGGCGATCGGCGTGCGCATGTCCGGACTACCGAGTTGAGCCAGCAGGGATCCGTCCTTGTATTGCACAAGTCCGTGAACCGTCGATTGCGGATGGACCAGCACGCCAAGCTGATCGTGGGCGACCGGAAAAAGATGGGACGCTTCGATAACCTCGAAGCCCTTGTTCATCATCGTTGCGCTGTCGATCGTAATGCGTGCGCCCATATCCCAGTTGGGATGCTTGAGCGCCTGCTGTGGTGTTACCCGTGCCATATCGGCTTTCGAGACACTCCTGAACGGTCCGCCCGACGCCGTCAGAATAACCTTCTCGACCATGTCGGCCTTGTCGGTTTCAAAAACCTGAAAGATGGCATTGTGCTCGCTGTCGACGGGCAGGAGTTCCGCCCCGGTTGCCAGGATCTTGGCCATGAACAGATCCCCCGCACAAACCAGGCATTCCTTGTTGGCAAGTGCAATGCGGCGTCCTGGCCGGATCGCGGCCATCGTCGGCTTCAATCCCGCTGACCCTACTATGGCACCGACGACGATATCCGTATCCTGCGTGACTGCTTCCAGAACGGCAGCCTCACCGGCTCCCGTTGCAATGCCGCTGCCGGCAAGCCGCTCCTTGAGCTCCGGATAACAGCTTTCCTCGGCAAGGATAGCGGAACCGGTCTTTAGCGCTTTTGCCATGTCGGCGAGGCCGGAGGCGTTCCGGTTCGCAACCAGCGCGACGACTTCATAGCTGTCCGGATTTCTTTGAATGAGATCCGCCAAGCTCTGGCCGATGGACCCAGTGGCCCCTAGAACGGTTATCCGGGTTTTCGCGCCAGGGTCGCGGGCTGCAGAGGCAGCTGCCATGCCTGTTACTCCAAATTCAAATCAGACCGAGGCCGGCAATGGGGTCTGCAAGGCTGCCGCCAGCGACTAGGCCAATCAGCACGGCGAAAATGGCTGCGGCCACCAGACCGTCGATCCGGTCCATGATGCCGCCATGCCCGGGGATCAGTTTGCTGGAATCCTTGACGTCGAACCGCCGCTTGATGGCAGACTCCAGAAGGTCCCCTGCCTGAGAGACGACCGAGAGCCCGGCCGCCAGCAAAGCCCAAAGCATCAGGTCCTGCGCATTTGCGACAAAAGCAACACCAGCGCCGAAAACCGTGGCGAGCACCAGCCCGCCAATGGCACCAGACCAGGTCTTTTTAGGGGATACACGTGGCCAGAGCTTGGGCCCACCCAACGCACGGCCGGTAAAATAGGCGAATATGTCGGTTGCCCAGACAACAAACAGCAGGAAAAACGCGACCAGAAGCCCGTTGCTTCCTTCACGAAGTACAAGCAGCGAGAACAGTGCAAGCCCGCTGTAGAGGATCCCTTCGATGGCCCATCGTCCAGCCTTGGAGAAACCACCAAGCGCATAGGCGATCAAAGCACCAGCAACCATGGCCCCGAGACCAAGGTCAGGATGTCCGGCTACGGTCAGCACCCCAATGGCAAACAGCGTGGCGAACCCGGTGAGTGAACTGGGTGACTTTGCCTGTGTCCCGGTGATCGTGAACCACTCCCACAGGAACAGTCCGGACGCGACCAGCGTCAGCGCAGCAAAGGGCAGATTGCCCAGATAGGTGATCAGAAGAACAAGAGGCCCCAGAACGAGTGCCGAAATGAACCTGAGGCGAAGGTCGGACAGTTTTTTCGGGTTCTGGTGTGGTTCTGCCATTGCTCAAGCCGGAGGTCAGTTGGCCTTGGCGTCAAGGCCGCCGTACCGCCGCTCACGGCTGCAGAAACAGCTCAAAGCCTTGTCGAAGGCCGCCTCATCGAAGTCCGGCCAGTAAAGATCGCAGAAATAAAACTCGGAATAGGCGGCCTGCCACAGCAGGAAGTTGGAAAGACGCATTTCTCCGCTGGTGCGGATGATGAGATCCGGATCCGGCAAACCGGAGGTATCCAGCGCCGCCGTGATCGCGTCTTCGGTTATCTCGGCCGGCTGCATTTCTCCAGCCTGAACCTTTGCAGCCAACTCCTGTGCTGCCCGTACGATTTCCGACCGTGCACCATAATTGAACGCAACGACCAGGTTCAGGCCGGTGTTGTGACGGGTCAGGTCTTCAGCTTCTTTCAGAAGCGCCAAAATCCCGGGTTCCAGATCACTGCGCCCGCCGATGATGCGGATACGCACATTGGCTTCGTGAAGCTCGCTCAGATCGCGCTGCACGAAACGGCGCAGCAGCCCCATCAGGAAAGAAACTTCAGCCTGTGGCCGGTTCCAGTTTTCGGATGAGAAGCTGTAGATCGTGATGGTTTCGATGCCGACACGGCCGGCATGGCGGATCACCTTGCGCAGCGCGGCAAGCCCCTGTCGATGACCCTCTGTCCGTGGCAAACCGCGCGCAGTTGCCCATCGCCCGTTGCCATCCATGATGAAGGCAACGTGACGAGGCATTTTCGCACCGGTTTCATCCGCAGCAGGTGCATGCAGGTTGCGGTCCGGGCTGACGCTCATGTGCTCCCCCAACTCACACTCCCCAGGTCGATCAGACCTGGGAAATTTCCTGCTCTTTTTTCTCCAGCATGCCGTCAACCTCAGCGATCATCTGGTCGGTCAGCTTCTGCACTTCATCGGATGCGACACGGCTGTCGTCCTGGGAAATGTCACCGTCTTTTTCGGCCTTCTTGGCGGCGTCCATGCCATCGCGGCGGACGTGACGGATCGCAACTTTTGCCTGTTCGGCGTATTTGTGGGCCACCTTGATGAGTTCCTGGCGGCGTTCCTGGTTCAGCTCGGGAATCGGCAGCCGCAGCAGCATGCCGTCTACAACCGGGTTCAAACCAAGGTTGGATTCTCGAATCGCCTTTTCAACGGCCGACACCATGCTCTTGTCCCAGACCTGAACAGCCAGCATGCGAGGTTCGGGAACGGAGACGGTGGCTACCTGGTTGATCGGCATGGACTGGCCATAGGCATCAACAGTAATCGGATCCATCATGGAAGAAGAGGCGCGGCCGGTACGCAGTCCGGCAAATTCCGTTTTCAGAACCGACAAGGCTCCCTGCATGCGGCGCTTCAGATCATCAAGGTCCACACCTTCTACCGACATTTTATCCTCACTGTTGTTTTGTGCTTGGCTTAATAGAGTCTCGGCGCGCGCCAACATGGCATAAACGCACCGAAACACAAGAGCTTGAACCGGGATTGGTTCTTAAAACTTTCAGTCACCCACGACAGTGTAGGTGCCGGTTTCCTGAAGCACACTGACGAGGGCGCCGGGTGAGTGAATGGAAAACACAATGACGGGAATGGAATTGTCACGGGCCAGGGCAATGGCCGTCGTGTCCATGACTTTCAGGTTGCGGGTTATGATTTCGTCATAACCAAGGGTGTCATAGCGCTCCGCGTTCGGGTTGACCTTGGGGTCCTCGGAGTAGACGCCATCCACCTGTGTCCCCTTCAGGAAGGCGTCGCACTTCATTTCAGCAGCCCGCAGAGCCGCACCGCTGTCCGTGGTGAAGAACGGGTTGCCGGTGCCCCCTGCAAAGACGATCACATCGCCATCTTCCATGTAGCGGTCAGCGACACGCTGCGAAAAGGTTTCACAGATCGAGGGAACGGATACGGCAGACAGAACACGGGCATTGACCTTCAGGCGGCGCAGGGCATCCGCCAGCGTCAGGCTGTTCATGATGGTGGCCAGCATGCCCATGTGGTCGCCGGTGACGCGGTTGCCACCCTTGGCGGCGACTGCAACACCGCGGAAGATGTTCCCTCCCCCGACGACAACACCGACCTGAGCTCCAAGAGCCACTGCGTCGGCAATTTCCTTGGCGATCCTTTGCACGATGGCCGGGTCAATTCCAAAAGCCTGCGATCCCATCAGGGCCTCGCCGGAGAGTTTCAGAAGGATCCGTTTCCAGCGCAAGGAATTCGTCATGGGTGCACCCTTTTTGAAATTGTCTTTCTAAAAAAAAAGCGCCGGACTTGCCGGCGCTTTTCCTTGAGCTTACTGCCCGGTGGCTGCTGCCACCTCTGCGGCGAAGTCTTGCTCTTCCTTCTCGATCCCTTCGCCGATTGCGAAGCGGACAAAGCCGGTAAGTTTGACTTCAGCGCCGATTTCTTTAGCGAGCGCCTCTACGGCCTGCTCAACCGTCTGATCCGGGTTGATCACGAAGGCCTGCTTCACGAGGGTAACTTCCTCGTAGAATTTGCGCAAACGGCCTTCCACCATTTTTTCAATGATGTTTTCCGGCTTGCCGGATTCGCGTGCCTGTTCGGAGAAGACAGACTTCTCACGTTCGACAACGGTCGGATCCAGTTCTTCGGTGTTCAGCGACAGCGGGCTTGTTGCAGCAACGTGCATGGCAATCTGACGGCCAAGGCCGTTCAGCTTGTCCTTGTCACCAGCGGATTCCAGAGCCACCAGAACGCCGATCTTGCCGAGACCGTCGGAAACAGCACTGTGAACGTAGGTCGCGACAACGCCTTCGTTTACGGCCAGAACCGCAGTGCGGCGCAGGGTCATGTTTTCGCCGATCGTGGCGATCGCATCGGTGATCGCTTCTGCAACCGGCTTGCCGCCAAGGTTTGCAGCGGAAACGGCTTCAACGGAACCATCGGTGCCGACGGCTACCTTGGCCACATTGGAGACCAGCTCCTGGAACCCTTCGTTGCGTGCAACGAAGTCGGTTTCGGAGTTCAGCTCGATCACGGCAGCCTTGTTGCCATCGGCGGCAACGCCGACCAGACCTTCAGCAGCCACACGGCCTGCCTTCTTGGCAGCCTTGGCCAGACCTTTGGTGCGCAGCCAGTCAACAGCTGCTTCCATATCACCGCCTGCTTCAGTCAGGGCGGTCTTGCAGTCCATCATGCCAGCGCCGGATTTCTCGCGGAGCTCTTTTACCATCGCAGCGGTAATGCTCATCGATTGCCTCGTGCATGGGGGGTTTCAGATGAGACACGGTTTAGCCCATGGCCTTCCGCGCCTTTATGACGGGGCTGCAACAAAATGCAGCCCGCCTTGCGAATTTCAACAGTATTCTGCCGCGGCAGACCGCGGCAGGAGAGGCTTAAGCCTCGGCAGCTGCTGCTTCAGCCGGAGCTTCTTCAGAAGCCTCAGCAAGAACTTCTTCAACCGGAGCTTCTTCGGAAGCGCCGATGTCCATGCCGGAAGCACCCTGTGCACGGGAAATACCGTCGATGGCGGCACGAGCGATCAGGTCGCAGTACAGCGACAGAGCGCGGCCGGCATCGTCGTTACCCGGCACCGGATAGGTGATGCCTTCCGGATTGGAGTTGGAATCGAGGATCGCGGCAACCGGAATACCCAGACGACGGGCTTCCTGGATGGCAATGGCTTCGCGGTTCGTGTCGATCACGAAGATCAGGTCCGGAATACCGCCCATGTCCTTGATACCGCCAAGGTTCCGCTCGAGCTTTTCACGCTCGCGGTCCATGAACAGACGCTCTTTCTTGGTCAGAGCGTTGGCAGCGTCGGAAGACAGGGTTTCTTCCAGCTTGCGCAGGCGCTGGATGGACTGGGAGATGGTCTTCCAGTTCGTCAGCATGCCGCCGAGCCAACGTGCGTTGACGTAATACTGAGCGGAGTTGCGCGCTGCAGATGCGACAGATTCCTGTGCCTGGCGCTTGGTACCTACGATCAGAACGCGGCCACCGCCGGCAACCGTGTCGGACACGGCCTTCAGAGCCTGGTGCAGAAGCGGAACGGTCTGGGACAGGTCCATGATGTGAACATCGTTGCGTACACCAAAGATGTACTGACCCATGCGCGGGTTCCAACGGTGTTTCTGGTGACCAAAGTGAACGCCAGCTTCCAGCAGCTGACGCATGGTGAAATCGGGCAAAGACATGGCCCTTATCTCCTGAGTTTTTCCGGTTTGACCTCCGCAAGAGGATGTGGACCGGAGAGATTTCCCTTCGGCCACCGGAAGGACCCCGATAAGCTCGGTTTCCGCCCCTTGCGTGTGGAATGCGCGCCTTATAGTTGGGAAGAAATTTTATTTCAAGGCCCAAGGGCCGGTTTTCTTCAACCCAATCGCTGTTTGAAAATCGAATTTTCCCGCCCTGACGCAAGCTCACGTTTCGATACCTTGATAAGCAGCGACGTGTGTTGACGAACAATCATGTCATTTATACCTATTTTGAACTCGCCACAGCAAGGACACTCCACCGTGACCACCAAAGGCATCAACCACCTGGGCCTTACAGTCCGAGATCTGGACCAGACCACCGCCTTTTTCACCGAGCTGCTCGGCTGGCAACTGCTGGCACGTGATGACAACTACCCGCGAACAACCGTTTCCGACGGCACCGCCCGCCTGACGCTCTGGCAGGCAGACCGCACAAGGCCTGTGACGGGCTTCGACAGGAAAACCAATATCGGCCTCCACCATCTGGCCCTTGAAGTCTCAAGCGAAGAAAAGCTGCTGGAAATTGCCGAAAAGGTGAAGGCCTGGCCGGGAGTCGAGATCGAATTTATGCCGGAGCCTCTCGGCGGAGGCCCACGCAGGCACATGATGCTGGCTGAACCCGGTGGTATCCGCATCGAATTTATCTGGCCCGCAGGGCAGTAAAAGCTCGCCGAGAACTGCCTCGTTGGCGAGGCCGGAACGCACAAAAGTCCCGGCCCGAACAACCTTGTCAGATCCAGAGATCATTTTCCTGGGTCCTGTCTCCGCCCGCATGGCCGGTATTGAGAATACCCTTCGGTTCGATCAGCAGCAGCTCGGCTTCCGAGTCCGCATAAGGCTTGTGCTCGACGCCCTTCGGCACGACGTACATTTCCCCCTCGCCCAGTACCACGGTGCGATCACGAAAATCGATGCGGATTTCGCCCTTGAGAACGATGAAGGTCTCATCCGTTTCAGGATGATCATGCCAGACGAAGTCTCCTTGAATGCGGACGATCTTGAACTGGTAATCGTTCATTTCCGCAATGACGCGCGGCGACCATAACCCTTCGAGCCTTGCAAGTTTTTCCGTGAAACGGATCGGATGTTCCATTGCCATGTCCGGCACTCCTGATTGATGAAATGTCCGACCCGGTTTGACATCTCTCCTAAAATCAAAACAGATACAAAAACTCGAAAATGAACAGATACAGTTGAAATGGTTTCGTTCAAATACCAGTCTGTTGCCCAGTCCCTGGCTCAGCTGATCGACAAAGGCACCTTGAAGCCCGGGGAGAGGTTCCCTTCCCTCCGGCGCACCATGCGCAGTTATTCCGTTAGCCTGTCGACAGCCAACCAGGCCTATGCCCATCTCGAGGACAAAGGCTATATCCGGGCACAGGCAAAGTCCGGCTATTTCGTCACCCGTCCAGCAAGCCACAGGCTCATCGAGCCCAGTAAAACAACACCACCCGAGACCAGCCGCAGTGTCGTGTTTCAAGCTCCTTACCTGGAGATGCTCGAACATGCGTCAAACCCGGCATATGTGCCGCTTGGCTGCGCCATTCCCGCCCCGTCTCTGCTGGCCGCAGAGCCGCTGAACGCCTTGCAGGCACGACTCCTCCGCTCGAAAGGACAGCAACTCAACGCCTATGGGTCTGCTCAGGGGTTACCGGAACTCAGGAGAGAAATCGCAAAGCTTATGTGCCTGCATGGCAGCACAGTTTCCCAGGAAGAAATTGTCATTACGAGTGGCTGCACCGAAGCTTTAGGGCTCGCACTTCAAACGCTCACACAGCCGGGCGATACGATTGCCGTCGAATCGCCCGCCTATTTCGGACTGCTGCAGGTGCTCGAACGCCTGAAACTGAAGGCCTGGGAGTTGCCAACCTCGCGGGACGGCATCGATCCGTCCGCACTCGAGCTGGCTCTGAAATCGGGAACCGTAACTGCCGTTGCCTTGTCGTCCAGCTTCACCAACCCACTCGGCACCATGATGCCGGAGCCGGTGAAACGTTCTGTCCTGAAGCTGCTGGACCGTTACAAGACACCCTTGATCGAAGATGATACCTACGGCGGCCTCGGGTTTGGCGGATGCCGTCCGGCACCGTTTTTCAGTCTGCCGCACGAGACCGAGATCTTCTATTGCAGCTCTTTCTCGAAAACCCTCGCCCCAGGCTACCGAACCGGCTGGATCCGCGCTCCCGGCCGCATTGCCCAAATCACCAAGGTCAAGTTCTCCGCCTCAATCTGCAACCCGTTGGCACCTCAACTGGCTTTGGCTGAATTTCTGTCATCCCGGGACTTCGAGCGCCATGTGTCTCGCATGGCCCGGACAATGGAAACCAATGTCGCGCGCGCACGCCGGGCCATTGCACAGTCCTTTCCGGCGGGTACCAGGGTCACACATCCGGACGGCGGCTTCGTCTTGTGGATAGAAATGAACAAAAATATCGACACAACAATTCTTTATTACAAGGCCTTAAATCAAAATATCTGCTTTGCTCCTGGCAGTCTTTTCACCGCATCAGGCCTTTATGCACATTGCCTTCGCATCAGTTGCGGCGACGTTTGGTCGGACGCACTTGAATCCGCTATTCACCGCCTGGGGACGCTGGCCTGCGAAGAGCTTGGCAATCAGCAATCAGAAGAAACATTCCGCCTACCCTCAATTTCCCGCACTGACTGAACCCTCGTATGTCAAAAGTTCAGCTTGCATGCGCGGTCAGCTTCTCGTCAGAGACATCCGGCTGGGGAACGGAAGCAACCACTGAGGAAAGATAGGTTCGCCAGGAACTCAGTTCGGTGATTTCAACAGCCCCTTCAACTGCATGTCCTTCACACAAAAATCCCTTTACGCCGGTTCCGTCTTCCAGCTTGACCGTGCCGATGCACAGCGGTGCCGGAATACCCGTCATGAAACTGCCGAAGGTCTCAAGCGGCATTGCCCAGACCTCCACATTGATTGATCCGCCCGAGCCGGCGCCAACCTGCACAAGGCCCGGCCGCTTCGGAGGCCCGCCTGCAAGCGCAAAGAAACGGTATTCCGGTGCTGTCTTGCTGGATTTTACAAAGCGTGCGCCGTGAGAAATCAGCTCCTTGTTTAGCGGCAGTCCCGACATGTGGGCGCCGCAGACCGCAACAGCTATTTCACCGGCAGCGATCTCGCTTGTGGTCAGTGCAGGTTTCTGCCGAGCCCAGGTCGTTGCTCCAAGCGGCCCCGCTTCCACTGTAGCGGCAAGCGCGGCGGCGGCTGCATCCTGACCGCAGCGGGCCAGAACGGTCAGGCTTCCAGGCCGGCCGTCCTGTCGCAAACCTGTTGGCACGGCAATACCGCAAAGATCTAGAAGGTTTACGAAATTCGTGTAGGTGCCAAGGCCTGAATTCGGGCCAATGGGGTCAACGGTAATTTCTTCTACCGAGACGAATGTCGGTATCGTCGGAACGCAGAGGAAGTCGGTCTCTGCCAAAAGCTCATCACATATCCAGCGCAGGTCCTGCAGCTTGTAAAGTCCACGGAATGCGTCGACAGCGGTCAAAGAAAGACCCGGTTCGATAATTGCGCGCGTCGTCGGATGAAGCGTCTGCGGCGCATCAATCAGACGATTGCCGACAGCAGCCGTACGTTCCGCGACCCAGGCCCCCTCGTAGAGCAGGCTAGCGACATCGTAAAACGGCTGAAAATCGATTTCCTGCACAACGGCCCCCTGCGTGCGCAGCGATGCGATCGTTGCCCTGAAATGGTCCGCCTGAGCCATGTCACCGAAGGTTTTCAGTGAAGCATCGTCAGGGACCGCGATCCTTACAGTTCCCTGACTGGCAGACAGTTTCTGGACCGGCAGCTGCCTGGAATAGGCATCTGCCTGGTCGTAGCCTGCAGCAGTCTCGAATACGGCCCATGCGTCCGCAACGGTCATGGCAAAAATCGAGATCGTATCGAGGGTCCGGCACGCAGGGACCAGACCTGAGCCGGACAGAACGCCTAGGCTTGGTTTGAGCCCCACAATGCCGTTGAGGGCTGCCGGCACACGCCCGGACCCGGCCGTGTCGGTTCCCAGCGAGAAGCACGCAAAGCCGTGGGCAACAGCAACGGCCGAGCCTGAGGAAGAGCCACCGGGAACGATTTCCGGATCCACCGCGTTCAATGGCACGGGGTATGGCGTTCTCACTCCGACGAGGCCAGTCGCGAATTGATCGAGATTGGTCTTTCCAAGACAAATTGCGCCCGCTTGCCGAAGACGTCCAACGACAAAAGCATCGCTATCAGCGAAATACTCGAAATCCGGGCACGCCGCAGTCGTCGGCATGCCAGCCACGTCGATATTGTCCTTGGCCACATAGGGAATTCCCCAAAGAGGCCGGCTATCGGGATTGCCTAGACTGCGGGCCTCAGCAAGTGCCGTTTCTCGTGCCTGGTGAATGAAGATTCCCGGGTCGCCGGTGGCATCAAGCCGCCTGAAGGCTTCTTCGATCACGGCCTCAACAGACAAGCCTTCGGCATAGGCCTGCCGGAGCCCGGCGAGCGTGAAGGGAAGTTCGCGGATCATGTCTAGTCCTTCCAAAATATCTTAGGCGGCGGTTTTGCGCGCCGGTGCCTGGGGCGCAGCCGTAAGCAATTCGCGAGTGTACGGGTTCTGGGGCGTGTCCATGACCGTCTCGACGGCTCCCGCCTCAACAACTTTGCCGCCCTTCATGACGACGACATGGTCGCACAGCAGACGCACGACATTGAGATCATGGCTGACGAAAAGGTAACTCATGCCAAGCCGGGCCCGCAGGTCTGCAAGCAGGTTCAGGACAACGGCCTGAATGGAAACATCCAGAGCGGCAGTCGGCTCATCAAGGATCAGGAGATCGGGATCCGGGGCGATTGCCCTGGCTATGCCGACGCGCGCCTTCTGCCCCCCTGACAGCTGGTGCGGAAACCGATCAAGAAGATGGCTCGGCAAGCCTGTCAATGCGGCCAGCTCTTCCACCCGTTCGCCCAAGTGGGCGCCTTTCAATCCTGTCAAACGCTTCAAGGGTTCGGCTATCGACTGACGGGCGGTATGTCTGGGATTGAGACTGTCCGTCGCATCCTGGAAAACCATCTGGATTTTCTGCCGCAGTGGATGCCGGGAGAAGTTCTCCGACGGGAGCTTGGCAATATCCTCGCCCCTGAAAAGCAGGTGGCCTGACGTCGGATCAAGCAGTCGCACGATCATGGAAGACGTGGTGGATTTTCCGCAGCCGGATTCGCCGACCAGTCCGACACTTTCGCCTTCGCGAATGGTGAAGCTGATGCCCTTGACGGCGTACACCGGACCGGATTTGCCTTGATAGGTCTTGGTCAGGTTGACGACTTCCATCATCGGAGAATTGCCGATTGTCCGTGCGGCCAGCGGCGCGCGTTGATCTTCCGGCAGCAATGAACGAATGCTGGCTCCGCGCCGCGGCGTCGCGTCCACCAGTTTTCTGGTATAGGCATGTCGAGGGTTTGAAAACAGGTCCGCCGGCCTGCCCTCCTCCACAATGACACCGTCCTTCATCACGACGATGCGGTCGCAATATTCGGACGCCAGGCCGAGATCGTGCGTAATCAGGATCGAAGACATTTCGCGCGCCCGAACAAGATCATCGACAAGGTCCATGACGGCCTTTTGGGTGGTGATATCGAGGCCGGTGGTCGGCTCGTCCGCGATGAGAAGCTTGGGGTCACAGGCAAGCGCAATGGCAATCACGACGCGCTGGCACATGCCCCCCGAAAGCTCGAAGGGATAGGCTTCGTAACGCTCAGCAGCCTCGTTGATCTTCACCGCCTCCAGTGCCTCGATTGCCTTTGCTTTCGCATTTTGCCTGGTCGCCCGGCCATGCTGGCGAAGGACGTCCTCAAGCTGGTGCCCAACTTTCCGAATGGGATTGAGTGCGGCACGCGGGTTCTGAAAGATCATCGAGATCTCCCGACCGCGGATTTCACGCATGTCGCGCTCCGCCGCCTGTTTGAGATCGATACCGTCATATACCGCCTCACCGGATTTGATCCGGCCACCGGCGTCCAGAATGCGCATCAGGGCATAGGATGTAACGGATTTTCCCGATCCGCTTTCCCCGACAATGCCCAGACGTTCGCCCTTGGCCAGGTCGAAGCTGATACCCTTGACGGCCTGAACGTCTCCGCGGCGCGTCTTGAAGGCAACTTTGAGATCCTTGATGGTCAGCATGGCAAAGCTCCTCAGGTCCGACGACGCGGGTCGACGATGTCGCGTAGACCGTCTCCCATCAGGTTGAAGGTAAAGACTGCCAGCATCAGCCAGAGCCCCGGAAACAACGCCAGCCACCACTCGCCGGACACGATGAAATTCGCGCCTTCAGCAACCATGATGCCCCACTCCGGTGTGGGCGGACGAACACCAAGGCCGATAAAGGACAATCCGGCCGCGTTCAAAATGGCCCACCCGAGATTGAGCGAGACCTGCACCATCATCGGCGGCAGGGCATTCGGGAATATGTGAAACGCAAGCACCCTGGTATCCGAATTGCCGGCAAGCTTTGCGGCAAGCGTGAAGCCGGCTTCCCGCCGGATGTTGACCTCCGCACGAACAAGACGGGCGTAGAACGGAATGTTGATGATCGCAGTGGCCAGAATGATGTTGGAAATCGAATTCCCGAGCGCCGCCACAATGCCCATGGCCAGCACGAACAATGGAAAGGCCATGATGGTGTCGAGAAACCGGTTGAGCACTACGTCCAGCCAGCCTCCACGGTAACCCGCCACGGCACCAAGGACCGAACCGATGACGAAGGAAAGCGCGACAGCGGACACCGAGATGATCAGATCAAGGCGCGTTGCAACGATCACCCTTGAAAAGACATCGCGGCCAAGATTGTCGGTTCCGAACCAATGAGACCAGCTGGGGGCCTGCAATGCATTTGCCGCATTCGTCTGCAGCGGATCGTAGGGAACCAGTGCAGGTCCGAGCAGTGCTGATCCGATGAAAAAAGCGAACATGGCGAAAGACAGGGCCGTGACCGGATTTTCCCGAAGGACATAGATCGTATGGGCCAGAGCACCGGAGCTGGTCTTCCGCTCCGCGACGGTTGGAGGCAACGTCGTATCACTCATTTCGAAGATGTCCCGAAACGTGGATCAATCAGCGAATAGGACAGATCGATCAACAGGTTGAGAATGACGAACAGCAATGCCATCGCCAGAACGAACCCCTGAACCGCGGCGTAATCGGAAACCACAAGCGCCTCGACCGCATAGGATCCGATGCCTGGCCAGGCGAAGACCTTCTCGACCAGCACATTCGCCCCAAGCACAAAGGAAAACACCATACCCAGCGTGGTCACGACCGGAAGCAGAGCGTTGCGGAAAGCGTAGCCGTAGAGGACCATCCCTGGCCCGAGACCTGCTGCCCGTGCGGTTCTGACATAGTCGGCCGCCAATGCAGACAGCATCGCCGCCCGCGTCATGCGCGCGATCGGGGCAAGGGTGAAGAGGGCTAGCGTCGTCGCTGGCAAGACCAGTTGCTTCAGCGCCCCGAACCAGGTTTCCAAATCTCCGGCAATTGCAGCGTCGATCAGGAAGAACCCGGTTATCCTGGGAGGATCAAGATAGATGAAATCGAGCCTGCCAAGGGGCGACGGAGCGATGCCCAGGAGATAATAGAAAACATAGATCAGAACGATGCCGGTGAAGAATGTCGGCAGAGATACGCCGGCGGTGACAAGTATCCGGCATAGCTGGTCAATCCAGGTTCCCGGCCGTGTCGCTGCCAGAACGCCGAGTGGAACGGCTATCAGGCAGGACAGGATCAGGGCGGACAGCGTCAATTCGAGCGAGGCCGGCAGTCGGGACGCAAGTTCCGTCGCAACGGGCCGGCCGGTGGAAACCGACTGGCCCAGATCTCCCTGCAGCAGATCTCCTACATAGATCAGGAACTGCTCCGGCAACGGTTTGTCGAGGCCCAGAGACCGTCGAACCTCTTCGATGGATTCAGGCGTTGCCGCAGCTCCGGCAAATTGCACTGCTGGGTCACCGGGCAAGGCACGGGTGAGGATGAAGCTGATCACCACAACGCCTATCAGAACCGGTATCGCCTGCAGAATGCGGTTAAGCGTAGCTGAGCTGCGACGCGCCATGACCTAGCTCTCCACGTTCGTCAGAGAGCGGACATCGAGCTGGCGGTGGAACCAGAACTCGTAACCGTCGGCACTGTTGACCGCGACATTGAGCGCCGGCTGATAAAGCGGAATCCTCGGCAGGTCGTCCATCGCGATCTCGAACATCCGCTTGATCTTCGGCGCGTACTCCGGATCGTCCTGCGCCATGTGAAGCGTTTCCGAGGTCAGGGTCTCGATTTCCTCGTTTCGATAATTCGAGGAATTGAAAAGGTTGCCTTCCTGATACGCCCAGAAGAAGTAGTAGTCGGGTGTGTCCAGCCAGCCGCCGAAGTTTTCAAGATGTAGCGGCAAGCGCTTTTCCACGAGCACCGCGGTGCGCCAGTTTGCCCCGGGGATCTTCTCGATTTCCGTCTTGATGCCGAGTTTGCCGAGACTTTCCTGGATCAGCAGTGCAGTTGGCTCCATCCAGGATGCAAGGTCTGTGCTGATCGACAGAGGGACTTCGAAGCCATCAGGATAGGCGGATGCCGCAAGCAACTCCTTGGCTTTCTCCATGTCATGGCTATAGGGCGACTTGCGTGGCCAGGAGGTGTCTTCAATGGTCTCGCTACCGCCCCACAACGGTGCGCCGCGGCCATAAGCTGCAGTATCGAAGATGTCCTTATAGGGAATCGCGTAGGCGATAGCCTTGCGCACATTCGGATCCTGGAAAGGTTCGAAAGTGTAATTCAGGCCAACCACATGCATGGTGTTGGCAATCGGTGTTGAATACACCTTCACCTTTTCAGCGAGCTCAGCAGCATCCTTATCCGGTATGTCGAAGGACACCTGCACATCACCACGTTCGATCAGGGCGCGGCGCGTTGCCGGACTCGGCACTTCTCGAACAATGATTCTGCGAACCTTGGGCAAAGGTCCACCAGCCCATTCGTCAAAGCGTTCGTAAACGATCTGCTGGCCGGAATCCCAGCGGGCAACCTTGTAGGCACCGGACCCGGCAGGTGTCGTGTGAAGATACTCAGTCGCCCAGGGATCATCGGCTGTCGCATGTTCCTTGGCGACTTTCGAATTGATGACGAACGGCACAGGAACTGCCAGATCCGGCAAGGATAGCTTTGATGGCTTGTCGAGCTTGACGACAAAGGTTTCCTCATCGACGGCTTCAAACTGATCCGGCCGCACAAGGCCGCCAGCTTTCATCTGCGTGCTCGGGAACCCGCCAACTGACACTGCCCTGTCGAAAGACCATTTTACATCCTCAGCGGTCACCTTGCTGCCGTCCCAGAAAACGGCGTTCGGCTTCAGCTTGAAGGTAATGGTCAAACCGTCGTCGGAAATTGTCCAGCTTTCCGCGAGTTCCGGTTCCAGCTTCGAATAGTCGAAGGAAACGCTGCCATCTTCAAGGGTCTTGCTGCCGAACGTAATCAACCGGTCATAACTGTTGATGGCAACCTGATAGCTGGCCCTGTTGGTACCGGTACGGTGAAGATCCAGACTGTTGATGGTCTGAACGGTCACCGCCACCAGAGTATCGCTTGCGGCGAAGGCAGACAGGGACCGGGAAAACGGGAGGGCGCCGACGACGGCAGCTCCGGCTTTGAGGAATTCGCGTCTGTGTAGGGACATGTTCGGAAACTCCGCTGTGCGATTGGCTTTCCGAAGCTTGCAGGTGTTTTCCGTTTCCGAAAAATGCTATAAATTCACAGATGCGATGAAAAAAATGCAACGCTATAAACAAAGCCTATTGAAATGAGACACTTATACACGTTTCAGCTCATTGAGGCTGTCGCCCGAGCGGGCTCCATCAGAAAAGCGGCGGAAGACATGAACCTGACCGCCTCGGCGCTCACGCGCCGGGTGCAAAGGTTCGAGCAGGAGTTTGGCGCACAGCTCTTTGAGCGCCTACCGAAGGGCGTACGTCTCAACCCTGCCGGAGAGCTTCTTCTCCACCACTACCGCGCAAGCCTTTCAGACCTTGCTCGTGTGCAGAGCCAGGTCGCGGATCTTGCAGGAGAACGCAGAGGGCACGTTTCCATCGCCTGCTCCCAGGCCATGGTCCCTTATTTCCTGCCCGAGCAGATCGCCCGGTACCGGCGTGATCATCCGGGCGTCACGTTTTCGGTCAACGTCAGGGACAGAACCCAGGCCGAGCAGGAACTCGTGTCCTATTCCAGCGACCTGGCACTGGTGTTCGAGCCAGTCTATCTGGTGGATTTCGAGGTACTTCATGTCATCCCGCAGGAGGTTTTTGCGGTCATGGCGAGCGACCACCCACTGGCAAAAAAAGCGGAGGTGCGCCTGCGGGATTGTCTCGATGTGCCCCACGTCGCCCCGACAACCAAATATGGCGTCAGGCATCTGCTGGACTTTGCTGCCCGGCGTGGCAGTCGCCGCGTATCTCCCGCTGTCGAAACGGAAAGCTTCGACCTGATCCGGCACTACGTTCTTTGTGAGAAACTGATCGGCTTCCAGATCCCTCTGGGGCTCAGAGAGCAGGATGACGGCTCGCTGGTTTTCAAACCGATCTCGAGCAAGGACCTGCCACCCGGTAACCTAATTCTGGGCCAGATGCGCGGGCGGACACTTCCCGTGGCTTCAGCGCGCTTTGCGTTGCAGCTGGCCACTGCGCTCAAGGACTATCACAGCGCCCGAATCGGCAACTGACTGAGCGAGCATTTTCAGGACCATAGAAACCCTGGCGCACCAGCGCTCCCGTAGTGAAGTCGAATTGTTGGCGCCTCTGGACGCTCACGCCACCTGTACGTCCGTTACACCTGGCACTGCCTTGAGCGCGCCCGCAATTTCCGGTGACAGGCGGAACCGGCCGGGGAGCTTGACTTCCACTTCCCGTGCGCCGTTTTCCAGAAGCACAATCACCGTCACGTCACCTTCACCCCTCACCTGCAACTGCTTTGCAAGGCTCGGGATTGGACGTTCATCGCGAACAAAGACACGCATGCTTTTCTGCAGACGGGCTGCAACCTGATCGATCGGATCAACCTGTTCGATTCGAAGGGAGGGCTCGTCGTCGCGCATGTCGGCCCCGACGAGCACGACAACGGAACGTCCAGCCTGCAAGGCATCCCGGAACTGTTCGAGTTTCTCACGGAAGAGCAACGCCTCATACTGGCCCGTAGCATCGGACAAGCGAACGATACCCATGCGATTGCCGGTCTTGGTCTTGCGTTCCTGCATGGACACGACGGTGCCGGCAAGCCGGCCGTGAGACGCCCCCTTCTTGACTGCTTCCGAAAACTGGCTCCACGGCTGTGCCCGCATCTTTTCCAGCACGGAGGCGTATTCGTCGATCGGATGCGCTGACAGGTAAAACCCGATCGCCGAGTGTTCCCGCTGCAGCTTCTCTTCGTTTGTCCAGCCATGGACATCATCCAGCTGCAAGGGTTCTTCGCTGTCGCTGCCGCCAAAAAGCTCGTCCTGGCCGAGCGTCTTGTTTTCCTCGGTGCGTTGAGCCAGGCCCATGATCCGGTCGAGGCCTTCAAAAACCCGTGCCCGGTTGGGCTCAAGCTCATCGAATGCTCCGGCTGCGACCAGGTTTTCAAGCGTTCGCTTGTTGAGGGCCTTGGGTGAAATCCGACGCGCAAAATCGCCAAGGCTCTTGAAAGGCTTGTCGCCCCGAACCTCAACAATGTGTTCAACCGCCTGCTCGCCAACACCCTTGATCGCGCCCATCGCGTAAAGGATCTTGCCGTCGGCAACGTCAAAATAGACTTGCCCGCGGTTGATTGACGGCGGCTCGATCTCGATCTTCATGCGCCGACATTCCTGACGGTAGTCGCCCAGTTTTTCCGTATTGCCCAGATCCAGTGTCATGGAAGCGGCCATGAACTCGACCGGGTGGTTCGCCTTGAGCCAGGCCGTATGATAGGAGACCAGCGCATACGCTGCAGCGTGCGACTTGTTGAAGCCGTAGTTGGCGAACTTCGCCACAAGATCGAAGATTGTTCCGGCGTGGCTCTTGTTGATCCCACGCTCCACCGCGCCGTCGACAAAACGCGCCCGCTGGACTTCCATCTCCGCGGCAATCTTCTTACCCATGGCGCGGCGCAGAAGGTCTGCTTCACCGAGAGAGTAGCCGGACAGAACCTGCGCAATCTGCATCACCTGTTCCTGGTAGACGATAATGCCGTTCGTCTCCATCAGGATGGGTTCAAGCAGGGGATGCAGGCAGTCCGGGTCCTGTTCGCCGTGCTTCACCGCGTTGTAGACCGGGATGTTTTCCATCGGTCCGGGGCGATACAAAGCCACAAGGGCAATGATGTCTTCGAACCGGTCGGGTTTCATGCCTGCAATCGCGCGGCGCATGCCCTGACTTTCCAGCTGGAACACGCCAAACGTTTCGCCGCGCGCCAGCAGCTTGTAGGTTTTCTCGTCGTCGATCGGCAGGGCTGCGACGTCGACATCGATACCGCGCCGTTCAATCAGCTTCACCGCCGTATCGATAACCGTCAGTGTCTTCAGGCCGAGGAAGTCGAACTTAACAAGTCCGGCATCTTCCACCATCTTCATGTTGAACTGGGCGACCGGCATGTCGGAACGCGGGTCTCGATAGAGCGGCACCAGCTGTTCCAGGGGTCTGTCACCGATGACAACGCCCGCCGCGTGCGTGGAAGCGTGCCGGTAAAGGCCTTCGAGCTTCTGAGCCATGCCCAGCAGCCGCTCGACGATTTCCTCTTCCTTGGCTGCCTCGCGCAGGCGTGGCTCTTCCTCGATCGCCTGACCAAGCGTTACAGGATTTGCCGGGTTGGCGGGAACAAGTTTGCAGAGCCGGTCGACCTGGCCATAAGGCATTTGCAGCACGCGGCCGACATCGCGCAGCACGGCGCGGGCCTGAAGCGATCCGAAGGTGATGATCTGCGCGACCTGCTGCCGGCCGTATTTTTCCTGAACATAACGGATCACTTCTTCACGCCGGGTCTGGCAGAAGTCGATATCGAAGTCAGGCATCGAAACGCGTTCAGGATTGAGGAAGCGTTCGAACAGCAGCGAAAACCGCATGGGATCGAGGTCGGTAATGGTCAGGGACCAGGCTACCAGTGACCCCGCACCGGACCCGCGACCCGGGCCGACCGGAATATCCTGCCCTTTCGCCCATTTGATGAAGTCGGCAACGATCAGGAAGTACCCGGGAAACTTCATGCGCTCGATGATGCCGGTCTCGTAGTCGAGCCGGTCCCAGTAGTCCTTCTCCTCAAGACCCGGAGCCAGTCCGTGCGCATCAAGGCGCGCCTGCAATCCTTCGCGCGCCTGGCGGATCAACTCTTCCGCTTCTGCCTTCTCCGCTTCTTCCGGATCCGCATCCGCACCGGCAAACCGGGGCAGGATCGGCGCGCGCTTCAACGGGCGGAAGCTGCAGCGCCGGGCAATTTCTACCGTTGAAACAAGCGCCTCTGGCAAATCCGCAAAGAGCGCGCACATTTCCGCGCGGCTTTTGAAGTAGTGCTCGGGTGTCAGGCGTCTGCGGTCATCCTCTATCAGCACCCGGCCTTCAGAAATGCAGATCAGGGCGTCATGAGCTTCATAGTCTTCGCGCTTGGGAAAGAAGGCTTCGTTGGTGGCGACCAGTGGCAGCCCGTATTCGTAGGCCAGATCGAGAAACGCGTCTTCGGTCTTGCGCTCGGCTTCCATGCCATGGCGCTGGATTTCCACGTAGCAACGGCCAGGAAAACGGTCCGCCAGTGTTTCCAACCGGCTTTTTGCGAGGTCCTTGCGTCCGGCAAGGAGCGCAGCCCCGATCGGCCCTCCGACACCACCGGTCAGAATGATAACGCCTTCGGACTTTGATAGAAGATACCCGGAGGAAACGTGTGGCCTCAGACCGGTCTCCGTGTCGAGGAAGGCCCGAGAACTCAGCTCCATCAGATTGCCGTAACCGGCTTCTGTCATGGCGAGAAGAACAACGTCCGAAAGCGCAGGTTCCCCTCTCCGCCCGCTTTCCAGACCATCGTCGAAAAAGACGGAAAGCTGACACGCGGCAATCGGCTGAATTCCGGATCCCCACGCTTTGGTCGCAAATTCCTGTGCGCCAAACAGATTGTTGGTATCGGCAATCGCCAGCGCCGGCTGGTCATCGGCCTTGGCGAGGTCGAGAAGCTTCTTGATCGGCAACGCACCTTCCAGAAGCGACAACGCCGAATGGACCCGGAGGTGAACATAGCCGGGACCGCTTGCCTCACTGCCGGCATTTTCTGACGAACCGGAAGACAGAGAATTATTGGGATCTGTAGCAGACATGGCGGCTCTCATAACATCTTCCAGAATCAGCGCTCAAGTGAAGCGTGTTCGGAATAGCGTGTCGAGACGCCGAAGGAGTTGTTACCGCTGTTCTTTGTAATCCTGACTTCGCATCACACCGCAGCGGACTGAGTCCAGGAACTCAAAAAACGCACTGGCACCATTTGCCGAAACAACGACCGTTCAGCAGAGATTGATCAGCCGACGGACAGAAGCACGTCGCCCCAGACGGCGAGCGTCGTGCAGAAGCAAACCATTGCACCGAAAGCGGCAAAATCACGAGCGATATGGATCATCACATCCTCCAACCGTTGCTAATTGCGTAACTGGATGATGTTCCATTTTTGTTCCTATTGCAAGCCCTTTTTGTTCCCCTTGTCATCAAGCAAATCAAATTTGCTGAAAACTTTGGGTTTTTGCTTTGTTCTTCTGGGCAATCGCGGCTCTGAGGAGCCCGGTCACACGGGTTAGAAGCAATTTTCTGGCTTGGAATATCTTACCGGAAAAACCTAGAGGTCCCTGACCAGGCCTTCGGACAGCGTTATTGCCCTGTCCATCCGGCCCGCCAGTTCCAGGTTGTGAGTTGCGAACAGCGTCGCAACACCGGACGCCCGCACCAATGCCTGCAAGGCGTCGAATACATAGCCTGCAGTGTTGGGGTCCAGATTTCCCGTCGGTTCATCCAGAAGAAGGATACGAGGCGCATTCGCAACCGCACGGGCAACGGCAACGCGCTGCTGCTCCCCACCGGAAAGCTCCGAAGGGCGATGGCTGCCACGCTCACCGAGACGCATGTATTTCAAAAGTTCGTCTGCTCTCTCCGCTGCCATCTTTCGCGGCAAGCCACGGATCATCTGTGGCATCATCACGTTTTCCTGTGCGGTAAACTCCGGCAGCAGGTGATGAAACTGATAGACGAACCCGATGTCGTTACGCCGGATGGCCGTGCGCTCATCATCCGACAGATCCGAACAGTTGACCGGTCCGAGGAAGACATCGCCCTCGTCCGGGCGCTCCAGCAAACCTGCAATATGCAAGAGGGTCGATTTGCCGGTTCCGGAAGGCGCTACCAGGGCAACCATCTCGCCGGCCTCGATGCGCAGATCGGCACCGCTCAGGATATGAAGTTCGCGATTACCCTCGTCGAAACTGCGGGTAATGCCAGACAATTGCAGGGCGGCGGGCGCCAGTCCCGGTGCCTGGTTGGGGTCAACGGCCATGTTCATCTCCCGTCTCCCTATTCATATCTGAGGGCTTCAACGGGATCGAGCCGCGCAGCCCGCCACGCAGGATAGACCGTCGCCAGCAGTGACAACGCAAGCGCCATGACAAGCACTGTTATCGTCTCTCCGGAGTCAATCTCCGCGGGCAGCTGTGACAAAAAGTAGAGCGTCGGATCGAACAGTTCCGTCCTGGTAAGCCAGGAAACGAATTGACGGATGCTCTCGATGTTCAGGCAGACCAAAAGTCCGAGGAAGAAGCCGGCGAAAGTACCCACGAAGCCGATGCTGGCGCCTGTTATCAGGAAGATCCGCATAATCGACCCACGCGTCGCGCCCATGGTCCTCAAAATCGCGATGTCCTTGCCCTTGTCCTTTACCAGCATGATCATGCCGGAAACGATATTGAGCGCCGCCACCAGAACGATCAGCGTCAGGATGATGAACATCACGTTCCGCTCCACCTCAAGGGCTGCAAAGAAGGTGACATTGCGCTGGCGCCAGTCGGTTACGAAAGCCGGCCGATCCGCGGCCTCCTCGATCGTGTCCTTCATGATACCGACCCTGTCGGGGTCAGCTACATAAACTTCGATACCTGTCGCCTTGGTATCCATGTTGAAATAGGCCTGCGCCTCTTCCAGTGGCATGAACAGAAAGGTCGCGTCGTATTCACTCATGCCGATTTCGAAAATGGCGGTAACCGGATAGGCCTTCAACCGCGGCGTAACGCCCATGGGGGTCACACTACCACGCGGTGAGATAATGGTGACATTGTCACCAAGGGTGATGCCGAGCTGTTGCGCCATGCGCGAACCGATGGCAACCCCCTCGCCCTCGTCGAACCCGTCAAGGGTTCCGGCCCGCACATTGTTCGCGATAAGCGGCACACGGCGCAGATCGCTTTCGTAAAGGCCGCGAACGAGCGCTCCGAAATTCCCTGCAGGCCCGGATACCAGCGCCTGGCCTTCCACAAAGGGCATCGCACTGACCACATCCGGCACACCCTGCAACCGGGCGGAAACCGCATCATAGTCCGTCAGTGGCTGGTCGATCGGCTGAACCAGCATATGACCGTTGATGCCCAGGATCTTGCCGAGAAGCTCCGTCCGGAACCCGTTCATCACTGCCATCACGATGATCAGCGTTGCCACGCCAAGCATGATGCCAGCAAAGGAAAAGCCTGCAATGACGGATATGAAGGTTTCGCGGCGCCTTGATCGCAGGTAGCGCCCTGCAATCATCCATTCAAATGCGGAAAAGGCGCGTGTCGGGGCTGCCGGTTTGCGACCGTCGTCAATGTCCGCCGTATCTACCGCTGTCATTGTCCATCCAGTTCAGCACAGCCCCAAATTCAGCACAGCCCACCTACCGAAATATTTCCGGCAGGCCGGCTGGCCGCAGCAGACGCCGCGACCGAATCCCCACACAGAGGATCACCGGACTTGGTTAGTCCGTCAATGCCGCCGTCAGCTTGTTCAAGGTGGCTTCTGGAGAAAGCATTTCCTTTTCCCCAGTTGCCCGGTCTTTGACTTCCAGCAAGCCGTCTTTCAGTCCACGCGGCCCGGCAACGACCTGGAACGGCAAGCCAATCAGATCCATCGTCGCAAACTTGGCACCGGCCCGGGTGTCCGTATCGTCGTAAAGAACCTCGATGCCGGCAGCTTCAAACTTGGCATAGAGATCTTCACACACCGGATCCGTCAGGTCGTCACCCGGCTTCAGATTGACCAGCCCGACATGGAACGGCGCGACGGATTTCGGCCAGACGATTCCATTTTCATCATGATTGGCTTCGATCAAGGCGCCAAGAAGGCGTGAAACGCCGACACCGTAGGAGCCCATGTGGACCGGCACTTCCGTGCCTTCTGCTGTCGCAACCTTGGCCCCCATCGCATCGGAGTACTTGGTACCGAAATAGAAGATATGACCGACTTCGATACCACGCGCCGAAACGCGAGTGTCTTCAGCCAGTGCACCGAAGGCGGCTTCGTCGTGCATTTCGTCCGTTGCCGCGTAGGGCGTCGTCCATTCGGTCACGATCGGCGTCAGGTCGGAGGAGAAGTCCGTATCTTCCGCAGGCGTCGGCAGCTCCAACAACGACTTGTCGCAGAACACTTCGCTTTCGCCAGTGTCGGCAAGAATGATGAACTCGTGGCTCATGTCGCCGCCGATCGGGCCGGTGTCGGCTTTCATCGGGATCGCCTTCAGCCCCATGCGTGCGAATGTGCGCAGGTAGGCGACAAACATCCGGTTATAGGCGTGGCGGGCCGATTCCTTGTCCAGATCGAAGGAATAGGCATCCTTCATCAGGAACTCCCGGCCGCGCATGACACCAAAGCGCGGGCGCACCTCGTCACGGAACTTCCACTGGATGTGATAGAGGTTCAGCGGCAGGTCCTTGTAGGATCGCACGTAGCCACGGAAGATGTCGGTGATCATCTCCTCGTTTGTCGGCCCAAACAGCATGTTCCGCTCGTGACGGTCGGTGATGCGCAGCATCTCCTTGCCATAGGCATCATACCGGCCACTCTCACGCCACAGATCGGCTGACTGGATCGTCGGCATCAGCAACTGGATCGCGCCTGCCCTTGCCTGTTCTTCTTCGACGATCCGTTCGATCTTGCGCAGGACCTTCAACCCAAGTGGCAACCAGGAATAGATTCCGGCGGACTGCTGACGAATCATGCCGGCACGCAGCATCAGCCGGTGGGACACGATTTCCGCTTCCTTGGGTGTTTCTTTCAGAATGGGCAGAAAGTAACGGGAAAGACGCATGAATGTTCTCTCAATCTTGGGCATCGCCTGTTTTGTGCGCAGTCAAAGCGCAAGCAGCCACCAAATACAAGCCCTTTGCGCAGGCATGCCTGCCTTATACAGAAATGACGGCAAAATAGCGCGCAAATGCAGGTATTTGCTGAAGTTTGCCGCCTAATTTTTTGCCGGCTTCAGAACTAAGGTCTTAGTACCAATTGCCGCCAAGGAAATAGGCAAGCAAAAAAAATAGCCTGTGCACGACAAATAGGTGACAAGGCTGAATCAATCCGCTAGTTTCCATCTTCATAACAAAAAGATGCCTTGGCAGAAATGCCAAGAGGCTCAAGGACATCGCGGTCTGAGTCTTGGGAGGAAGGATCCTCAGGCGCACCTTTTGGTTTGCAGCCGCCCAGCTGTACGGGAATACCGGACAGTAAGGGTACAGGGTCGAATTTAGACGCGGAACTTTACAAAGGCAGAGCTTGGCTCTGCCTTTTTTCTTTGCGGAATAGCGTCAGTTTTCTTGCAACCGGGCGGACTTGTCGTGGGATCCGAACAAATATGCCCCGGGAGGCGCACCCGTCAGTTGGACGGGTGACTGTAGCTGCCGGTTGGCGGGTTGAGGAACGGAATGTCGTCCAGCCCGAATCCCGAGTTGCGCATACCGAGGTATCCGGCAAAAACCACAGTAGTCACGATGGTGGTCAGGATGATTACCCGACGGAATCGCGGCTGCTCGGGAGCGCTTGGCTCGGTTCCTGGTACAACCTCGCCTGCTTCCTCCTGCGTCCGGCGCATGCCGAACGGCAGGATGGCAAACAGAATGATCCACCAGAGCATGAAATAGATGGCCATGCCAAACGCGATGGACATGAATTAAGCCTCTTCAAGTTCGGTCAAGGTACCGAGAAAATCCTTGGGATGCAGGAACAGCACAGGTTTGCCATGCGCCCCTATCTTCGGCTCACCGTCGCCAAGTACCCGGGCCCCATCTGCCAGCAGCTTGTCGCGCGCGGCAATAATGTCATCGACCTCGTAGCAAACGTGGTGAATGCCACCTGAGGGGTTCTTTTCCAGGAACTTTGCAATGGGAGAATTCTCGCCAAGTGGCTCAAGCAGCTCGATCTTGGTGTTCGGCAAGTTGATGAACACCGTGCTGACGCCGTGGTCCGGCTGCTCTTCCCTGGCTGAAACCTCTGCACCGAGAGTGTCCCGGTAGACTGCCGTTGCTGCTTCGATATCCGACACCGCAATGGCGACGTGATTGAGCCGTCCGATCATTTGCAAACCTCCGCTGTCAGCGGCCACTCAGGCCGCCGCGATGACTATAGTTGGGTCACCATCACCTTGCAGAGCGTCTTTTTGCCCCAGACGTTCAGGATCTCGGACCGGGCTGCACGGCGCGCAGCCTCCGCAACCAGATCCTTGTCCTTGCGCCGGTTCTTCGGGATGCTGGTAACAGCGCCCCTGACAGCCTTGATGACGATGTCCTCCATCGGATCACCTTCATCATCCGTGTCCGGCAAGCCCAACAGGACAACATTGGGGTCGTCCAGCAGCTCCCCGGATCGGTTGACCACCAGCGCGATCACCGCAGCGCCCGCAAACGAAAGCTTGCGCCGTTCCTTGACGCCGGTGACTTCCGGATCGTCCAGGATATCGCCGTCTTTCACCAGGATGCCTGACGGCGCCTCGTCGATGATGCCGGCACGCCCCGCACTCAGGCGGATGATGTCCCCGTTCTTGCCGCGCACCACTTCAGGCACCCCGAGGTCCTTTGCGAACGCGGCGTGGGCGGCAAGATGCAACGGTTCCCCGTGGACGGGAAGCACGACTTTCGGCTGGACCAGTTTGTAAAGCTGCTCCAGCTCGCCCCTGCGCGGGTGACCGGACACATGCACAAGGGCGTCACGGTCGGTGATGATGTCGACATCCTTGTCGGCAAGGTTGTTCAGCACCTCACCAACGGCTTTCTCGTTGCCGGGGATCGTGCGCGAAGAAAAGATGACCATATCGCCCTTTGACAGCGCGATGTTGCGATGGTCGCCGGCTGCGATCCTGGCGAGGGCAGCGCGGGCTTCGCCTTGCGATCCCGTGCACAAAAGCACGGTCTTTTCCCGCGGCAGGTAGCCATAGGCCTCTTCATCGTGAAACGGCTTCAGTCCATCCAGATAGCCAAGCTCTCCGGCAACCTCGATCACCCGGTGCATAGAGCGGCCGACAATCACCATGTCGCGGTCGTTCGCCGCGGCTGCTTCCGCAATCGCCCGAATGCGGGCGACGTTGGATGCAAAGGTGGTGACCGCAATTCGCTTGCTGGCCTTTGCCATAACTTTTTTCAGCTCGACGGCAACATCTGCCTCGCTGGGGCTGACACCGTCACGAATTGCATTGGTACTGTCACAGACAAGCGCCATCACCCCTTCCCGGCCGAGCTCGGCAAGCCGGTCCAGATCGATGGGAAGGCCGACGCCAGGCGTCCTGTCGATCTTCCAGTCGCCGGTGTGCAGAACCATGCCGGCAGGCGTGCGGATCGCCAGCGCGCAGGGCTCCGGAATGGAGTGCGCCATCGCAACAAATTCGACATCAAACGGACCAATCTTGTGGCGCTCGCCCTGCTTCACCACCGTCACCGGAACCTCTTCTGCTCCCGGCTCGCTTTCCGTCTTGGCTGCGAGCAGACCGGCAGTGAAGGCCGTTGCATAGACCGGTACCTTCAGGAAGGGCCACAGATGCAGGATCCCGCCGTAATGGTCTTCATGTGCGTGGGTAATCACCATACCGGCGATATTGTCGACTTCATCTTCCAGGAACTTGATGTCCGGAACGACTACGTCGATGCCCGGAAGCTCCGGTCCGGCGAAACTCACACCACAGTCGACGATCAGCCATGTCCGGTCATCTTCCGGACCATAGCCGTACAAACCGAGGTTCATGCCGATTTCGCCGACCCCGCCCAGGGGCAGAAACACGATGTCGTTGTTGTTGTTGTTTTTCTTGGCCGAAGCCATGGATTGCTCCTTTAAACGTCAGATCGGGCAACGGCCCGGCGCTCAAGCGCCAGGCAAAAACACATCACCCGCATAAATCGTTCGCTCACCGCCACCATCCTGTTTCAGGACCAGGTGGCCGCGCGCGTCCAAATCGGCAAAAGTGCCGGTAATTTCTTCCTGGGCAGTCCGAACCGTTATGGTCTTGCCCAGATGTGCCGCCCGTTTCAGCCAGGCTCGGCGAATTCCTTCAAAGCCGCCCGGTTGCTGCCAGCGAGACAGGTTGTCCGCCAGCGTCTCCGCAAGACATTCGAACAACCGTTCAGCTGTTACCTGATAGCCCAAGCTCCTGAGATCCGTCGCCTGATACAAGGACAACGGCGGGTGGGAAACACAATTGACACCGAAACCAAGGACAACTGCCTGCCGGCCATCGTTAAGCGTTTCAGCCTCCAGCAGGATGCCGGAAAGTTTCGAGCCCTCTACAAGCAGGTCGTTTGGCCATTTCAGGCTTACCAGTTGCAGTGTACCTGCGGCTTTGTCAACGGCTTCCGCCAATGCAACGGCAGCAGCAAGCGGCAATTCGCCGATCCGTTCAGCCGGTTTTGGGTCGATCAGAAGCAGGCTGGCGAACATGTTGCCTATCGGTGAGGACCAGTCACGCCCGCGGCGCCCACGACCTGTGGTCTGCTCGTCTGCCCTGATCCACAGATGACCGGCGTCCCCTTGCCGTGCCTTGTCGAAACACAGCGAATTCGTGGAGCCGACAGTTTCCAGCTCCACAAAGCGAAAGTCCGGCGCACCTGGCGCCGGACGTTCATGTCCATAACTTGTCATGCGATCGATCAGAACAGCGACTGGGCAGCAGAGCTGGCCGCGCTGACGATCTGTCCCGGTGCCAGCCAGAAGAAGATCACGAAAACACTCGACAGGCCCAGTACCACGCGCAGCTCCATCGGCATGGCCTCGAAACCTTCAACAGGTTCGTCGAAGAACATGACCTTGACGATCCGCAGGTAGTAATAGGCACCTACTACCGACGCGACCACGCCGATCACGGCCAGCGGGAAGAGACCGGCCTCGACGGCCGCGCTGAACACGTACCACTTGCCGAAGAAACCGACCAGCGGCGGAATACCGGCGAGCGAGAACATCAGCAGACCCAGCAGGATTGCCATCGGCAGGTTTGTCTGGGACAGTCCGGCCAGATCACCGATCTCCTCGACCATGCCATCCTTGCGGCGCATGGACAGGATGCAGGCGAAGACACCAAGCGTCATGCCCATGTAGGCGATCATGTAGAAAATGACGCCTTCGACACCTGTCTGGGTGCCGGCAGCAAGACCCACCAGCGCGTAGCCCATGTGACCGATGGACGAATAGGCCATCAGTCGTTTCAGGTTGTGCTGACCGATAGCCGCGAAGGCTCCGAGTGCCATCGATGCGATCGACACGAACACGATGATCTGCTGCCAGTCGTTGGTAACCGGCTGGAAGGCCTCGATCACGATCCGGACCAGCATGCCCATAGCAGCAACTTTCGGTGCAGCGGCGAGGAATGCGGTAACCGGGGTTGGCGCCCCTTCATAGACATCCGGCGTCCACATGTGGAACGGAACCGCGGAAATCTTGAAGGCAAGACCGGCAAGAATGAAGGTCAGGCCGATCACCAGTCCGATGGAAGCGCCATCGTGGGACAGCGATTCCGCGATACCCTCGAAGGCCACCTGCCCGGTGAAGCCGTAAACAAGCGACATGCCATAGAGCAGCATGCCCGACGACAGCGCGCCCAGCACGAAGTACTTCAGGCCGGCTTCGGTCGAGCGCACGCTGTCCCGGTTGATGGCGGCAACGACGTAGAGCGAAAGGCTCTGCAGTTCCAGGCCGAGATAAAGTGCGATCATGTCATTCGCCGACAGCATCAGCATCATGCCGAGCGTCGCAAGAACGATCAGGATCGGATACTCGAAATGGTCGAAGGACTGGCTCTTGGCGTAGGCCCAGGACATGGCGATGGCAAAGAACGAACCTGCCAGCACCAGCAGTTTGAGCAAGTAGGCGAAATCGTCCAGAACGAACGAACCGCCGAACGTTTCACCAAAGGCCGGCACGAACAGAAGCACCAGGAAGGTGCCGCCGAGCAGGCCCATTGCTCCACCGAAGACGGCGTAGCTGACGCGCTTGCCGCCAAAGGCGCCGATCATCAGCAGCACCATGGCTCCGAGGGCCAGGATGATCTCCGGCAGTACCGGCTTGAGATCTGGCAATAGGGTCAATTCAGACATAGCTCTGTCTCGTCCTCGAAACCTAGTGGGCCGCCGCGGCAGACGCTGCGTGCTGGACAACGCCAGCCGCGTCGAGCGCCGCGGTGTATTGATTGATGAGATTGTCGACCGCACCCTGTGTCACATCCAGGATCGCCATCGGATAGAAGCCGAAGAAGATCGTCAGGATGATCATGGGGATCAGGATAACCTTTTCCCTGAGGTTCAGGTCGAGGATCGACTTGAGGCTTTCCTTCTCCAGCGCGCCGAAGACGACGCGGCGATAGAGATAGAGCGCGTAGGCAGCTGACAGGATCACACCGGTGGTAGCAAAGAACGCCACCCACGAATTGACCTGGAACGCCCCCATCAGCGTCAGGATTTCCCCAACGAACCCGGAAGTACCTGGCAGGCCGACGTTGGCCATGGTGAAAATCAGGAACGCAACCGCATACTTCGGCATCCGGTTGACCAGACCGCCATAGGCAGCGATTTCGCGGGTATGCATCCGGTCGTAGATAACGCCTACACAAAGGAAAAGCGCACCGGAAACAATGCCGTGGGAAAGCATCTGGAAGATACCACCCTGCACACCCTGCTCCGTCATCGTGAAGATGCCCATGGTCACGTAGCCCATGTGTGCGACCGATGAATAGGCGATCAGTTTCTTGATGTCTTCCTGGGCAAGCGCCACCAGCGACGTGTAGATGATCGCAACCACAGACAATGTGAACACGAAGGGTGCGAACATGTCGGAGGCAAGCGGGAACATCGGCAGGGAGAAGCGCAGGAAGCCGTAGCCGCCGAGCTTCAGGAGCACGCCCGCCAGAATGACGGAACCGGCGGTCGGTGCTTCCACGTGTGCGTCCGGCAACCAGGTATGCACCGGCCACATTGGCATCTTCACGGCAAAGCTCGCGAAGAAGGCCAGCCACAGCCATGTTTGCATCCCGCCCGGGAACTGATGCGCCAGGAGCGCTTCAATGTTGGTGGTGCCTGCGTTCCAGTACATCGCCATGATCGCGATCAGCATCAGCACCGAGCCGAGCAGCGTGTACAGGAAGAACTTGTAGGATGCATAGACCCTGCGCGCCCCGCCCCACACACCGATGATCAGGAACATCGGAATGAGGCCAGCTTCGAAGAACACGTAGAACACGACCAGGTCCAGCGCGCAGAAGACGCCGATCATCAGCGTTTCCAGAACGAGGAAGGCAATCATGTATTCCTTTACCCGCTTCTGCACGCTGTCCCAGGAGGCCAGGATGCAGAACGGCATCAGGAAGGTCGTAAGGATCACGAAGAGGACGGAAATACCGTCAACGCCCATGCGGTAGCTGATGTTGCTTCCAAGCCATTCCCGGTGTTCCACGAACTGGAAGCCGGAATTGGCGTAGTCGAAATTGCCCCAGATGAACAGCGACAGAAGGAAGGTCACCGAGGTGGTCACAAGAGCGACCATCCGGATGTTCTTCTTGCTGCCCTCGTCATTCCCCGGAACTAGGAGAATGAAGAGCACGCCCAGCAGCGGCAAGAACGTCGTGAGTGACAGAATTGGCCAGTCAATCATTAGTGTGCACCCCCGCCGGTGCCTGCACCGGTGAACATCGACCAGGTGATAAGCGCAGCCACACCGATCAGCATCGCAAATGCATAGTGATAGAGATATCCGGTCTGCAGGCGGACGACCCAGGCGGTCACATTCTGAACACGGGAAGCAACACCGTTCGGGCCATACCCGTCGATCACGGTGCCATCGCCCTTCTTCCAGAGGACCCGGCCGAGCCACATGGCAGGACGGATAAAGATGAAGTTATAAAGCTCGTCGAAGTACCACTTGTTGAGCAGGAACTGGTAGAGGCCGGAATGGCGCTCCGCCAGCTGCTTCGGCATTTCCGGAGAGCGGATGTAGAACTGGTAGGCAACCAGGAAGCCGAGCACCATCATGACGAACGGGGACACCTTCACCCAGCCAGGAACTTCGTGCATGGCATGCAGGATGTGGTTGGTTTCACTGTTGAACAGTGCGCCCTTCCAGAACTCTGCATAACCTTCGCCGTAGAACGAACCGTAGAAGACCATGCCCGCCAGCACAGCGCCGATGGACAGGATGAACAGCGGCACGGTCATCACCAGCGGAGATTCATGTACGTGTTTCATCACATCGACAGGCGCACGCGGCTTGCCGTGGAAGGTCATGAACGTCAAGCGCCAGGAATAGAACGACGTCAGCGCAGCAGCGATAACAGTCATCCAGAAGCCGTAGAGGGCCATCGGATTGGCGTGTTCACCCACGGAACCGGCAAAGGCTGCCTCGATGATCGCATCCTTGGAAATGAAGCCGGCGAAACCGATATGGGTGAATGGAATGCCCACACCCGTAAGGGCCAGCGTTCCGATCATCATCGTCCAGTAGGTAATCGGAATATGCTTCCGAAGACCACCCATCTTGCGCATGTCCTGCTCGTCGGAAACGGCGTGGATCACCGAACCGGCGCATAGGAACAGCAGCGCCTTGAAGAAGGCGTGGGTAAACAGGTGGAAGATACCGATCGAATAGGCACCGACGCCAAGTGCAACGAACATGTACCCGAGCTGCGAACAGGTCGAATAGGCGATCACACGCTTGATGTCGTTCTGCACCAGACCGACAGTTGCGGCGAAGAAGGCCGTCGTTGCACCAAAGAACACGATGACCGTCAACGCGGTGTGCGAAAGTTCCATCAGCGGTGACAGACGAGCCACCATGAAGACACCGGCGGTCACCATCGTCGCGGCATGGATAAGCGCGGACACGGGTGTCGGGCCTTCCATGGCGTCCGGCAGCCAGGTGTGCAGCAGGAACTGCGCCGACTTGCCCATGGCTCCCATGAACAGCAGCAGGCAGACAACCGTCATCGCTGCATGCGGATCAAGATGGTAGCCGAGGAAAGTCATCACCTCGCCGTGCTCCTGGATGAAGGACGGCGCGTCGTTGAAGATGGTGGTGAACTCGATGCTCTGGAACAGATAGAAGACGCCGAAGATGCCGAGCGCAAATCCGAAGTCACCAACGCGGTTGACGACGAATGCCTTGATGGCGGCCGCATTTGCGGACGGTTTCTGATACCAGAAGCCGATCAGAAGATAGGAGGCAAGGCCCACACCTTCCCAGCCGAAGAACATCTGCAAAAGGTTGTCTGCCGTCACCAGCGACAGCATCGCGAAGGTGAAAAGCGACAGATAGGCGAAGAAACGCGGCCGATGCGGGTCATGGTGCATGTACCCGATTGAGTAGACATGCACGAGCGCGGACACAGTGGTCACGACGATCAGCATCACAGCGGTCAGCGTGTCGACCCTGATGGACCAGGACACCTTCAGATCACCGGTATCGATCCAGCGGAACAGATCGACGATCTGCATTTCCGAGCCGCCGAGCCAGAACCCGAAGAAAGTGATCCAGGACAGCAGCGCAGCGAGGATCAGGAGACCACTCGTAATATATTCACTGGTCTTGGCGCCGATGGCGCGGCCGAAAAGACCGGCGATCAGGAAGCCGATCAGCGGCAGGAACAGGATTGCGGAATACATCAGCTCCTACCCTTTCATCACGTTGACGTCTTCCACGGCGATGGAGCCGCGGTTCCGGTGGAAGACCACCAGGATCGCAAGGCCGATGGCGGCCTCTGCGGCAGCCACGGTGAGAACCAGCATGGTGAAGATCTGGCCCATCATGTCGCCGAGGAACGACGAAAAGGCGACAAAGTTGATGTTCACCGACAGCAGCAGCAGTTCGATAGACATCAAGATAACAATCACGTTTTTCCTGTTCAGGAAGATCCCGAAGATCCCGATCGTGAACAGGATCGCCGCGACCGACAGATAGTGCGACAGACCGATTTCCATGGGCGCCTCGCCGTGCTCCCCTCGTTTACCCCAACCGGAAACAGCACGGAGGAGCGTGCCGGTTCCCGGACTTTCTCGAAAACGCAACCAGGTTGCGTCAGATACCCTTGCCCGTTTCCACCTTGCGGACCTCAACTGAGGCTTCGCGGTTTCGCGCAACCTGGTCCGGAATGCTTTGACGTTTGACATTCGGCTTGTGGCGCAGGGTCAGGACGATTGCCCCGATCATGGCCACCAGAAGAACCAGGCCAGCGACCTGGAAGAAGTAGATGTACTTGGTGTAGAGCACAGACCCGATCGCCTGGATGTTGCTCACGTCGCTAAGTGCCGGCATCGGCTCTGCGCCATGCCCGAGAACACCCGGTGCAATGATCCAGGCCCCCAGACCCATCAGCAGCTCGACCATCAGGATCACGCCGACCAGCGCGCCGACCGGCAGATACTGCAGGAAGCCCTGTCGCAGTTCGACGAAGTCCACATCAAGCATCATGACGACGAACAGGAACAGCACCGCCACCGCGCCGACATAGACGACCACCAGAAGCAGGGCCAGGTATTCGGCGCCCAACAGAATGAAAAGACCAGCGGAATTCACAAACGCCAGGATCAGGAACAGAACCGACGTCACCGGATTGCGCGACGCGATCACCATGAATGCTGACGCCAGGGTGACGCCGGCAAACAGGTAGAAAAAGAGGGCTTTCAGGATCATTTCGAAGACCTGCCTGTCGTGTGGCCTTGCGGCCGGAAGTGCGGTGCCCGGCCGGATTGCCGGGCTGGAAACCATTGTTGGGTATGCTCCTAACGGTAAGGAGCATCCATTTCAATGTTACGGGCAATTTCGCGTTCCCAACGGTCGCCGTTCGCAAGCAGCTTTTCCTTGTCGTAGTAAAGCTCTTCGCGGGTTTCCGTGGCGAATTCGAAATTGGGGCCTTCGACAATTGCATCCACAGGGCAAGCTTCCTGACAGAAGCCGCAATAGATGCATTTGACCATGTCGATGTCGTAGCGCGTGGTACGGCGCGTGCCGTCGTTGCGTCGCGGTCCGGCCTCGATGGTGATTGCCTGTGCCGGGCAGATAGCTTCGCACAGCTTGCAGGCAATGCAGCGTTCTTCGCCGTTCGGATAACGGCGCAGGGCATGCTCACCCCGGAAACGCGGGCTCACCGGGCCCTTCTCGAACGGATAATTGACCGTTGGTTTCGGCTTGAAGAAGTAACGCATCGCCAGAACGAAGGCCGACACGAACTCCTGCAGAAACAGCGATTTGACGGCTTGACTAAGTCCCATCGCTTTTAGCCTCTCTTTCCTCAACCAGCCAGCTGACTGGCGGCCCAATAGCCGATGATCGGGAAACCGAACACCGGAACTCCAAAAATCAGTGCGCCCAGGAGCGCCTTGTGTCTGGCCGCGACACCACCGTCGCCGCCAGCTTGTCTGTTTTTCGTCTCCGCCGCCTGAAGCATACCCTTCAGGATCTTCCAATCGAGCCAGCCGACATAAAGACCGACAGCGGCACCGATTGCACCGGCGAGCGAGATCGTCACGCTGTGCCCGGTGCCCAGCCCATGATCATCAGGACTGCGGCGACGACAACGACCATCGCCAGCGACAGCGGCAGGAACACTTTCCAGCCCAGGCGCATCAGTTGGTCATAGCGGTAACGCGGAACCATTGCCTTCACCATGGCGAACATGAAGAAGCCAAGGAAACACTTCAGCAGGAACCAGACGATGCCCGGCACCCAGGTGAACGGTGCAAAATCGAACGGCGGCAGCCATCCTCCCATGAAGAAGATGCTCATAAGCGCGCACATCAGGCAGATGGCGACATATTCACCGAGCATGAACATCATGTACGGGGTTGAGCCGTATTCCACCATGAAGCCGGCAACCAGTTCCGATTCCGCTTCCGCAAGATCGAACGGCGGACGGTTGGTTTCAGCCAGTGCGGAGATGAAGAACACCACGAACATCGGGAACAGCGGCAGCCAATACCAGTTCAGGAACGACAGCCACGGCACACCCAGCATGTTGGCAAGACCGGTTTCCTGTGCCTGCACGATACCAGTCAGGTTCAAGGTGCCGGCACAAAGCAGCACTGTCACGATGACGAAACCGATGGAAACCTCATAGGAGACCATCTGCGCGGCCGAACGCAGCGCTGACAGGAAAGGGTATTTGGAGTTGGAAGCCCAACCACCGATAATCACACCGTACACTTCCAGCGACGACACTGCGAAGACGAAGAGCACACCGAGATTGATGTTGGCAATCACCCAGCCGTCGGCAACCGGAATAACGGCCCAGGCCGCCAGCGCCAGAAGCACGGATACCAGCGGAGCCAGCAGGAACAGAACCTTGTTGGATCCAGACGGGATCACCGGTTCTTTCAGAACGAACTTCAATAGATCGGCGAAGCTTTGCAGCAAGCCCCAGGGACCAACCACGTTCGGGCCGCGGCGAATCTGCACGGCAGCCCAGATCTTGCGATCCGCGTAAAGCACGTAGGCGACAATCACCAGAAGCACGACCATCAGCAGAATGCTCTGGAATGCCATCCAGAGGAACGGCCAACCGTAGGTCGTCATGAACTCAGCCATATCGGTCCCCTACCCCTTATTCTGCTGCTTCTGCCGCTCGCGTCTTGGCGAGCGCCGAGCACTCGGCCATCGTCTTGGACGCGCGAGCGATCGGGTTGGTCAGGTAAAAGTCGCGGATCACGTTGGCGAAGCCTGCGCTATCCATCTTGGCCTTGGCGTTGCCAAGCTTGGCGATATCGCCAGCATCACCTGCCTCGATCGCATCGATGCCCGTCATGTGCGGAACAGCTTCGAACAACTTTGAGCGCAATTCGGCAAGAGAGTTGAACTCAAGCGTCTGGCCAAGCACCGCGGACAATGCGCGAAGGATCGCCCAGTCTTCGCGGGCATCTCCCGGAGGGAACGCGGCCCGGTCGGCCATCTGGACGCGACCTTCGGTGTTGACGTAGATCGCGGATTTCTCCGTATAGGCAGCGCCTGGCAGGATAACGTCGGCGCGGTGTGCACCGCGGTCACCATGCGTTCCCTGGTAGACAACGAAAGCGCCTTCCGGAACTTCAACTTCGTCGACACCCAGCAGGAACAGCACGTCAAGTGCACCCGGCTCCAGCATGGACCCTGTGTCCTTGCCGCCCTCGCCCGGTACGAAACCGAGATCGAGAGCACCAACCTGGGACGCTTCGGTGTGCAGGATGTTGAAACCGTTCCAGCCGTCCTTGACGACACCAAGCGCCTTGGCGGCTGCAGCAAGCGTCGCGAGCACTTCAGCCCCATCCGGACGGTTCAGCGCGCCCTGGCCGATGATGAACATCGGGCGTTCGGCCTTTGCCGGAGCGTGGTTCACGAATTCCTTCAGGCTGTCCGGACCGGCACCCAGATAAGTTACCGGATAGGTCAGATCGGCATTTTCACCAATCAGGCCAATGGTCACGTCGCCTTGGACCCAACGCTTGCGGATGCGAGCGTTCAGAACCGGAGCTTCCTGACGCGGATTTGTGCCGATCAGCATGATCGCGTCAGCGTCTTCAATGCCCTGGATCGTGCTGTTGAAGAGATAGCTTGCGCGGCCGTTCTTCGGATGCAGCGGAGATCCCGGGAAACGGCTGTCGATGTTGGCAACGCCGAGTTTGTCCATCAGCGCCTTCAGCGCGAACATGTCCTCAACGCCTGCCATCTGTCCAGCCAGAGCACCGATTTTGTCGGCGCTCGCGCCTTTTACCTTTTCGGCGATGATCTGGAATGCTTCACCCCAGGAAACGGGCTGCAGCTTGCCGTCCTTCTTGGCGTAAGGCCGGTCGAGGCGCTGGGTCTTCAGACCGTCCCAGATGTAACGGGACTTGTCGGAAATCCACTCCTCGTTGACCTCTTCGTTGAGCCGCGGCATCACCCGCATGACTTCCTTGCCGCGCGTGTCGACACGGATCGCGGAACCGACCGCGTCCATCACGTCGATGCTTTCGGTCTTGGTCAGTTCCCACGGACGGGCGTGGAATTCGTAAGGCTTGTGGGTCAAGGCACCAACCGGGCAAAGATCTGCCACGTTGCCCTGCATTTCCGACGACAGGGCCGCTTCGAGATAGGTGGTGATTTCCGCATCTTCGCCACGGCCGACCAGACCCATGTCGGTGACACCACACACTTCCGTGGTGAACCGCACACAACGCGTGCAGTGAATGCAGCGGGTCATGATCGTCTTGATCAGCGGACCGATTTCCTTGTTCTCAACGGCGCGCTTATTCTCGTGGAACCTGGAACCGTCTACGCCATAGGCCATCGCCTGGTCCTGCAGATCACACTCGCCGCCCTGGTCGCAGATCGGGCAATCCAGCGGGTGGTTGATGAGCAGGAACTCCATCACGCCTTCGCGGGCCTTCTTGACCATCTCGGACTTGGTCTCGACCACCGGCGGCTCGCCGTTCGGGCCCGGACGAAGGTCCTTCACGCCCATGGCACAGGAGGCGGTCGGCTTGGGCGGTCCGCCCTTCACTTCCACCAGGCACATGCGGCAGTTGCCGGCGATAGACAGCCGGTCGTGGTAACAAAACCGCGGAACCTCGGCGCCCGCCTCTTCACAGGCCTGAAGCAGCGTGTAGTCCGCCGGGACATCCACTTCCTTGCCGTCGATGATGAGCTTCGTCATCCGTTGCTCTCCAAATCCCGTTCCGCTTACTCAGCCGCCACCATGGTCGAAGAAGACTTCGACTTGGCGACATAGTCATCGATGCGTTGCTCGATAACAGGCCGGAAATTCTTGATCAAACCCTGGATCGGCCAGGCGGCCGCGTCCCCGAGTGCACAAATCGTGTGGCCTTCGACCTGCTTGGTCACCTTGAACAGCATGTCGATTTCCTCATAGGAGGACTCGCCCTTGACCATTCGTTCCATCACACGCCACATCCAGCCCGTGCCTTCGCGGCACGGTGTGCACTGGCCGCAGCTTTCGTGCTTGTAGAAGTACGACAGGCGGGCAATGGCCTTGATGATATCCGTCGACTTATCCATCACGATCACGGCTGCTGTCCCCAGGCCGGATCCAAGGCCGCGCAGCGTGTCGAAATCCATCGGCGCGTCCTTGATCTGCTCTGCCGTGAGGCATGGAACAGACGAACCACCTGGAATAACCGCGAGAAGGTTGTCCCAGCCACCGCGGATACCGCCGCAATGCTTGTCGATCATCTCGGCAAACGGAATGCCCAGCTCTTCCTCGAAGGTCGACGGCTTGTTGACGTGGCCGGAAACACAGAAAAGCTTGGTGCCGGTGTTGTTCGGACGACCGAGCGCCGAGAACCACGCAGCACCGCGGCGCAGAATGGTCGGAGCAACCGCGATCGATTCAACGTTGTTCACCGTGGTCGGGCACCCGTAAAGGCCGACGTTTGCCGGGAACGGCGGCTTCAGCCGCGGCTGGCCCTTCTTGCCTTCCAGGCTTTCCAGCAGCGCGGTTTCCTCGCCGCAGATGTAAGCGCCGGCACCATGGTGGACATAAATGTCGAAGTCGTAGCCGTTCTTATTGTTCTTGCCGATCAAACCGGCGTCATAAGCCTGGTCGATCGCAGCTTGCAAACGCTCGCGCTCGCGGATGAATTCACCACGAACATAGATGTAGGCAGCAATGGCACCCATCGCATAACCGGCAACAAGGCACCCTTCGACCAGCGTGTGCGGGTCATGGCGCAGGATCTCGCGGTCCTTGCAGGTGCCCGGCTCGGATTCGTCGGCGTTGACGACGAGATATGCCGGGCGGCCATCGGATTCCTTGGGCATGAACGACCATTTCAGGCCGGTCGGGAAACCGGCACCGCCACGGCCACGCAGACCTGAATCCTTCATTTCCTGAATGATCCAGTCGCGCCCCTTGTCGATGAGGCCCTTGGTATTGTCCCACTGTCCGCGCTTCTTGGCGCCTTCCAGGCCCCAGTCGTGGAGACCGTAGATATTGGTGAAGATCCGATCCTGATCCTTCAGCATCTCTTCCCCCTAGTCTTCGCTCTTGGAGGAGGCCACTTCACCGGCTTCCACGCGCTTGGAAAAATCTGTTTCACCGCCGGATGCCAGAACCTTGGCCTGCTCAATCCAGCCATCACGTTCGATACGGCCCTTGAACTTCAGGCGGCTGTCGACCCAGGCAACTTCCTGCGGTCCCCATGAGGCCACCTGATCGAAGTGGAAAAACCCGAGTTCGTTGAGTGTCGCTTCCAGTTTCGGACCGACACCCTTCAGCTTCTTCAGGTCGTCCGGCTTGCCGCCGCGCGCTTCCTTCAGAAGTTCAGGTTCTTTTTCCTGACCGTCGGTGCCTCCACTGGTGTCGGCTGTGCGGGCAACTTCGACTTCGGCACGGTCGTCGGAATCGGGCTTGCCCTTGTTCTGACTGCGCGCTGCAGGCGTAGCTGCTTTTTCGGCCTTGGCTTTCTTGGCCGGTTCAGCCTTTGCCTCAGCCTTCTTGGGCGCAGCTGCCGCTGGTGCTTCACTTGCCTTGGCCGATTTGGCTGCATGCGCCGCCTTTACCTTGGCAACAGCATCTTCTGCAGGGGTCGGCACGCCATCATAGTCGTTGCCACCCGCATTGATCGGTGCGCCGGCAAAAGCATGAGACGCCTTTTCCGAGCCGTCGACCAGGTGGGGAACCGGCAGCTCACCCTTCGTGTTGTCATCGATTTCAGTGAGCGACGTCTGACCGCCTTCGGCCATTGCAAAACGGCGGCCGTTCTGCGGGCCCGGCGTTACTTCCTTGCCGGCGGCGATATCGTCGATCAGCTGGTTGAAGCTGTCTTCCGTGAGGTCTTCATAGGTATCCTTGAAGATCTGCACCATCGGCGCATTCACACAGGCGCCAAGACACTCGACTTCTTCCCAGGAGAACATGCCATCCTCGGAAATCTCGTGCATGTGCTTGGCAATGCGGCTCTTGCAGATCTTGATCAGGTCTTCCGACCCGCGCAGCTGACACGGCGTCGTGCCACAAACCTGAATATGGGCCTTCTTGCCGACCGGCTGCAGCTGGAACATGGTGTAGAACGTCGCCACTTCCAGAACGCGGATCTTCGGCATGTCGAGCAGGTCCGCGATATAGCGGATTGCCGGCTCACTCACCCAACCTTCGTTCTGTTCCTGCGCACGCCACAAAAGCGGAATGACCGCGGAGGCCTGACGGCCTGCCGGATAACGGTCGATCAGCTTCTTTGCCCAGTCGAGGTTCTTCTCGGTGAACGCGAAGCTTTCTGGTTGTTCCGCGGCAAGTCGGCGAACTGCCATGGTGTTATCCCCGTTCTGTCAAAATGACCGGAGCCGGACGGGCGGCTGCCAGGGTCAAAAATTGGTTGCGTGCCGTCCGCATCAGCGGTCGACCTCACCGAACACGATGTCCAGAGACCCCAGCACTGCCGAAACGTCGGCAAGCATGTGCCCGCGGCACAGGAAGTCCATGGCCTGAAGGTGGCTGTAGCCAGGCGCCTTGATCTTGCAACGGTACGGCTTGTTGGTACCGTCCGCGACCAGATAGACGCCGAACTCACCCTTGGGTGCTTCAACGGCTGCGTAAACTTCACCAGCCGGGACGTGATAGCCTTCGGTGTAGAGCTTGAAGTGGTGGATGAGCGCTTCCATCGAACGCTTCATTTCACCGCGCTTCGGCGGCACGATCTTGCCGTCGATGGACGAGACCGGACCAGTTTCGACCGTCAGCTTTTCCAGGCACTGCTTCATGATCCGGACTGACTGGCGCATTTCTTCCATGCGGATCAGGTAGCGGTCGTAACAGTCGCCGTTCTTGCCGATCGGAATATCGAAATCAAGTTCGGAATAGCATTCGTAAGGCTGCGACTTGCGCAGATCCCAAGGTGCACCGGATCCACGAACCATCACGCCGGAGAAGCCCCAGGCCCAGGCATCGTCAAGGTCGACAACGCCAATATCCACGTTGCGCTGCTTGAAGATACGGTTGTCGGTCAGGAGACCTTCGATATCGTCAAGCGTCTGCAGGAACGGATCACAGAAGTCCCAGATGTCGTCCAGGAGGTCACGAGACAGATCCTGGTGAACACCGCCCGGACGGACGTAAGCTGCGTGCATGCGGGCACCGCAAGCACGCTCGTAGAACACCATCAGCTCTTCGCGGGGCTCGAAGCCCCAGAGCGGCGGTGTCAGCGCGCCCACGTCCATGGCCTGCGTCGTCACGTTCAGAAGATGAGACAGCAGACGACCGATTTCCGAATAAAGGACACGGATCAGCTGGCCGCGCTTGGGCACTTCCACACCAAGCATACGCTCGACTGCAAGCGCAAAAGCGTGTTCCTGGTTCATCGGCGCCACGTAGTCGAGGCGGTCGAAGTAAGGCACAGCCTGCAGATAAGTCTTCTGCTCGATCAGCTTTTCGGTTCCACGATGCAGCAGACCGATGTGCGGATCCACACGCGTTACCACTTCGCCGTCGAGCTCAAGCACGAGGCGCAGCACGCCGTGCGCCGCCGGGTGCTGCGGACCGAAGTTGATGTTGAAGTTACGAACCTGAGCCTCAGCCATTTTGAGGTTCCTGCATTTTTTGCGTGAAATAGGCGATGACTTCGGGACCGGTCATTCTGCGGGTTTCATTAGCGAAAGCGTAGTTTGCCGGCTGTTCGTCAACGAAAATTTCGGACGTGAATTTGAAAACGGACGGATCGTCAAAGGCTTGCGCGGAAACGCTCACGTGTGAGCCGTCGGCCATGCGCCACATCAGCGAGGAACCGCACTTGCTGCAGAAAACCCGCTCGCCGTAGTCGGATGACTTGTAGACGCCGAGGGCATCCTTGCCTTGAACGTCCAGACTGTCCATCGATCCGCAGCTGACAGCCATATAGGTACCACCGGTCCAGCGGCGGCACATGGCGCAGTGGCAGACTCCCATTTCGCCGTCTACCGGCGTTGCGGCAAACCGCACCTCGCCGCAAAGACACCCACCTGAAAGCCGTTCGCTCATCCCTGCCCCGCCCTTCAGTTGGTCGTTGCCTTCTCGTCACCGGGCAGCACGTAGTCCGTGCCTTCCCAGGGCGAGAGGAAGTCGAAGGAGCGCATTTCCTGGTTCAGGCGTACCGGTTCGTAGACAACGCGTTTCTTCTCGTCGTCATAACGAACTTCGACAAAGCCCGTAACCGGGAAGTCCTTGCGCAGCGGATATCCGTCAAAACCATAGTCGGTCAGGATGCGGCGCAGGTCCGGATGGCCGGAGAACAGAATGCCGTACATGTCGTAGGCTTCACGCTCGAACCATTCAGCACCTGGAAACAGCGGGGTCAGCGAAGCAACCGGCGTATTTTCGTCGGTTGCGACCTTCACACGAACGCGCTGGTTCTGAACGGGAGACAGGAAGTGGTAGACAACGTCAAAGCGCTTCTCGCGCGAAGGGTAATCCACACCGCAAATATCCGTCAGATTGACGAACTTGCACGAGCTGTTGTCGCGCAGAAAGCGGATCGCATCGAGAATGTCGGTCGCGTTTACGGTCAGCGTCAGCTCACCGTATTCGACCTTCCAGGACACAAGGGACTCACCCAGACCGAGCTCGATATGCTCAGCGAGTTCCTTCAACGTCTCGTCCATCGTGTTCGACCTCACTCGTAGATCTGCAGCGTTCAACCGGTTCCGATTGAGTGCCGACTGCCGATCGATCCAGTTTGCCGGGTCTTTGTTGCGCCCCGCTGGACGCGACCCGGAGAGTCAGTTGAACGGGCGCCAGGCGCCCACTCCCTCAAAAATCCGCCGCCTCTTCGGCGGCAGATCCTTATCTTTCGATAGTGCCCGTGCGGCGGATCTTCTTTTGAAGCATCAACACGCCGTAGAGCAGCGCCTCGGCTGTCGGAGGACAGCCTGGAACGTAGATATCGACCGGCACCACGCGGTCGCAGCCGCGCACCACAGAATAGGAATAGTGGTAGTAGCCGCCACCATTGGCACAGGACCCCATGGAAATGACGTACCGCGGCTCAGGCATCTGGTCGTAGACCTTGCGCAGCGCAGGCGCCATTTTGTTCGTCAGCGTGCCGGCAACGATCATCACGTCCGACTGGCGCGGTGAAGCGCGCGGCGCGAAGCCGAAACGCTCGGCGTCATAGCGCGGCATCGACATCTGCATCATTTCAACGGCGCAGCAGGCCAGGCCGAAGGTCATCCACATCAGCGAGCCGGTACGGGCCCACTGGATGAGGTTGTCGGTGGAGGTTACGAGAAAGCCCTTGTCGGCCAGTTCGTTATTGACTTCCAGGAAGAATGCGTCATCCGCGCCGACAGGCTTGCCCGTATTCGGGTCGATAATACCCTGCGGCTGCGGTGCGACGAGCGGCTCGGTCGTGGTCAATCCCATTCCAGCGCTCCCTTTTTCCATTCGTAGATGAAGCCGACGGTCAGGACACCGAGGAAGACCATCATGGACCAGAAGCCGTACCAGCCCAGGTCACCGAACACGGTTGCCCAGGGGAACAGGAACGCGACTTCCAGGTCGAAGATGATGAAGAGGATCGAGACCAGATAAAAGCGCACGTCAAATTTCATGCGTGCATCGTCGAAAGCGTTGAAGCCGCACTCATAGGCCGACAGTTTTTCCGGATCCGGATTCTTGTAGGCCAGGATGAAAGGCGAAATCAGCAGCGCAAGGCCGATCACCAGCGCAATGCCGATGAACACGACGATCGGGACATATTCCCGCAAGAGTTCTTCCATGTCTTTCGCGTCCTTGCATATGGAGGCGGATCGGGAGGCGATCCGGTGCCAGGGCTGCGCGCCCCGTTGCCTTCATTATACCGGCAGGTCACGCTGTGCCCGTCGGCGTTATGAAACCAACATGCGAGCGCACGCTTAGCTTACGACTTGGTGCAACGCAAGACCCACATGCGGTCAAACTCTTGCCATGTTTGCACCTGTTTCGCACCTACCCCCGACAAATCCTTAATTTCAGCCAGTTTGCAGGAAGGCAAAAACTTTGCACAACCCTTCAGGAAATATGCCGCACCTGCGTTCGTTTTCCACCCCCCTCGCAGAATCGAAGCAAACGCCAGACAAACACCAAAAGAGCTGAAATTTGAATGGACTGCGTCGCCCCTGCCTTGAACGCATGATAGCCATCTTGGCGACAATGCCAAGGGGTTGCCTGTCTGCGCGGCAAAGCGCTCGCTTTGCGCGAGGCTTGATGTTTTCGATTGAACAGTCTGGGGAAACAAGAGGTACCGTGAGTGGCGCGAGTGACGGGGCTCGAACCCGCGACCTCCGGCGTGACAGGCCGGCACTCTAACCAACTGAGCTACACCCGCACATTCACGGTATATGCGCCAATTCCCGAAAGTACCAAAGCACTTCTATGGGAAGTGGCGCGAGTGACGGGGCTCGAACCCGCGACCTCCGGCGTGACAGGCCGGCACTCTAACCAACTGAGCTACACCCGCTTCGTCAGGCAACGCGTTGTCGCCCTGAAGTGGCGCTGATGTACGGCGGCTGGTTTTGGAAGTCAAGCACCCTATTCCGTCCGAATTGCCGTTTTTTGACAAAGAAGCGCCCAATCGCAGGTTTTCCCCAGAGCCGCCTTGCCGATCAATGTGGATAACTTCCTGTTTCGTAATGGAATTATCCGCGTTGCCACGGACTGTTTTCCGATTGGCTTAGCCTCAAACACATTCGCCAGCTCATAAAAACGACCTGAGCCACGCAGATTCTCGTTCTTCAGCCGTGTTTTATTCAGCCGGCACCAGCCGCGTATCGCGCAACAGGCCTTCTCTGGCAAGAATAGGCACCGCCGCAGCTGCGAACAGCGAATTGATTTCCTTGAGGCTGCGCATGACCTCCAGATGGGCGTTGCTCGATTCCATGCTCTGAAGCGTTTTCGATTTCAGCCGCTCCAGATGCCGGTTATGACTTTCGCGTTCCAGGGTGCGCATCTTGTCCTTTTCTGCAATCAACTCGCGCGCGGATGCGACATCCGCCGAAACGAGCACATTGAGGGCAAGCTCCATGTTCGCCAGAACACGGTCGTGCATCCAGGTCAGCTCCTTCAGCCCCTCCTGCGAAAAGCTGATCTTGTTCTTCTGCAACTCCAAGGCAAGTTCGAGAAGGTTCTTTGCCACAAGATCTCCAGCGCGCTCCAGATTGACCGCGAACCCCACCAGTTCCATGCTGCGCTCAGCCTGTTCGCCGGTCAGCTCCCCACGATTCACCTCCGCGATGTAGAGTTTCACCGAGGAGTGGATCGCATTGACCTGCTTATCCAACTGCTGCAAGCGCCTGATTTCCGGCTCACTGCCCTTCTCCAGCATCATGAGAACCGGTCTCGCCATCACCTCGACCAGTTCCCCCATACGCAGGAGTTCACGCGTTGCACTGGCCAGGGCAAGTCTGGGATTGCCGACCAGTTGCTTGTCCAGCGCGCTTTGCGGTGTCAGCCGGTCTGCCTCTTCTTGTTCCTCTCTGTCGGGCACCAGGCGTTCAACCAGCCAGGCAACCGGTCTTGTCAGTGGCAGGCAGACGAGAACAAGCAGGAGATTGAAAAGCACATGAACGGCAACGATCTGCTGGGCCGGATCATTGCTGATCGAAGCCAGAGGCAGATCTTGGAATTTTAGCGCCAGCATGACCAGCACTGCGCCGGTAGACCTGAAGAGAAAATTGCCAAGCGGCAGAAGCTTGGCCTTGCGATCCATTCCGCGTGTCAGCCAGAGCGCGACAATACCCGCGCCAATGTTCGCTCCCAGAACGAGTGGAATCGCTGCCTCGTGCGGCAGGCCGGTCTTTTGCACCAGGGCTGCGATCATCAGCACGGCCGCCACGCTGGAATGCACCAGAAACGCCAGAAGCGCCCCAACCGCCATCGCTGTCGGTGTGTCCTGCGCAAGGAAGCCGGCAAACTGCGGCATGAACCGCGCTTCCTTCAACGGCGTCGTCGCTTCGCCGATCATTTGCAGCGCAATCAGGATGAAAGCGATTCCCAGAAGAATGCGTCCGATCTGTTTCGCGGATCGAGCGTCGAGCTTCAGGAACAGCCATGCACCTCCGCCCAGAAGCAACGGCACCAGCCAGCTGAGATCGAACACCAGAAACTGCACGACAAGCGCCGACCCGAGATCGGCGCCCAGCAGAACCGCCAGTCCGGCAGCTGTGGAAATGAAGCCGGATGTCGCAAATCCCGCCGCCAGGATCGCAACCGCCGTCGCACTTTGCAGCAAAATGGCAACCGCAGTTCCAGACAAGGCGCCGGCAACCGGTCCGGAGGATGCCCGGCCGATGGCGCGTCTCAACGTTGGCCCGGCCGCCCTTTCAAAGCCTGTCCGAACCATGCGAACCGCGTAAAGGAGCAGCATGACTGCCCCGAACATCTTGATGAAAACTAGGATTCCCATCTTGCCAAGTAGCTACCTTTAAACGAGTTTTTTATTTAGCCGCAGAAGTTTATCGGACAAAAAGGAAAAAGAAAACTCACCATTCGAAGGCCAAACGAAATCAACCCGCCACCGGTATGCCCAGCAACAGCGGCAAAGCGAAATGACTGTAAATGTGCGAATATTCGAAATAGCGAACCGCCGGGCAATGTGGGGGCGGCAGCAAACAGCAGAAAACACCCTGGTGCGCAGGCACCCTGGTTACAAGTGACGGATTTCACAAGGGGAATGGTGGGCGATGAGAGACTCGAACTCCCGACATCTTCGGTGTAAACGAAGCGCTCTACCAACTGAGCTAATCGCCCTCAACGAGGTGAGACGCCTTTTAGGGGGTCGTTTGCTGCTTGGCAAGAGCAAAATCTCAGATTTCCGTTTCAATGATAAAGCCTGTGGATGACGGCTCCGAAAACCGGCAAACTGACAGCTTCAAAAGCGTGAGAAAGCCGCACCCATGGTGACATCCCGCCGGTTGTTTTTGACTGGAATTCTGGCTGCCTTCAACGGCCTGCCGCTGTTGACCAGAACAAGCTCATCACAACCCGTGGCCGGACAGAGAGTGGTTGTTGTCGGTGCCGGCATCGCCGGTCTGACGGCTGCAAGAACACTTGCAGACGCAGGTTTCTCCGTAACCGTGCTTGAGGCTGGTAACCGGATCGGCGGCCGTCTGCACACGGACAGATCGTTGGGGGTGCCTCTCGACCTTGGAGCAAGCTGGATCCATGGAACACGGTCCAACCCCATCACAGCGCTCGCGCAGCGCTTCGCACAGCCGATGTTCGAGTGGGACTACGACAACGAGGAGGTCTTCGACCTGACCGGCAACGGTGGCAGAGCAGTCGAACGCTTCGAGACTTTCGCGAACGCCCTGGAAGATTTTCTGGACGACACTGAAACCTCCCTCACCCGGATATCGGCAGCCAATGCCATTGAAAAGATACGCCGGCAACGAGCCCTGTCGAGCCTCACTGACGCTGAACTCGGCTTCATGGCGCATATTCTGCTGGAGCAGGAATTTGCAGCCCCAGTGAGCAACCTTTCGCTTGCAGCCGTTGAAGAAGGCGGTGCCTTTGAGGGACCCGACGCCGTGCTTCCGCAGGGCTATGACAAGATTGCATTGGGGGTGGCGGAGGGATTGACCATCCAGACCGAAACCGTCGTGACCCAAATCGACCATTCCCAAAGGGGCGTTTCGGTAAGAACTGAGAACGGTGTACTGGAGGCCGATTTTGCAATCTGCGCAGTGTCTCTGGGTGTCCTGAAGGCTGGCGACATCGTCTTTTCACCTGGTCTTCCTGACAACAAGCGCAACGCCGTCAGTTCCCTGCGCATGGGCGTGCTTGATAAAATCTATCTCTCGTTCCCGGAAGCGTTCTGGGATGAAACTGTCCACAACTTCGGCCGCATATCCGGCAAGCCCGGCACTTTTGCCTACTGGCCGAATCTTTCGCCCGTGACCGGAAAACCGATTCTATGTGCGCTGAACGTCGGCGAATTTGCTCAGAACCTTGAGAAACTTGGTGAAGAGAATCGCAGACAGGCGGCCTTCGAAGCGCTTCAGACCATGTTCGGCCGCGACATACCGCCGCCTGACGCCAGCATAAGTTCCGCCTGGCAGCAAAACGAACGAACGCGAGGATCCTACTCGTTCCTGCCTATCGGGGTGGAGCCGCGAGCAAGAAAAGCACTGGCTGCCGACCTCAATGGAAGGGTCTTCTTTGCGGGAGAAGCCACCGCCCAGGACTATCCGGCAACAGTGCACGGCGGCTGGCTTTCAGGCCAGCGCGCCGCACGCGACGTGATCGCAAGTGCCCGCTAAGTCTATTGGAACTTATAGGCGAACTGGAGCATGTCGGTGAGCCCGCGCTGCGGGTTGTCCGCGGCAAGTCCGTTCTGATTGAAGAACTGCACCAGACGGGCAATCCCCTGCTGGTCGTTCGGTCCTCTTGGCGGCGGCTGATCCATGAGTTTGGCGGCGATGATCCAGGACATCGTCCGGCGAAGGCGATTCTGATTGGCACTGAATTCTGGATTGCTAGCTGCTCGCTCGAACAAACCGCCCCACGCCTGATTAACGGCATCGTTGATGGCTTCGATGCGAATGAACCCGGCTTTATTGGGACTACGTGCCTTGTTGAGCAGGTGGTCGATATTGTACCCGGCAAGATCCGACGGCGCGGCTTTGATGCCATAGACCTGCTCGACAAAGCGCAGCCAGGCTTTCTGATAGGACGAATACACCGCCCTCACCCACACGCTGGCATTTTCGTCCGCGTTGCCGGGTTTCTGCACGATGGCTACGTTCTTCAGGCTGCTTCTCCCGGCTTTTCCGGTCTGGACGTCCTCGTCGAAATCGTCGAGGAACACGAGGCGTCCAAGTGCCTCGGGGTGTTCCACCTGAACCTGCACCAGGGGGTCACGGACCCAGGCATCAAATAGCGCGCGTTGGCGCCTGCGGATCAAGGCTTGCAGTGACATTCCAAATCCTGTCGAGCAATTGGCATCACCTCACGACAAACGCAATATAATGTGGGAATGGCAATTCGCCAGAGCTCAATCAAAAATAGAAAACAGGCAAGGAAAAACCCCGCATCCGTTTCCGGATACGGGGTTGAGCGAAGAAATCGCTCGTGAGCGCTATTAGGCGTTCACGGCGTCCTTCAGGCCTTTGCCGGCCTTGAACTTCGGCGTCTTAGAAGCCGGGATCTGGATCGTTTCGCCAGTCCGCGGGTTACGGCCTTCGGTTGCTGCACGTTCGGAAACGGTGAAGTTACCAAAGCCGATGATGCGGACTTCGTCGCCGCTCTTCAGCGTAGAGGTGACAGCTTCGAAAGTTGCGTCAACTGCTTCGCCTGCCTGCGCCTTGGTGAGGCCGGTCTTTTCTGCAACAGCTGCGATCAGATCGTTCTTATTCATAGCAGATACCTTTCTAAGAAACGGCAGAGTGCCGACGATTCCTGTCAGCGCCGTTGCGCGAAATTCGGTTGAATTGAACTGAAACGCAAGTGGTTTTTTCGCAGAAAACAGCCATTTTGACCGATTATTCAAAAGAAAAGCCCCGGTTTTCCCGGGGCTTTCCAATTTGTGCGCTGCAATGTCGCGATTAGTGGGCAAGAACACCGGAGGTGTCGTCGTCCTTTTCTCGCGCCTTGGTTGCAGCTTCGTGAGCTGACTCATCCCATTCGATGGCCTCCGGCAAGCGAACAAGAGCGTTTTTCAGCACTTCTTCCATGCCCGAAACCGGGATGATCTCAAGCGAGTTCTTGACCGAGTCCGGGATATCCGCCAGATCCTTGGCGTTGTCTTCCGGGATCATAACCAGCTTGATTCCGCCACGAAGGGCAGCAAGCAACTTCTCCTTCAGACCACCGATCGGCAGAATGCGACCACGCAGGGTGATTTCACCTGTCATGGCAACATCCCGGCGAACCGGAATGCCGGTCATGGTCGAGATCACAGCGGTAGCCATCGCGATACCTGCGGACGGACCGTCCTTCGGGGTTGCCCCTTCCGGAACGTGAACGTGAATGTCCTTCTTTTCGAAGGTCGGCGGTTCAATGCCGTAATCGATCGCACGCGAGCGGACATAAGATGCCGCCGCAGAAATCGATTCCTTCATCACGTCCTTCAGGTTGCCGGTGACGGTCATCTTGCCCTTGCCGGGCATCATCACGCCTTCGATGGTGAGAAGCTCACCGCCGACTTCGGTCCAGGCAAGGCCGGTAACCACACCGACCTGGTCTTCCAGTTCGGCTTCGCCGTAGCGATACCGCGGCACACCAAGGTATTTCTCGACGACCTCGCTGGTCACCGTGATGCTTTCCTTGTCGCTCATCAGGATGTCCTTGACCGCTTTACGGGCCAGGGTCGCCATTTCACGTTCAAGGTTACGCACACCGGCTTCGCGGGTGTAGCGACGCACGATGAAGTGAAGTGCTTCATCCTCGATGGTGAACTCACCTTCGCGCAGGCCATGATCCTTCTCGGCTTTCGGGATGAGGTGACGGCGGCAGATTTCCACCTTTTCCTCTTCCGTGTAACCGGCGATGCGGATCACTTCCATACGGTCCATCAGCGGACCCGGAATGTTCAGCGTGTTCGCCGTGGTCACGAACATCACATCCGAAAGGTCGTATTCGACCTCCAGATAGTGGTCCATGAAGGACGAGTTCTGTTCCGGATCCAGCACTTCCAGCAGAGCCGATGACGGGTCGCCGCGGAAGTCCATGCCCATCTTGTCGATTTCATCGAGCAGGAACAGCGGATTGGACTTCTTGGCCTTCTTCATCGACTGAATGACCTTGCCGGGCATCGAGCCGATGTAAGTACGGCGGTGACCACGGATTTCCGCTTCGTCCCGCACACCGCCGAGCGACATGCGTACGAATTCACGGCCGGTCGCCTTCGCAATCGACTTGCCGAGCGAGGTCTTGCCGACGCCTGGAGGACCAACGAGACACAGGATCGGACCACGCAACTTGTTGGCCCGGCTCTGGACCGCCAGATACTCCACGATCCGTTCCTTGACCTTTTCAAGGCCATAGTGGTCGGTGTCGAGAACCTTTTCGGAGAAGGCCAGGTCGTGCTTGACCTTGGACTTCTTGTTCCACGGAATGCCTATCAGCCAATCCAGATAGTTCCGCACGACGGTCGCTTCCGCGGACATCGGGCTCATCTGTTTCAGCTTCTTGATTTCGGCCGCAGCGCGCTCGCGTGCTTCCTTGGTCAGCTTGGTCTTCTTGATCTTGTCTTCGAGTTCGGCAACCTCGTCGCGGCCGTCCTCGCTGTCGCCAAGCTCCTTCTGAATGGCCTTCATCTGCTCATTCAGATAGTACTCGCGCTGGGTCTTCTCCATCTGCCGCTTGACGCGGGAACGGATACGCTTTTCCACCTGCAGGACGGAGATTTCGCTCTCCATCATGCCCAGGACGCGCTCAAGCCGCTCGGCGACGGAAACGACGCCAAGGATTTCCTGCTTTTCCGGAATCTTGATCGCAAGATGGGAAGCTACCGTGTCGGCGAGCTTGGAATAATCGTCGATCTGGTTGATCGCGCCCAGAACTTCCGGCGAAACCTTCTTGTTCAGTTTCACGTAGTTCTCGAACTCGGACACGACCGAGCGCGCAAGTGCTTCCACTTCGATGTTCTCGCCATCGCGCTCCGGCAGAACCGTTGCGGAGGCCTCGAAATAGTCGGCACGGTCGGTGTATTCGCCGATCTGTGCACGGGCACCGCCTTCCACTAGAACCTTGACCGTATTGTCGGGCAGCTTGAGGAGCTGCAGCACGGTCGCGAGCGTGCCGACATTGTAGATCTGGTCAGGCTTGGGATCGTCGTCAGCTGCATTCATCTGAGTTGCCAGAAGAATGTGCTTGTCGGTGGTCATCACCTCTTCGAGCGCCTTGATTGACTTCTCGCGGCCGACAAACAGCGGCACGATCATATGCGGGAAGACAACGATGTCGCGCAGGGGCAAGACGGGGTAGACAGACGTGCTGTCCTGATCTGTGGCGCGAATTTCTGCGTCGCTCATTTTTTTTCCTTTCTCAGCGTGTCCCGGCCCCACTCGGTAAAAGGCAGCCAAAACACTGGAAAACGGCTCCGAACCGGTAGGTCCTGAAGGCCAGATCACGGCACCCCAGATGGGCGCGCCGACAATCCGCATAAGCCGTCCTTAGGTCTATTAGGTGGACACCAGACCTGTCGGTGTCAAGGCAATCGGTTGCTGCCCACAAGTCTTGTCTGTTGACGACTCATTGCACCAGTGGAAAACGGCCCCGAACAAGCGCATGACCGCCCAAAAACAAAATGCCGCTCAAGTTGAGCGGCATTTATTCACGGTTTCTTGAAACAGCCTTCAGTGCCTCAGGCGCTGGTAGCCGACGTTTCTTCCCGGTCTTCGTAAATATAGAGCGGGCGTGCCTCGCCCTTCACGACTTCCGGTGAGATCACGACTTCCTTGACACCCTTCAGGCCCGGCAGCTCGTACATCGTATCGAGCAGGATGGCTTCCAGGATCGAACGCAGGCCGCGTGCACCGGTCTTGCGTTCGATGGCCCGGCGAGCGATCGCCTTGAGGGCTTCCTCGTGGAAGGACAGTTCCACCTGTTCCATTTCGAAAAGACGCTGGTACTGCTTGACCAGAGCGTTCTTCGGCTCCGTCAGGATCGTAACCAGGGCTTCCTCGTCGAGGTCTTCCAGGGTCGCGATAACCGGCAGACGGCCGACGAATTCGGGGATAAGGCCGAATTTGAGCAGATCTTCCGGCTCAAGTACCGAGAAGAGTTCGCCGATCCGGCGATCTTCCGGTGCATGGACCTGTGCTTTGAAACCGATGGAGGTCTGCGTGCCACGATCGGAAATGATCTTGTCGAGGCCCGCAAAGGCGCCGCCACAGATGAACAGGATGTTGGTCGTGTCCACTTGCAGGAATTCCTGTTGCGGATGCTTGCGGCCACCCTGGGGCGGCACGGAAGCAACGGTGCCTTCCATGATCTTCAGAAGTGCCTGCTGAACACCTTCGCCCGAAACGTCACGGGTGATCGACGGATTGTCGGCCTTGCGGCTGATCTTGTCGACCTCATCGATGTATACGATGCCGCGCTGCGCGCGTTCGACGTTGTAGTCGGCGGACTGCAGCAGCTTCAGAATGATGTTTTCAACGTCCTCACCCACGTAACCGGCTTCGGTCAGCGTGGTGGCATCAGCCATGGTGAAAGGCACGTCCAGAATGCGGGCAAGGGTCTGCGCAAGCAGGGTCTTGCCGCAACCGGTCGGGCCGACCAGAAGGATGTTGGATTTCGCCAGCTCGACATCGTTGTTTTTCGATGCGTGATTGAGGCGCTTGTAATGGTTGTGAACGGCGACCGATAGAACCTTCTTCGCGCTGCCCTGCCCGATGACATAGTCATCCAGAACGTCACGAATTTCCTGAGGGGTCGGGATCCCGTCCCGTGACTTCACCAGCGAGGATTTGTTCTCCTCGCGAATGATATCCATGCACAGCTCGACACATTCATCGCAAATGAAAACAGTCGGGCCGGCGATCAGCTTGCGAACCTCATGCTGGCTCTTGCCGCAGAAGGAGCAGTAAAGCGTATTCTTGGAATCGCTGCCGCTGGCCTTGGTCATGTAGTCAACCTCGCGTTTACGGGGAGTGTTTCCCCTTATCTCTCCGGTTGCGGCCAAATTATGACTGAACCGGTTCTGAAGCGGCGCACAGTCGCCACCTCACCATGTAATGTCATCATGCTTCGCCATTAAAAATCAATATAGGTTTAAGGCGAAGATGAAAACCCGGCATCACCTGGGGATTTTCCGGCTTTAAGCGTGGAAATTCAATCCATGATTAAAGCCGGGTAAGTCCCTCACTTCTCTTCGTCGCCGCCAAGCGTGTTGCGGTCGGTGATCACCTTGTCGACGATCCCGAATTCCTTAGCTTTGTCAGCGGTCATGAAGTTGTCACGTTCCAGCGCCTCCTCGACCTGGTCGAGGGTGCGTCCGGTGTGCTTCACGTAGATTTCATTCAGCCGGCGCTTCATGGCCAGGATTTCCTGTGCATGAAGCATGATGTCGGCAGCCTGACCGCGGAACCCGCCGGACGGCTGATGCACCATGACCCGCGCGTTCGGCAGGATATAGCGCATGTCTTTCTCGCCTGCGGCAAGCAGAAGCGAGCCCATGGAGGCTGCCTGGCCGATGCAGAGCGTCGACACAGCCGGGCGGATGAACTGCATGGTGTCATAGATCGCAAGACCGGAGGTCACGAGACCTCCCGGCGAATTGATGTAGATCGCGATCTCTTTGGTCGGGTTTTCAGCTTCCAGATACAGAAGCTGTGCGCATACCAGGGTTGCCACGTGATCCTCGACCGGGCCGGTCAGGAAGATGATGCGCTCCTTCAGCAGGCGCGAATAGATATCGAAGGCCCGCTCTCCCCGGTTGGTCTGCTCGACAACCATCGGCACGAGAGTGTTCATGTAGATATCGACAGGATCCTTCATACCTCATCCATATGCTTGAGATGTTGCCTGGAGAATCTCCAGACAGGAAACAGGCCATGAAGCGCATCGATTCAGGGCCTGACTCGAAAAAAGCGACACCCCGTATATATGGGATGTCGCCCTCAACGCAAAGTCATGACAGATGCGGCGTGAATGCAAGGTTAAATCTGCGGCCACATCTGGGGATAGACGGGAAAACCGACCAGCCAATCTGGCCGCTTTCGAGAGCACTCCCCCGAAAGCGGATTGACCTTAAGCCTCGTCTTCTTCCTCGGCGACCAGCTTCTCCAGCTCTTCCTTGGTCACCGTCTTGTCGGTCACCTTGGCGAGCTCCAGCATGAAGTCGACGACCTTTTCTTCGTAGATCGGCGCACGCAGGGAAGCCAGAGCCTGCTGGTTGTTCTTGTAGAACTCGAACACCTGCTGTTCCTGGCCCGGGAACTGGCGGACGCGGTCGTAAAGAGCGCGCTGCAGTTCTTCGTCGGTCACCTGGATGTTGTTCTGCTCACCGATTTCGGACAGAACCAGGCCGAGACGAACACGGCGCTCAGCGATCTTGCGGTATTCCGCCTTCGCTTCTTCTTCCGTGGTCTCTTCGTCTTCGAAGGTCTTCTCGTTGCGCTTCATGTCTTCTTCGACCTGGCGCCAGACAACGTCGAACTCGGAGTTCAGCAGTTTTTCCGGCAGATCGAACGAATAATGCTCGTCCAGCTTGTCGAGCAGCTGACGCTTCACGCGCTGGCGAGTCATCTGACCGAACTGGCCCTCGATTTGGCCGCGGACGATTTCCTTCAGCTTGTCGAGAGACTCAAGGCCGAGGTTCTTAGCGAACTCGTCGTCGACCTTGGCTTCACCCGGCGCGGCAACTTCCTTGACGACGATGTCGAAAGTGGCAGCCTTGCCGGCCAGATGTGCAGCCGGATATTCTTCCGGGAAGGACACTTCGATGACCTTCTCGTCGCCAGCCTTGACGCCAACAAGCTGCTCTTCGAAGCCCGGGATGAACTGACCGGAACCCAGAACCAGCATGCCGTTCTCGTCGGCACCGCCCTCAAAAGGCTCGCTGTCGATCTTGCCCAGGTAGGACATGGTCACGCGGTCGCCGTCTGCAGCCGCGCCGTCTTTCGCATTGAACGGTGCGTTGTTCTTGGCGATCTGGGAAACTTGCTCGTCGACTTCTTCTTCAGCGATTTCAACGACCGGACGCTCGATTTCGATACCGGCGAAATCAACGATCTCGAAGCTCGGCAGAATGTCGTAGGTCATCTTGAAGGAAAGATCGGCGTCACCAGCCATGATCTTCTCAGCATCTTCTTCCGGCAGATCGATTTCCGGGGTCAGAGCCGGGCGCTCGGAGCGCTCCTCAACAGCCTTCTGGGTGGTTTCCTGGATGGTGTTCGACAGGATCTCGGCCATGGCCTGACGGCCATACATCTTTTTCAGATGGGCGAGCGGAACCTTGCCAGGGCGGAAGCCCTTGATGTTGGCCTTGGATTTCAGGTCGGCCATGTAATCGTCGAGCTTGGCGGCGAGATCACCAGCCGGAATGTCGATTTTCAGCTCACGCTTGAGGCCCTCGGAGAGGGTTTCGGTTACCTGCATGGGTTTTGTCGTCCTCGGTCCCGAGCGGCAATCCGCCCCGGAGGTTTCGTTTTTAAAATCCCGTGTGCCACATCGCCTGCACTCCCCTTTTGCCGGGAGCGTTCAAACGGCCATGCATCGCCTTGAAGAGACTCCAAGACGCACGATGGGAGCGCGATACTGCGTAGGCCCGAAAGTGTCAAGGGGAGAGCGGGGTTTTGCTGGCGTAAATCGCCTAAAATCAGCTCTTTCGACCAAGGGATTTGGTCTCTTCCAGGAGCCGGAAGCCAATTCCGCCAACCTCGCCGGCCTGCGGTTAAGAAGCGCTCCCCGTCGCCGATGCTGACAACCAAATGCCAGACCACGCCAAACCAGAGCTTGGCCAGAGCTTGACCAGACCGGCCCGCACTGCTGAAGCCACACGGAGCGCAAATTTGCGCTGCGCAACAACTCCGCACGGTCAACGGTGCCCCACCAGACCTGACGCTTGGTGATTAAAAACCGGCTACCAAATACGAGGCTTCTCGACAAAAAGCACAACGTCGAACGACAAGCGCCGAATGCCTACAGGATGGAAATAACTTTGAAGAATGGTGCGGATGGAGGGACTTGAACCCCCACGCCTTGCGGCACCAGAACCTAAATCTGGCGTGTCTACCAATTTCACCACATCCGCGTCGCAACAAGTGGCAAACCACCCTGCGATTGAAGCGGGGCCTCTATAGCATCGCTGATTTTCCCGTCAAAGGAAAAAGCAGTGCCCTGCCTCACCGTAAATCGGATTTCTCCACAAGTGCGCGAAGCGCGGGTTTCAGGGCACTCTCAAGATCTTCAGCGATCAGCCCCGGCCCGGCCTCGCGGCCTGCTTCGCCATGTAGCCAGACGGCCATTGCGGCCGCCTCGAAGCCGGAAACACCCTGCGCAAGCAGACCAACTACAATTCCGGCAAGCACATCACCAGACCCGGCCGTTGCAAGCCATGGAGGTGCGTTGCAATTGATTGCCATACGCCCATCCGGCGCAGCGACAACACTGTCCGGGCCCTTCAGAATCACGACAGCACCGGACATTCGTGCTGCCTCCCTGGCACGGGTCAGCTTGCTACCTGCAAGTTCCGGGAAAAGGCGAGCAAACTCTCCCTCATGCGGCGTCAGAACGACCGCCGCCTTATGCGACCTGATGCTTTCGAAAAACGGAGCGCGATCAACGGCGCAACTCGTCAGACCATCGGCATCGAATACGCTTGCCCGGTTACTGTCCAGGATCTCCGCTACCGCAGATCGGGTCTTTTCACCAACACCATAACCCGGACCGATCAGTACCGCGTTGAGGCGCTTGTCCGACAAGAGATCGCGAATACCGTTTTCAGAGGCAATCTTCTTCAGCATTACCGCCGTCAGATGGCATGCGTTGACCAGGAGCGCATCCGGCGGTGACGCCAATGTTACGAGCCCCGCCCCCGCCCGCAGCGCAGCGCCAGCCGACAACCGCGCAGCGCCGGTTGCCGTGACCGGACCGCCAAAGACAACCGCGTGCCCCTTGAAATACTTGTGACCGGTCAGCGCGACTTGTGGCCAATGGTCAAGCCAGAGGTCCGGCCCATTGATAAAAGTATCGGGCGCGATTTGATCGAGAACGGTTACGTCGATGCCAATTTGCGCCACTGTAACCCGGCCACAGGCTTGACGACCGGGATAAAGCAAATGCCCCGGCTTTTGCCGAAAGAACGTGACCGTCTCTTGCGCACTGACGGCCTCGCCACAGACAACACCGTCTGCGCCTTGAACTCCGGAAGGAAGATCTACGGCAAGAACAGGTGCGCCGCACTTGTTGACAGCTTTCACCAAAGCTTCGGCGGCTCCGCCTAAAGCGCGGTCCAGCCCTGCCCCGAAGAGAGCATCCACGATCAGATCGGCGCCATCCAACAAAGCGCCTAGATCGCTCGCGATATGATCGCCCTCAACAGAAAGTGCATAAGAAAGCCCCATGCGCCGAAAGGCTTCAAGCGCATCCCCCTTCAGAGCATCGGGCGCTTTGAGCAACCTGACATCAACGTCGTATCCGGCTGACGCCAGACAACGCGCCGCAATGAAACCGTCACCGCCATTGTTGCCGGGACCGCATAGAATGACTATCCGACCTGAAGCCGGAACCATCCGCGCCGCAGCACGTGCCACAGCCTGGCCGGCCCGCTCCATGAGTTCGATACCTGGAACACCCCCCTCAATGGTCAGTCGATCGGCTTTCGCCATCTCCTGCGGGGTCAGCAACACATAATCCAGGGCCGTGCCATGCTGGCTCATTTTTAGGCAGTCCCTTCCATGTTCAAACGGCGCTTGAGAATGCTCTCGGGCAAATCATGGCCCAGCAGCCGATTCTCAGACCAGAGGCACGGAAATCCGGATGGCGACACCCTTCTCGGTGAACTGCCGATCGATCTTGCCGTTCATCTCACCAGCCACCAGCGCTTCCATGAGCCTGCTGCCGAAGCCAAAATTTTTCGGAGCTTCAATCACTTTTCCGGTCTCCTCAAGCCAGTCGAGCTCAAGTTGCTTGCCTTTTTTGGCCGGCAAGACCTTCCAGATAACCTCGAAGCGTCCATCATCAGCAAAGACATCGGAATATTTCATCGCGTTTGTCGCAAGCTCGTGAAACACCAGACCAAGCGCATGGGTGCCGGTCTCGTTCAGTTGAACGGCCGGGCCTGCAAGCTTGATGCCCTTTGCCCCCTCACCAAAGACCTGCTCCAGTTCCTGCAGAAGCAATGCTTTCAAGTCCGCCTTCGACCACCTGGACCGGGTCAACAGATCCTGCGCATTCGCCATGGCCTGCAGGCGAGAGCTGAACGAATCATTGAATTCCTCCAGGCTTTCGGAGGCCCCGGCGGTCTGGCGAGCAATCGCGAGAATGCGGGCAATTGAATTCTTGATCCGGTGCTTCATTTCCTGAAGCATCAGATCCTTTTCCTGGATCGTCTTTTCAGACATTTCCTTCAGGCGCTGATTGGCCTCTCTCGCCCGCAGGCGGGAGCGAATCGAAACCGCGAGCGCAGCGGAGAAAAGCAGAGATATCGACCCGAGCATGAAGGTACGCCAATAAAGAAAGGCGTTGTCCTTTGAAGCGGCTTCGATAACGGAGATTTCCCAAACCCGTCCGCCGACTTCTATCTGCCGTGTCACAAGATTTTCAGCTTCCGCGGCACGCGCCTCATAGTCTTCAGAGGTGTAAAGGTGCTCCGGCTGCTCGTCCGTCACGTCGGTCGTGTTGACAAGAACCGGTACCGGGGTCGGAGAAGTCAGGGCAGCCTTGTGCAGGTCCCCGGCACGGAAAGGCGCATATACAAAGCCCTGGATGCTTTCTTCGCCGTTCAGTTTTTCTCCGGAAGCTTCCTCTTCACTTGCCAGCGGGAGATACGCCAGGAACCCCGTCTGCTTTTCCTCCGTGATTTCCTGAACCAGCATGACAGGGGCTGATACCTTAACTGTGAAGGTGTCAGCGGACGCCAGCATGGCCTTGCGGCGGGTTTCGTCACTGAACATGTCGAAGCCGAGTGCAGCCTTGTTTCGCAGGTCCAGCGGTTCAAGAAGTATGATGGGGGTCCGATGCGCCTGGTCCGTCTCGGGCCAGACCTGACGGTCCAGTTCGTAATTCTGCTGCAATGCAAGGCTTGCTTCATCTTCCCTGCCGGTCTGCATCAGCTTGGCAAAGCCTATACCCTGCATGCCGGACAAATGCCCCTTCAGGAACAGGCCAAGGGCAAAGCTCTGGAATTTGGCCCTCGACATGGCTCCGCCATCCGCTTCGAAAAACGAATGCGTGGCTGCAATGAGAGAAAAGTTCTGCTCGGTGCGCCCGCGGATCCGGTCGACAGCCTCTTCTGCGAGTATTTCGAATTCCCGCCGCTCAACCGCTCGCTCCCTGTCCAGAATGACGTAGGTCAGCGACAGGCCGATAGCGGCACTTATCACGAACACCAGAAGGGGAATGTGTCTTTTCATCACCGCGGGCCTGATCCGGGAAGAAGGTATGGGGACAACAGAATTAGGAAGTTTTCACGATGCAAGCAACAAAAATCACTTGTAGAACCAACAACAAATTTCAAAATATCATCATAACATTTGTTAATTTCAATATTCATTGAAGTATTTAAAAACAACCGTTCCGTGAAGGCCCTACAACCGCCGACCAGCCGAATGAGTTACTGCGAGAAGTGAAGAATTTGAACGCAGAATTTAAGCTCGAAGCAGGTCTTCACCCACTTCCCGCCGAACGTTGTACTCAGTCTTCGGAAACACCATGCTGTAATCTATTCCGTCAGAGGAGATGCTCAATTCGGCAGAACCGCTCAAGGATTGCGGCAGCACGGTTTCGAGCAGCAAGGCGGAAAATGCGGTTCTGTCACCATCTGCTTCACCTGCGGCAAGCGCCTTTTTGGTGTCTACCCTGCCCCTCTCGCCTGCATTCCAGTTGAGAACGAGGCACAACCGGCCCTGCCTCATCACCGTTTTGCAGGTGAGCAATATTCCCTCGTCAGCCGAAGCCCAGCCGACGTCCAGTGTGGCGGCGATCAATTCATGCAAGCCCAGGCCGATGTAAAGCGCAGCATTGGGGGTCAGCAAAGGGTTTTCGCCCGTCATGGAGATGGGAATGACCCGCTTTGAATCAAACAGCGCGCGTTGAGCCCGGGCGAGATCGAACAGGCGAACACCGAACCAGTCAGCTTCCGTCACAAGATCCTGCGAATTTGAAAGGGAAAAGATCCGCCCCTGAAACTCGGCGAGAAACTGCTCGAGCGACCCGGCGTAGCGAGCGGACTGGCCTGCCAGGCTCTGGATGACAGCCAAAAGATTCTTCGATCTGTGACTGACTTCCAGCAGCAAATCCTTGAGCGCCTGCTCTCGTCGGCGGCTTTCCGTAACATCGACAACGGTTGTCAGCACCTGGGTGATGCCTTCAACACCGGAAATCGTTTCGATGTGGATCTCGAAAACGTGGCCACCTTCAGCCATCACCTCGAGCTTTTCCGAACGCCCCGTCTCCAGCACTGTCTTCTTGGCGTCGTCGAGCTGCCTGCCCACGGAATGACCGAAGACCGTTTCGTCCTTCGGGGTCTCTCCCTCGGGCACCGACCATATGTGAGGCAGGTTCGCGATATAAAGGTATTGAAGTGCGTCGTCCTGCAAGGTGACGCAGGCACGCGATCGAAGCAATGCGAGAATGAGATATTCTCGAAGCTGCTCATCAGACTGGCTGGCGTTATGCCATGTGAGCCTGCGCACGGATAACCTCACATTAAACTCAAAAGAAGCGAACCCCGATGGCGTTTCGTGGGTCCAGGATATTCGTTGCTACCTTCGTAGCATGCCCGCAATCAGGGAAAGCACAAAAACTGCAAGGAACATCCCGATCAAGATTTGTGCAATCGAAGCCGACATGCCCGCCATTCCAAAAAACCCGAACAAACCTGCGACGAGAGCAATGGCCACCACAGCCAAAGCGTAGAAAAGCATAGCCGTCTCCATATTCCAGTTCTTCTGCAACGCGTAAGGGAGGGGATGGTTCCTCATTCCGGAAATCAGCCATGAACTGCCCGTACATCGGAGCAACGCACCCGGCGGCGCCGGCTGGAACTGTCGATTGACTTGAGATTGTGCAAAATCACGCAACCACTGAGCAGGGCAATCTCATCCGATCGCTAAAATTCAGCCTATTTTTTAGGCTCTTTGCTTATTTTGTGATCATATGACAAATGGGATAGGCGACTGACCACCACCCCGCTGATGGAATTTGCCGCTTTTAGTGGCGGATTTCCCAGCGCGGGTAAAATTTACGGGTTGTCATGGCCGTTTGGCACACATCGTGCTTTATAGCTTGCAACGGTCCCTTCCGGGCCCGACCGGGTCGTTTTGTCCCGCAGGATCGGAAAAGGGCACGCCGAAATTATCCGGCCTAAAAAGTGGAGAGAGACACAAGGTGATGAAAAAGATCGAAGCGATCATCAAACCCTTCAAATTGGACGAGGTCAAAGAAGCTCTGCAAGAGGTCGGTCTCCAGGGCATCACCGTTACGGAAGCCAAGGGCTTCGGCCGTCAGAAAGGCCACACGGAACTCTATCGTGGCGCTGAATATGTCGTGGATTTCCTGCCGAAGGTGAAAGTGGAAATTGTACTTGGCGACGACATGGTCGAGAAAGCCGTTGACGCAATCAGATCCGCTGCGCAAACAGGCCGCATTGGCGACGGCAAGATTTTCGTTTCAAATATCGAAGAAGCAGTCCGTATCCGTACCGGTGAATCCGGCATAGACGCTATCTGACCCACCCATTCCGGCATTTGCCGGCAATCCGAATTCCGGTCCCACGCAACGGAGCCAAATTTAAGACACTCTGCCGGGCCGGAACAGTACCCAACCGTTCACATGAAAAACTAAAGGGATGGACATTATGACCACTGCCGCTGAAATCCTTAAGGAGATTCAGGAAAAAGACGTGAAATTCGTCGACCTGCGCTTTACCGATCCTAAGGGTAAAATGCAGCACGTCACCATGGACGTAGTACTCGTTGACGAAGACATGTTCGCTGAAGGCGTCGCTTTCGACGGTTCGTCAATCGCAGGCTGGAAGGCCATCAACGAGTCCGACATGATGCTGATCCTGGATCCGGAATCTGCACACATCGACCCGTTCTTCGCACAGTCCACCATGGCGATCTTCTGCGACATCGTCGACCCGGTCACCGGTGAAGGCTACAACCGCGATCCGCGCATGACCGCGAAGAAAGCGGAAGCCTACGTGAAGTCCGGCGGCTTCGGCGACACCATTTTCGTCGGCCCGGAAGCTGAATTCTTCATGTTCGACGACGTCCGCTTCACTGCAGACCCGTACAACACCGGCTTCATGCTCGACAGCTCCGAACTGCCGTCCAACATGGGTTCCGAGTACGAAACGGGCAACCTGGGCCACCGTCCGCGCACGAAGGGCGGCTACTTCCCGGTTCCGCCGATCGACAGCGCGCAGGACATCCGTTCCGAAATGCTGTCCGTCATGGCCGAAATGGGCGTTCCGACAGAAAAGCATCACCACGAAGTGGCTGCTGCACAGCACGAACTCGGCATGAAGTTCGATCACCTGACCCGTTGCGCCGACAACATGCAGAAGTACAAGTATGTCGTCCACCAGGTCGCACATGCCTACGGCAAGACGTCCACCTTCATGCCGAAGCCGGTATTCGGTGACAACGGCACCGGCATGCACTGCCACCTGTCCATCTGGAACAACGGCGAGCCGACCTTTGCCGGCAACCAGTATGCCGACCTTTCGGAAAGCTGCCTGTACTTCATCGGCGGTATTCTGAAGCACGCCAAGGCCCTGAACGCCTTCACCAACCCGTCGACCAACTCCTACAAGCGTCTGGTCCCGGGCTACGAAGCACCGGTTCTGCTGGCCTATTCCTCGCGTAACCGTTCGGCTTCCTGCCGTATTCCGTTCACAGCTTCTCCGAAGGCAAAGCGCGTTGAAGTTCGCTTCCCGGATCCGTCCGCGAACCCGTACCTCTGCTTCTCCGCCCTGCTGATGGCCGGCCTCGACGGGATCAAGAACAAGATCCACCCGGGCGACGCGATGGACAAGAACCTCTACGACCTTCCGGCCGAAGAGCTTGCAGAAATCCCGACCGTTTGCGGCTCCCTGCGCGAAGCACTGGAAGCAGTCGATGCAGACCGTGAGTTCCTGAAAGCCGGCGGCGTGTTCGACGACGACCAGATCGACGCTTACATCGAACTGAAGATGGAAGAAGTCGAGCGTTTCGAAATGACCCCGCACCCGGTCGAATTCGACATGTACTACTCTGTCTGATCCCTTCGGGTTCAAACATGCGGAAAGGCCGGGCATTTGCCCGGCCTTTTTGTTTTCCAAGCACCCCGCTTTCCATGTCTCAGCGCAAGAGTGAGTTGGTTACCACCGACAATTCCACAAGCAGCCTTGGCCAGCCTGACAAGCCCCACGAGAAAATCGCGAGCGACCTAGGCGCGCCCGTCAAGCCAATCGGCGAGTGACGGCCGTTTGCTACGCCCCCGCCCACGCATGGCGGGAGACGCGATCATCGCATTGAGTACAGCCTCCTGCGTCGTTTCAGCTGCTGCCTGAAACAGGACATCGATCTTGTCTTCCTTGAGAATATCGCGAACGATGAAATCGCTCTCCTCGAAATGGGCAATCTTGCAGGCAGTTGAAAAGGCAAGTGCGATATCGCCGCTTCCATTGCCGTAGTAGGCACCCAGACGCGCCAAACCCGCCCCGGCTCTGCGGGCAATGCGTTTCAGTTGCCGGCTTTCAAGAGGCACATCAGTCGCCAGAACAACGATGACCGAACCGCGTTCTTCGCTATGGCGCGCCTCCTTGGGATGCGGTCTGCGTCCATCCGGCAGGACAAGGTCTCCGGGGCGACCGAAATTGGCAAGCACCAGGGCGGCAAGTCTGTGCTGACGGCCTCCAAGTTCAAAGACGCGCGAGGCCGAACCGATACCGCCTTTGAAGCCGAACGCGCTCATGCCCGTCCCTGCCCCGACACTGCCTTGCTCCACCGTCGAACCTGCAGCCTTCAGAGCCGCTTCCGCATCGGCTTCGCTCAAGGCCATTGCCTGAATATCGCTCAGGTAGCCGTCATTGCACTCCATCACCACGGGATTGATGGTGCCTGTGGAACGGCCTATTTCTGGATTTTCGGCAATTGCCCGGCGGATGAGCGCGTTCACACCGGTTCCAACGCCAAAGGTGTTGGTCAGAAGGATCGGCGTTTCCAGCGTCCCGAGTTCATCGACCTGTATCAAACCAGCACTCTTTCCGAAGCCGTTGATCACCTCGACGGCGGCAGGAAGTTTCTCGCGAAAGAGATTGCCCGGATGCGGCACAATTGCCGTGAAACCGGTTCTGAGGTCGCCCTCGCACATGGTTCTGTGCCCAACCGCAATACCATCGATGTCCGCAAGGGTATTCAGGGGGCCGGGTTCCAGAGTGCCGCATATGAGGCCATGAACGCGAGTGCGAGAGAGCGAGGGAAAGGAAGACATGGAACACCGGACGAATAATTTCACTGTCCCGTGTTGAAAAGGAGGTTCAACCAAATCTCAAGACGAAAAAGCCTCCCGAAGGAGGCCATTCGCTTGTGCTGTGGATGAGATCAGTAACAGACGCGCTGGTAACCGACGACGATATACCGACCATGGTAAGGGCTCCAGCGGGTCACGGGCCGGTTCTGGCAACGGACCGGCTGGTAGTAGCGCGGCTGAGCCTGGGAGGCGATGATAGCGCCGGCAGCAAGGCCGATGATGGCACCTGCAGCAATCGCGCCACCATGACGGTTCTTGGCATGAGCTTCGTTCGGGGTAATGGTGACAGCAGCGGTTGCCATGGTGGCGACTGCGACGGCGGCTATTGCAAACTTGCGAAACATGACGGCTCCTTTCAATTGTTGAACAGCGGCTTTCGTTGCGCTGCTGATGAATTGAATGTAGGCGCCGCCCGCTATGTTGGCTGTGACTGTGATCACGCTGCGTCACTTTCGCCAGAGTGTGTGCCGGAGTGTGTTGGGAAAATGTCCGGGACCTGGGGTCTCACAAATAAGTAGGAGTTATCCATGTGGGTGATTATGGCCGTATCCATTCAGCTTTTGAGCGGTCCCAATGTCTGGCCAGTCGCCGATGAAGGCACTTTTCAGGATGAAGCGGAATGTCAGGCCGCACTGAGCGAAGCCGTTCCACGGACACTCTCGGAAGGCATGCGCCTTGCCTGGGAGGGGGGCGAATTGAAATTCGTCTGTGTGAAGGTGCGCGCCAACGGCCAGGTCGGCAACTAACCAGCGGCAGAGCGCTGCAGCGTCCTGATTTTCCGGCAGGCGCAATTTACAAGTCCTGCGGCACGCGCTAGAGCACGACCGCAGGAATGCCGGCAGGCACACAAGACGGACGGACAGGCGACTATGAGCGAGTTCAAATCGGACTTTCTAAACGTTCTTTCAGAACGCGGTTTCATTCATCAGATCTCGGACCCGAAGGGCCTGGACGAGCTTTGCGCGAAAGAAACCGTAACGGCCTACATTGGTTTCGATTGCACCGCACCGAGCCTTCATGCCGGGTCTCTCGTACCGATCATGATGCTGCACTGGTTTCAGAAGACCGGCCACCGTCCGATTGCCCTCATGGGCGGCGGCACCACGCGCGTCGGTGATCCGTCCGGCAAGGACGAATCCCGAAAAATGCTCACCGAAGAGCTGATTGAGGATAACAAGGCCGGCATCCGCAAGGTCTTCGAGAAACTTCTCACCTTCGGTGACGGCCCGACAGACGCCATCATGCTGGACAATGCGGACTGGCTTCTGAAGCTCAATTACGTTGACTTCCTTCGCGACATCGGCCGGCATTTCTCGGTCAACCAGATGATCCAGCGCGACAGCGTGCGCCTGCGTCTGGAACGCGAACAGCATCTGTCCTTTCTCGAATTCAACTACATGCTCCTGCAGGGCTACGACTATCTGGAGATTTACCGTCGCACCGGTTGCCGACTACAGATGGGCGGATCCGACCAGTGGGGCAACATCCTGTCCGGCACCGATCTCGTTCGCCGTCTGGCAGAAGTCGAAGCCTTTGCCCTCACCTCTCCGCTTCTGACCACGTCGTCGGGTGCAAAGATGGGCAAGACTGCCGCCGGCGCTGTGTGGCTCAACGAAGAGCAGCTTTCCGCCTATGACTACTGGCAATACTGGCGAAACACGGAAGACGCCGACGTGGAGCGTTTCATGAAGCTCTTCACAGTTCTTCCAATGGACGAAATCGCCCGTCTTGCGGCACTGCAAGGCTCGGAGATCAACGAGGCCAAGAAGATACTGGCAACGGAAGCGACTGCCCTGATCCATGGTCGGGAAAACGCTGAAGCTGCTGCCGAGACCGCCCGCAAGGCATTTGAAGAAGGCCAATCCGCCGAAGGCCTGCCAACGGTAGAAATTGCCAAGGCCGAACTGGAAGCCGGCATAGGTGTGCTATCCGCATTCGTGAGTGCGGGCCTGTGCGCCTCGAATGGAGACGTCCGCCGCAACATCAAGGGTGGCGCGGTCAAGATCAACGACAAGGGCGAGCAGGACGACAAGCGCCAGATCACGCTTGCTGATCTGACCGGCGACGGCATCGTCAAACTGTCGCTCGGCAAGAAAAAGCACGTGCTCCTGAAGCCGGTCTGAGCAGAGGCACTCCAGAACTGACAAAAAAGCCGGGCACCGCCCGGCTTTTTTTGTTCGGCAATAAGAGTGACAGGAACAAAGGCCTTCGGCAGAAAATTGGTTCGCCAGACATTGGCTGGTGCGATTGCTCAGTTCGCCTGAAACTCGAACATCTTGCGGAAAATGCCTGGTGCTATCGCCGAAATCGGGTTGACCGACAGCACCGGGTCGGACACCGAACCAGACAAGCGATAGGTCACACCGATCAGGCCTTCTCCGGAATTGCCGCCGAGCGCAAAGCCCAACAGCGGGATCTTGGCGAAGAAATTGTTGAGAGCGTAGATCGGCACGAAGGTACCGGTAAGGTTGAGCGTCTGCTGCGACAGATCCACAGAGCCGCTGACAGTTCCTCCCAGTGCGTTGCCTTGGAGAGCCCCGCGACTGATGGTCAGCAATTCGCCTTCCCGTGAGAAATTGATATCCAGCGTTTCGAAACTGGCGGTGTCCGCAGCTTCGTTGGTATTGATCGCACGCCCGTCCGGGATGCGATTGGAACGGTTCTGCTCGCGAATACGCTGAATGGCCGGATCTTCCGTGATCCGCAGTGAGCGTACGTTGAAATCGCCGACCCAGCTGTTCTCGTCGGCCATCGCCACATTCAGGACCCCGGTTCCACCGCGCATACGCTTGTAGAGGTCGAGAAAACGCAGTGTTGCGCCTGTGTTTGCAAAACGGCCAATTGCCGCCTGCGTGCCGCCCTGGTCCGTCACCGTGAATTCGAAATTCGCACGGCCGTTCACAAGTCCCTTCAAGTCCGCAGAGACCAGTCCCTTGGCACCGGTATCGATCTTGCCCGAGAATTTCTCGATCGCCTGATTGTTGAACCCGGTTACACGGTCAATATTGGCGGCAATTCTTGCACCGCCCGAAAAGTCACCGGCTCCCTTGCTGCCGCCGGGGCTCCGCATGCTCTTGATCAGGCCGCGTCCGTCAAAGGAAGATCCGGCGAAGATGATGTCATAACGTCCGTCTGTCGCCTTCTGGATATCGACTTCGACATTGTCGCCCGGGCGCAGCTTGAATGTATTGAACGATGCGCTGACAAGATCGCCGGCCATCGACAGTTGCATCGAACCGGCAACATCGACGCCCTCTGATACCAGCTTGAAATCCTTCACGCGGCGCTGTGTGTCCGTTTCAACCAGCTTGAAAGACGCCGTTGCGGGAACACCCTTGGCTTTTTGCCAGCCGAGCGCCTGCAGCCGGACATCCGTCTGTTTCAGGTCGATGACGAATTCCTGTCCGTCGCTGACCTTTGTAACGCTCAACGTCATGTTGCCTTGGAGAAAGGCGGTCAGATCCACCCCCTTCTCTTTCAGCTGCTTCGCGTTGAGCGCAACAACAACATCCTGTCGTGCCGCAACACCGGATTCGCCCAAGGGCACCACAAGGTCGATATCGGCCTGCAATCCGTCGAGTATCCCCTTGCCGGTAATCGCGACCTGATCCTTGTTGGCCTCCAGCGCAACATCCGACTTGCGCACCGTGTGCCCCATGATCGGATTGCTGTCCGAGAAATTCGTCAGACGGCCTGTCGCCTGCCAGTCGATATCGGCAAGATCGATTTCATTGCCCAAGGGAAACGAAGCCGTGATTTCAAGTTCTCCCGCCCCTTCGACGCCATCATTCTTGAGATCAGCCCGGTCCAGCACGCGGAAAGGCGCACTGTTGACCATCGCACCAAGGTCGCTCGCCGATCCCTCCATGCGGGTCTTCACGCTTGCCATCTTGCCGTCCCGCAAAGGCAGGTTCTGGATCGCGAAGACACCATCCGGCAGGGTAACCTCGCCGCCACTTGAGGCCGTCGCCGTTCCGCCTGTCGCGGTCACGGTCAGTGTCTCGTTTTCAATTGTGAGCGTACCGTCGAGGCCATCAATCTGCGGAACGTCCCCAACAGGCGTCACTGCACCATCGGAAAACGTCATGTCCAGGCGCATGTCGTCCCCCGCCCAGCCCGGGTCCGGATCCCGCGGATCAAATGCCGGCGGGCGGAGCGCACCCGTATAGGAAACGGTCTCGATCAAGCCGCCTTTCAGGCGTTCGATGATCCAGCGGCGCGCCGGCGGCACAAGCGTGATCGGCCAGAGCTGCTTTGCCACTGCAACCGGTATCAACTCCCCATCAGCGGCCAGCGCCAGATAAGGTCCTTCCGGTGTAATCTGCAGCGAGGCGACACCATGCACGACGGCCTTGCCAGAGCGAGCCGTGAAGCGGTCGACGGAGAGCAATTTTTCAAGCGGATCGAAACGCGCACGAATCTGGACGCCGTCCAGCATATGCGGCTCTTCGGGAACATCGGCTGAACCGAACTGCGGATATTCCGAATCCAGATTGATCTGCCACTCCGGACTATCACCAGCAACCGGCGAAACAGACCCCGTGAAGAAGATGCGTGAATTGCCGCGAATGACGTGCGAACTGGTAATTTCAATTGCGTCTTGTCCCGCCTCGAACAACAGGGACAGTGCTGCATCGTCAAATGCGACCAGTGTCTTGCCAAGCTGGAACCAGCCGTTGCGCACACGCGCAACCGCATTGGCGGAGACGAACTTGCCATCGCCTGTCAGTCTGCTCTCGATTTTGGCGGAGGCCGGAAGTCCCAGCCCCTTGCCCTGCACTGATTTCGCGTTTGGCCCCAGCAGTTCGGCAAGGGTGATTCCGTTGACCACGACCCCGATGCTCTTGGCATTCGCACCCGGCGGTGCGTTGCGCGCAAGCTCCAGTCGCCAGGTGGAGATATTGCCGGCAACTCGCGCGAAGGCCCGTATCGAGCGGTTGTCGTCACGCAGGATGTCCGCGTCAATGCCTCGGTATCGTCTGGGGATGGAACCGGCCAACTCGAAAGAAGCGTCACGGATCTTGACGAAGCTGAGGCCTCGGCGGGCAAACTGGTCGTCCACTACATCGCTGACCCTGTCGACGGCTTCCATGAGCGGCCCCATTTCCGGAAACTTCGCCGGCCCGCCAGCCAGGACAATCCGCACATGGGGCCTTGTCAGGATTAGAGACGAAAAATGGAGCTTGCCGGAGAGCAGTGCATCCCGGTTCAGCGGCGCAGTCAGTTCAGGAAGACTGATGCTTACTGGTGACCCACCGGCGATCTCCGCCCTGGCATCCGAAATCAGGATATTGATGCCGTCCGGCGCAGTAAAATCGACACTTGCGCTGCCAATGGAAAGTTCAACCTGCCCTCGGGTGCCTTGATAGGCCAGCAGGCTGCCTAGAAGCGGAATGTGCACCGGCCCGGTTGCAAACAGAATGGCGATGCCGACAAGAAAACCAACCAGAACGGCGGCGAAGACGTAGCGCAAGCGCTTGCGTTTTTTCGGCGTCACTTTGGCCGTGTCCTGAGATCCGCCGGTTTTAGGCAAATACGTCAATCCAATCTTTCGCCTGCATGCGTAAGACAGGCGCTTGGGTTCGGGTTCGGAGCAAAGCGCCTGGTTACCTCACTACAGCTCCGGACGAGTCGCTGAGCGATTGATGATACTGCGAAAGCTTTGCTAAAAGCGACCGCAGCCATTGTAGACGCAGCCGGAAACCGGCATTAACGCACAAACTTTGACAGAAGGAAGGCATGATGAGCGAATTGGCCGTCGGGGATGTCGCACCGGATTTCGAACTGGAAGGGGATGGCGGCAACAAGGTGTCGCTGAGCGCCCTCAAAGGAAAACCCGTCGTAGTGTATTTTTATCCCAAGGATGACACACCGGGCTGCACAAAGGAGGCTATTGCCTTCACTGAACAGTCCGATGCATTTGCCAAACTTGGTGTGACCATTATCGGGCTCTCGCCTGACACAGCCGCCAAACACGACAAGTTCATCGCCAAGCACAATCTGGCGATCAGACTGGGGGCGGACACGGAAAAGGAAGTCGCGGAGGCCTATGGGGTCTGGGTCGAAAAATCCATGTACGGCAAGAAATACATGGGTGTGGAACGCACCACCTTTCTCGTCGGTGCAGACGGCAAGATCGCCGAGATCTGGCGCAAGGTGAAAGTTCCAGGGCACGCGGATGCCGTTCTTGAGGCTGCGCGGGCCCTGTGAGTTCCCCACTGGAAACGGCAACCGGCAGCGCCTGGATGGTGACCGGAAGGGACAACTTGCCGCACACTCTGGTTGCCGGAGCGCGAGCGATCGTGTGCGCTTCCGATACAGCCGAAAAAGTGCGGCTTGCCTATGCTGTTTCCAGGGCCTGGTTTCAGCGTGAACTCGCTCTCGGATCTCCCTCGAGAGATGGTGCGATGCCGGATCGGCCGGGCCGGCCTGAAAAACCTGTTCTGCTTGCACCGCGAGACATGCCAAAACGCAGCTTGAAGGGCAAGGCGGGCCGCCTTGCCCTGATTCACTCCCTGGCACACATCGAGCTCAACGCAGTGGACCTGACATGGGATCTGATCGGACGCTTCGCGCACGTCAGGCTGCCCAGGTCCTACTATGACGACTGGGTGCGAGTCGGGCTTGAGGAAGCCAAGCATTTTGCCATGCTGCAGGAGCGCCTGGCGAAACTGGACGCCACCTACGGAGACCTGCCTGCCCACGACGGTCTCTGGCAGGCAGCGCAGGACACCGGACACGACCTTGCTGCCCGCCTTGCCATCATCCCGCTGGTACTCGAGGCAAGAGGCCTCGACATCACGCCACCGATGATCGAAAAAGCCCGCGAAATCGATGACGAAGACACCGCCAAATGTCTCGACATCATCTATCGGGACGAGAAAAACCATGTCGCCTTTGGCGCAAAGTGGTTCCGGTTTCTGTGTGACCGGCAGGGAATCAGGCCTGAGTCGGCATTCCACACCTACGTGCGCCGTCACTTCAGGGGTCCGTTAAAACCTCCCTTCAACGATCGCGCGCGGTCCGAAGCCGGACTAACTCCCGGTTTTTACAAGCCTCTTGCGCCTCTCATCGGATAAATTTCACAACCGTGAAGACGAATTATTAACCTTACCAAATTCTAATCAGGCTCAGATCTTTTGCAGAATGCAGGCAGTGACTGAGTGACAATGCAACAGCGCCAAGAATCGACGCGGACCTATCAAGCCCCCCGGACAGAGCCACATCATCCGGTTCTGGAAAAGGGCGAGAAGACGACCACGTACAGTGTAAGGCCGGTTCATCTTATTTGCGGTGCAATCGGCTGCGTGACGGCAACCTTGGCGGTTGCAGGCACAATTGGCTACTACGCCCTGCGCAGTGACATGATGGCCGAGGCCAGCGCTGAAAGAACAGAGCTGGTGCTGGAGTATCAGGACCACATCGACCGCCTGCGTACCGAGATTGCAAATCTGACGAGCCGCCAGATGGTCGACAGGGAAACCGTCGAGATCCAGGTAATGGACGTTCTGCGCCGGCAGCAGGACCTCAATCAGCGCCATGCCATCGTGGCCAACCTGGTTGCCAGGGCAGAAAGCGTCGGTATCTACCTCAGCAACGACAAGCCCCTGCCCCCGGAGAAACCTTCGCTCGACGAGCGCAACCTCGCTTCCCTGGATGGTAGCGACAAATCTGCAATCGGCGGCGAAAGCGAGTTGATCGAGGAACCGGTAAAGGCATTGGGATTGCGCGATGGTTCCACAAGATCCTTCGATCCACTGGCTATTCTGCAGCAGCCGGCAACCGATACCGCAACGCCGGGTGCCGACGTAAAAAAAAACTCTGAGAAACAGGCTGCCCTCGACGCGGTAAAGGCCGACATCTCCATGATGGACGAAGAAAGCACGGCGGCCGTCGATGCGATCACCATCGCGACGGAAGGCCGTATTGAGGACATCCTCCGCATCACGCGCTCAATTACGCCCGGGCTCAACGCCACACTGCGTGAAAAGACCTCCCTTGGCGGCCCGTTCCAGCCGATCAACGACGAGAACTTTCCAGACCGCCTGGACCGTGCAAACACAGCCCTGGACACACTGCGACGCGTGAAATTTACCGCACTGCGTCTGCCGATCAAACGGCCCGTCCGGAACGGCTCCGTGTCAAGCACCTACGGTCCCCGGGTTGATCCGTTCCTGGGCCGGCTGGCCATGCACACCGGCATCGATTTCAAGGCCCCTTACGGCGCACGCGTATTCGCAACGGCACCCGGCACAGTAATCAGTGCGGGACGTAATGGTGGCTACGGCAAGATGGTGGAGATCCGTCATGCGAACGGGTTCGTCACCCGCTATGCTCATATGAGCCGCATCCAGGTATCGGAAGGCGACCATGTTCTGGCGGGCGATCTCGTCGGCAATGTCGGCTCCACCGGTCGCTCCACAGGTCCACATCTCCACTACGAGATCCGCCGGCATGACAAGCCCGGCAATCCGGCAGCTTTCCTGTCGGCAGGTGATCGCTTCTCGGCACTCGACCTTTGAAGGGTGAGCAAGGCGGAAACAAAAAAACGGGGCCGAATGGCCCCGCTTTCATTTGTATTTTCCAATGTGCCTTTAGTCGATATCGGCGACTTCGACCGGATCTCCACCAAAGACGCGCTGTGCAAGCGCAGCTTCCATGAATTCATCCAGATCGCCATCGAGAACATCGCCCGGAGACGTGCTCTCAACGCCCGTGCGCAGGTCCTTGACCAACTGATAGGGCTGAAGCACGTAAGAGCGGATCTGGTGCCCCCAGCCGATGTCGGTTTTCGAGGCAGCTTCGGCGCTGGCCGCTTCTTCGCGCTTCTTCAACTCTGCTTCGTAAAGGCGGGCCTTCAGCATCGACCAGGCAGTTGCCCGGTTCTTGTGCTGTGAGCGCTCGGACTGACACTGCACCACGATACCGGTTGGCTGGTGCGTGATACGCACGGCGGAATCGGTCGTGTTGACGTGCTGACCACCTGCACCGGAGGCGCGGTAGGTATCAATGCGGCAATCACTCTCGTTGATGTCGATCTCGATGGAATCGTCAATCACCGGATAGACCCAGGCACTGGAGAAGCTGGTGTGGCGGCGGGCGTTGCTGTCATAGGGCGAAATCCGTACGAGGCGATGCACGCCCGATTCGGTCTTCAGCCAGCCATAGGCATTCTCGCCCTTGATCAGCAAGGTCGCAGACTTGATACCCGCTTCTTCACCGTCATGATATTCCAGCACTTCGACCTTGAAGCCTCGCTTTTCCGCCCACCGGCGGTACATGCGAAGCAACATGGACGCCCAGTCCTGGCTCTCGGTGCCACCGGCACCGGAGTTGATTTCCAGGTACGTGTCGTTCGCATCGGCCTCACCGGACAGCAGCGAATTGAGCTGCAGCTGGTTGACCTTGCCCTTGAGACCACGAAGCGCTTCCTCGGCATCGGTAATGACGGACTTGTCGTCTTCCATCTCGCCGAGTTCGATCAGTTCGATATTGTCGGAAAGGTCCTGCTCCAGCGACTTGATGCCACCAATGCTGTCATCAAGCTGCTGACGCTCGCGCATCAGCTTCTGGGCCTTGGACGGTTCATTCCAGAGGTTCGGATCTTCGGAAAGAGCGTTCAGCTCTTCCAGTCGGACGACGGCCTGATCCCAGTCAAAGATGCCTCCTCAGCAGGCTTATGGCCTGCTTGATTTCATCGACGATCGCTTCCATTTCGGCGCGCATCGGATACCTCGCTTTTGATGTGAAGCGGCCCGGTCTCCTGCAAGAGGCACCGGGCCGAGAATTGGAGCGGGACATTACCCAAGCAGGACTTCGCTGTAAACCGTCGAAAAGGATCTCGCGATGACCTGACAGTCGGCCAGCCCCTGCCAGGCCAGGCGGGTTAGTAAAGACCGCCTGTGCCGACCGTAACGGCCTGCTGCGCTTCCGGAGAAACTGCAGTCGGAACTCCCATGGTGTCCTGGAACCCGATGACGGAGTAACTGTCCGGCGGGGCCATACCCGGCTTGAAGGCTTCCAGGATCGAACCCGGATCACCGGCAGCGGTTCTAAGACCGGTGCGGCGGTTGATCGGGATCAGCTGAAGACCCTTGGGTACACGGAATTCCACCGGCGGCTTGTCGGCCAGAGCAGTCTTGACGAACTCGGTGAAGATCGGCGCCGCCACCTGACCGCCGGTTGCCCCGCGGCCCATCGGTTTCGGATTGTCGAAGCCCACAAACACGCCGACCGCAAGATCCGGCGTAAAGCCCATGAACCAGGCGTCTTTTTCGTCGTTGGTGGTACCGGTCTTGCCGGCGACCGGACGACCAACCGCACGAACGGACGTTGCCGTACCGCGCTGAACCACGCCTTCCATCATCGATGTGATCTGATAGGCAGTCATCGGGTCGAGTACCTGCTCGCGGTCGTCGATCAGGGTCGGTTCGTCCTGGCCTTCCCACACATCCTGCGTACAGCCGTCACAGATACGGCTGTCATGCTTGTAGATGGTACGGCCGTAACGGTCCTGAATACGGTCGATCAGCGTCGGTCGAACTTTCCTGCCGCCATTTGCGATGGTCGCATAAGCGGTGGTCAGCCGCAGCACGGTGGTTTCCCCCGCACCAAGTGACATGGACAGAACCGGAAGCATGTTGTCGTAGATGCCGAAACGCTTCGCATATTCTGCGACCAGCGGCATGCCCATGTCCTGAGCGAGCCGAACAGTCATGACGTTCCGCGACAGCTCGATGCCTGTGCGCAGGGTCGACGGACCGTAGAATTTGCCGCCGTAGTTCTGCGGGCGCCACGTGCCGAGACCCGGGCCCTGGCTGATTTCCAGAGGCGCGTCCATGATAACTGAGGACGGCGTGTAACCGTTGTCGAGAGCGGCAGCGTAAAGGAACGGCTTGAAGGACGAACCAGGCTGCCGGTAGGCCTGCGTTGCACGGTTGAATTCGCTCTGTGCAAAGCTGAAACCACCGACAAGTGCAAGGACACGGCCGGTATAGGGATCCATCGCCACCAGAGCGCCCGACACCTTCGGGATCTGACGAAGTTCATAGGTTCCCGGCGCAACCGGGCTTTCCTGGACATAAACAACATCGCCAGGCGTCAGCACATCGGAAACGGCGCTCGGTGCCCTGCCCTTGACCCGGGCCCATTTCATGGTGCTCAGGAACAACGGGCCGGTCTTGCGTTCTTCGGAAAGCTGGCCACTGACCTGCCGTTCCGGCTGAACGCCAATCTTGGCCTCTTCGCCGCCGGCTTCCAGAACCACTGCGAGCTTCCACTCCGGCAGATCGCTCAGGGCTTCCACCTTGGCCAGATCGATGCCCCAGTCGGCACCAAGGGTGATCTTGTCGACAGGGCCATTCCAGCTGCCACGCTGATGATCGAAGGCAATCAAACCGTCCATCAACGACTTGCGGGCCAGTTTCTGCATTTCGGGGTCAAGCGTCGATCGCACCGAAAGCCCGCCTTCGTAAAGGCGCTTGTCGCCGAAGATGTCGGCCACTTCGCGGCGGACTTCCTCAGTGAAGTACTCGGCGGCAAACAGGCGAGATCCGGTTTCACGCGGCTTGACGACAATCGGTTTCTGTTTGGCTTCCTCGCCATCCTGGGCGCTTACGTAACCATCTGCGATCATACGATCGATCACGTAGTTGCGGCGCGCAATGGCGGCCTCTGTCTTCCTGTAAGGATGATAGTTGCTCGGACCTTTCGGCAGCGCTGCCATATAGGCGATTTCTTCAAGCGACAGTTCGTGAACCGACTTGTCGAAATAGATCAGCGAAGCGGCTGCGACGCCGTAGGCCCCGAAGCCGAAATAGATCTCGTTGAGATAAAGCTCGAGAATTTCGTCCTTGGTGTAGGCCTGCTCGATGCGCAGGGAAAGAACCGCTTCCTTTACCTTTCGCTCATACGCGGCGGAACGGCGTTCACGCTCTTCGCTCACGAGATCGGACAAGAGGAAGTTCTTTGCGACCTGCTGCGTGATGGTCGAAGCACCTTCCGGACGACGGCCGGACCCATAGTTCTGGATGAAACGCACCGCCGCACGGGCGATGCCTTCCGGGTCAACACCGATGTGGGTGTAGAAATTCTTGTCTTCGGCTGCGACAAACGCCTGCTTGACGCGATCCGGGATTGCCTGGATCGGCAGGAACATGCGCCTTTGAGTCGCGTATTCGGCCATAAGACTACCGTCAGCGGCATGCACACGCGTCATGACCGGTGGCTCATAGTTCTTCAGGGCCGTATAATCCGGCAGATCCTTCGTCAGGTCCTGCAGGTACATCCAGACCCCAGCGGCAATCAGCAGCGCAAAGATCGCGCCGATTCCGAACAGGTAGCCAAAAAACTTCACCAAAAATTTCATACCGCGGGCTCGTCTTTCCCCGTTCTTAGCGCTTCCAGCTTTTTAACACGGAAACATTTGCTCAGCATCACCGATGCCGACAGTCGCACAAACTTGTCTGCCTTCCTCGTGCACCAATATGGCGATGCTGAGGCAATCGCCAGTGCTAACCTGCCATTTTGAAAGCAATGCAAGGATTTTTACTGTGACGGTGCTGCTTGTTGCCGCGCAAGCCGCGGCCGGAAAAATCCGTGAACAGCCTCGGTCATGGCATTCGCCATGCGTTCACGCCATTCGTCGGAAATCAGAAGCTTCTCGTCATGTTCGTTGGAGAGATAGCCGAGCTCGACCAGCACCGAGGGCACATCATGGGCCTTCAACACCCGGAAACCCGCAGAACGATGCGGATTGTTGATCAGCCGGACAGCGCTTTTGAGTTCGTCCACCAGCGACCGGGCGAAATAGACCGAAAACGACCTCGTTTCGCGTCGCGCAAGATCGATCAGGATATCTGTCACCTCTGTTGGCTCTTCCGTCAGATCCACACCGGCGATGACGTCCGACATGTTTTCTGATTGGGCCAGATCTTCGGCCAGTTGGTCCGACGCCCTGTCTGAAATTGTGTAGACGGTCGCGCCACGCGCCAATTTCTGCCCGCGCCGGACAGAATCGGCGTGAATGGAGATGAAGAGATCGGCTTCGAGCTCATGACCGATTTCAACTCGGCGCCCCAGCGGGATGAATGTGTCATCATCCCGGGTAAGTTGAACGTTGTAGAGCCCGCTTTCGTCCAGCTTTTCCTTGAGCAGCTGAGCGAAGTCGAGAACGATCGCCTTTTCGAGAGTTCCGTGGACACCTGTCGCCCCGGTGTCGATACCGCCATGCCCCGGATCAAGGACGATCAGTGGCTTGTCCCTGTTCTTGGGAGCGGTCAACCGGTCACTTTTCGGTGCGGAATCACTCCCGGCGACGACGCGCTTGGGCCTTGAGGTCTCGACAAAGGTGTCGAATTCGTCGGCTGTCGCGCTGACAAGGTCCACAACAAGCCGCGCAGGCTGGTCATCGACAGCCGGCAGGAAAAATGTCTTGTCGACCTTCACCGGTCCCGTCAGGTCCATCACCACACGGGATCTTCCAACCGCAAAGAGGCCGAAGCGCCAGTCGGTGACAAGCCCTCGCCCGCTCTCGCCAGAATCGGCCGGCAGCGAAAATGTCACTTCGGGAAGGTCAATGATCAGCCGGGCCGGATTGGCAAGGCCGGAGATGGTCGGTGTCACCTGACGGTTCATATCAAGAACGAATCGCGTGCGCGCCTCGTCTCCCGCCACGCGCGCTCCGGTTACCCGGGCCTTTTCCGGTTCGGCAGATGCGGCACAAGTCAGGCCGGCAAACGCAGCAACGCAGATGCTCAAAACCACTGCGAAAGACTTCGCCAGTCTCAAAACAGTGCCCGGTCCCTGGTCTACTTGCGGTTTCATTCTGTCCTTGAACTCAATTATTTCGGCCATGTCGCTCGAAAACTTCGCGTGTTGAGCCCCCGTCAGCCCTGTCATACGCCATCCGCCACGCAAGGAAAATGCCATATCCAATTCACATTGCTTGCAATGCGCTGCGACGGAACGTAAAAGTACCTTACGGATTTCGGTTTGAAACCGATACCTTTCCAGATAGCTGACATGGGTGTCTATCCACAACGCTATCGCATTCCCAGGCCTTCTAACGACAGAACAGAGGCCGTTCTGCCGCTTAAAGACAAGCCCTGGAAGACAGTGGATCTGGTATCGGCACCTCTTTGAGACCGCCCCGCCTCGCGACGTGTTGCCCTTACAAAACGGCAGTTTCCCCGGCGAGGCTTTCGGCGGCCGTTAGGAGCGGACCCATTCCGGAACCGGATGCAGGCCCATTGGCGAAGCCAGGCTGCATACCGGCAGAAGGTACAACGACTTAACTAAAGGGCCTGCGTTGCCTGAAGGACCCGCGCGATGCACATGGTGATCAACATACAGCAAGGTACCGCTTCAGCGGCTGCCTGCGTTGATCATACGACCGCGCCGGGCGCAGACGCTCTTTCTCATCTTAGCAAAACAAATACGGCAGACATCCTCCTGCTGCGCGATGCGCGTTTCGCACATGCGCCCATGAGTGCTGCCGTGGAGAAGTTCAATAATGGCAAACAAAATGCTGATCGACGCGGGCCACCCGGAAGAGACCCGGGTCGTCGTCGTGCGTGGCAATCGGGTTGAAGAATTCGACTTTGAAGCAGCTAATCGGAAGCAACTGCGCGGAAACATATATCTTGCCAAGGTAACCCGGGTCGAACCGTCCCTGCAGGCCGCATTCGTCGAATATGGCGGAAATCGCCACGGGTTCCTCGCTTTCAGCGAAATTCACCCTGACTACTATCAGATCCCTGTTGCCGACCGGGAAGCACTTCTGGCTGCGGAAGCAGCCGACAGACAGCGTGATGATTCGGACGGTGAAGAAAAACCAAAGCGCCGCCGCCGCTCCCGTGCATCACGAAACGAGGCTGCTGAAACCGTTGCCAGCGACAAGGTTGAGGCGGATGCCTCCGAAGACACCGCAGAAGGCGACGAAGAGGCCGTAAAAGCCACAGAAGATACTGACGCAGTTTCCGAAGAGACCTCTGCCGACGAAACGGATGGCGAAGGCGTATCGGCGCGCAGCACAGACGAAGACGCCTCTGACGAGGAAGACGACGAAGCTGCCTCTTCCGAGGAAGAAGCAGACGAAGAAGAAGAGGCTCCGGTTCGCTCACGTGGCCGCGGGCGCGGCCGTCGCCGCCAGCGCCAGAACGACGATGACGATGATGCCGACAATGATGTCGATGCCGTCGAATCCGTCGGCGCGGAAGATGCGATGGAAGAAGTTCCTGAACGCATTATCCCGCTGCGCAAGCAATACAAGATTCAGGAAGTCATCAAGCGCCGCCAGATCATTCTGGTGCAGGTGGTCAAGGAAGAGCGCGGCAACAAGGGCGCCGCACTGACGACCTACCTGTCGCTCGCAGGCCGCTATTCCGTGCTGATGCCGAACACCGCCCGTGGCGGCGGCATTTCGCGCAAAATTACCCAGCCGACTGACCGCAAGCGCCTGAAGAAGATCGCCTCCGAACTGGATGTGCCGGAAGGCATGGGCGTGATCCTGCGCACCGCCGGTGCAAGCCGGACGAAGGCCGAGATCAAGCGCGACTTCGAATACCTGATGCGGCTCTGGGAAAACGTTCGCGAGTTGACCTTGAAATCCAGTGCCCCAAGCCTCGTCTACGAGGAAGGCAGTCTGGTCAAGCGATCGATCCGCGACCTCTACAACAAGGACATCAACGAGGTCCTTGTTGCGGGCGAAGAAGGCTACCGCGAGGCCAAGGACTTCATGCGCATGCTCATGCCGAGCCATGCGAAGAACGTCCAGCCCTACCGCGACCCCTCGCCGCTGTTTATCCGCTACGGTGTCGAACCGCAGCTCGATGCAATGTTCTCGCCGCAGGTTACGCTGAAGTCCGGTGGTTATATCGTCATCAACCAGACCGAAGCTCTGGTCTCGATCGACGTGAACTCCGGCAAGTCAACCCGCGAACACAATATCGAGGACACCGCGCTCCAGACGAACCTGGAAGCGGCGGAAGAAGTGACCCGACAGCTACGCCTGCGCGATCTTGCCGGCCTGATCGTCATCGACTTCATCGACATGGAAGAGTCGAAGAACAATCGGTCGGTCGAGCGCAAGCTGAAGGATTGTCTGAAGAACGACCGCGCCCGCATTCAGGTTGGCCGGATCTCGCACTTCGGCCTGCTGGAAATGTCGCGTCAGCGCATCCGCACCGGCGTTCTGGAAAGCTCGACCACGCCTTGCCCGCATTGCCAGGGCACCGGCATGATCCGGTCTGTGGAATCCGTTGCCCTGCACGTGCTGCGTTCGGTTGAGGACAACCTTCTGAAAGGAGCGTCCCACAACCTGATCATTCGCACCACTACGCAGGTAGCGCTCTATATCCTCAACCAGAAACGTTCGAACCTGGTCGATCTGGAAACCCGCTTCGCCATCGATGTCGAAGTGCATGCGGACGACATGGTCAATGGCCAGCTCTACGTTCTGGAGCGCGGTGCACCGGTCGATCGCGACCGTGTGCCGATGCCGGTTCCTGCGATTGTCCAGCCGGATACGATCGAGATCATCGACGAAGACACCGAACAGCCGGACATTGAGGAATTCGCTCAGGAAGACGACAATGACGGCCGCCGCCGGCGCCGCCGTCGCAAGCGCCGGAGGGGTGGTTCCGATAACCAGCAGGACGATGGCGAATCGCGTCAGGTCAACGCCGAGGCAGACGATGCCGATGGCGATGACGAGCAGCCGCAGGAAGCCCGTTCAGGTGGTGATGAGGACGGTGACGATGAACCGCGTCGCAAGCGCCGCCGTGGACGCCGTGGTGGTCGCCGCGGCCGTCGCAACGGTGACGATATGCAGGCAGAAGGTGGCGCTGAAAACGACGGCGAGACCAATGACGAAACTCGGGAAGCCGCTTCCTCTGAAGAACAGCAGGACGATCAGACCGGTTCTGAAGCCGTAGCCGTCGCCGAAAGCGGTCAGGAAACAGAAGCTGCGGGTGCCGCATCACAGGATGGTGCCCAGGCCGATGAGGCAAAGGCCGTCGATGGCGACACGGTTTCGGACGCTAGCGGCGAAAGCCCTGCGGAAGAAACTGCGCAGCAGGACGGTGCCGCCGTTCCTGTAGAGGCCGATGCGGCAGATGAGACACCGGTGATGGCTGAAGCTGACACCATCGTGGTCGAAACGCCGACTTCCGAACAGCCGATTGCCAGCGAAGCCGATGCCGATGCCGAAGAAGAAGCACCTGCGCGCAAGGCGCCGGCCGAGCCTGTCGTAACCAGCGAAACATCTGGAGACGACGACAAGGAAGACAAGCCGAAACGCGGCGGCTGGTGGCAGCGTGGCCGGTCGTTCTTCTGAACCGGTGACATCAACCAGCTTTGAATTGGAAAAGGCGGCCAGTGTGCCGCCTTTTTTGTTGTCCGATGCGATCGATGATCAGACTGCTTTGAGAAAACCTCTGAGCTTCTCAAGCGCCAACTTCATATCGTCATGCGCACCTGCAAAGGAAAAGCGCAAGAACTCATGACCGTGCACGGGATCGAAATCGACACCGGGCGTTGCCGCGACACCTGCCTCGTGCAGCATACGCCTGGCGAAATCGAGACTGTCCGAGCTGAACTGGCTTATATCTGCATAGATGTAAAAGGCCCCATCTACCGGCAACAGCTTGTCGAGACCGATTTTCGGCAACCCGTCGAGAAGCAAGGCGCGGTTGGCAGCATACCCTGCCTTGACCGCTTCCAGTTCCTGCACCGAGTTGAGTGCTGCTCCCGCAGCGATCTGGGACAGCTCCGGCGGAGAAATATAGAGGCTCTGGGCAATCCGCTCTGTTGGGCGCACCAGTTGCTCCGGCAACACCAGCCAGCCAATGCGCCAGCCCGTCATGCAATAGTATTTCGAGAAACTGTTGACGATAATGACATTCTGCGATGTTTCCAGCGCTGTCTTCTCTTCACCGTCGTAGCAAAGCCCATGGTAGATCTCATCCGAGATGAACCATATGCCCGCCTCGTCGCAATAGCGGATCAGGTCTTCCAGCGCGTCGGCCGTCATCATCGTTCCGGTCGGATTGGCTGGACTGGCAACCAGGACGCCTTTCACAGGACCTTCTTTTTGAGCCTCTTCCAGATGCGCTGGCGTCAGGCTCCACCGGGTTTCCTCCCCGACTTCGATCTCGACCGCAACGAGACCAAGGGCTTTCAGGATGTTGCGATAGGCCGGATAACCGGGAGCCGTCAGGACAATTCGGTCCCCGGGATCAAACGCGGCAAGGAAGGCGAGATTGAAACCGGCGGATGAGCCCGTGGTTGCCATGATCCGCTCGACAGGCACGTCGACGCCATAGGTCGTTCGATAATGCGCAGCCAATGCCTCGCGCAACGGGCGGATGCCAAGCGCTTCGGTGTAGCCGAGACGACCATGATCCAGAGCTTTTCTCGCCATATCCAACGCAGCCTTGGGCGCCGGGGCCGATGGCTGCCCGACTTCCATATGAATGATCTTGCGCCCCTGCGCTTCCAGACGTGCCGCTTCGGCAAGAACATCCATTGCGATGAAGGGGGCAACGTCACTGCGGCGAGACGGTTGAAAAAGAGGCTGGTTCATGTGTCCTGAAAATCCGGCTGAGAAACTGGCTTCACCCTATCGCGGATTTTTCCATCCGATGCAACGCGTGCGGCCAGTTGCAACTTTCGGGCTGCTCCGGCACGACAACGGCCCGGCACCTTACCTTTTTGTCATGCCGGCTTCCTTGACCCGCATCGCACACCTCCATACCTTCGCCACACATCCATGTCCCAGGATAACATCTGAGCAAAGATGAGCCTGGAAAGCGTTCCGGTCCGGATTGGAGTTTTGCACCTGTGCCTGGTTCCGCCATTTTGAAAATCGATTTTCCTCGCAGCCTTGCGCGTAAAGCGGTCTCACTTGCCTGTGCAAGCGCCCTCGCCCTGCCTCTTGTTTCGGTACCAGCGATGGCACAGGGGCGCAGCCTGCCGCTCGTGCGCGATGCAGAAACGGAACATCTTCTGAAGGACTATGCGACGCCGATCTTCAAGGCTGCCGGCATTTCCAATTCAGAACCGGAAATCATTCTGGTCAACGACAAGAGCTTCAACGCTTTCGTTCCCGACAGCCGCAGGATGTTCATCAACATCGGTGTCATCATGGAATCGGAAACACCCGGTGAAGTGATTGGCGTGATTGCCCATGAATCGGGCCACATCGCCGGTCGTCATCTCGTGCGCCTGCGTGCCGCTGCCGCCAATGCCCAGATCATCTCTGTCATCGGCATGATTCTCGGTGCGGGGGCCGCGGCAGCCGGTGCGGCCTCCGGGTCCGGTGAGGTTGCTTCGGGCGGTGGCGCTGTGATCATGGGCTCGGGATCCGTCGGCCAGCGGTCGTTCCTGTCCTATCAGCGCGGCGAAGAAGCTGCAGCCGACCGGGCTGCACTCAAATACCTGAGTGCCACCGGACAAAGCCCGCGCGGCCTGCTGAAGACCTTCGAGCGCATGTCGGAACAACAGATGTTCACCCGCAAGTACGCCGACCCTTATGCCCAGAGCCATCCGATGGCGCAGGACCGCTACAACAGTCTGGCGACCGACGCGCAGAAATCGAAATACTTCAACCAGCCGGAAGACTATGTACTGCAATACAGGCACGACATGGTGCGGGCCAAGCTGTTCGCCTTCACCAGCCATCCGTCCGCCACGTTGCGAGCCTATCCGCGCAGCGACAAAAGCCCCCAGGCACAATATGCACGCGCTATTGCCGCAATGAAGAGCCGGGGAAAAGGCGCGGTCAAGGAGATAGACGCCCTGATCCGCACGCAGCCGAACAACCCCTATTATTACGAGCTTAAGGGGCAGGCCCTGATCGAAGGTGGCGATCCCAAAGGCGCGATTGCGCCCTTCCGCAAGGCTCTGTCGTTCAAACCGACCGAACCGCAGTTCCTCACCTGGCTCGGGTATGCGCTGGTTGCTTCGAACGACAAGTCCAATCTGCCGGAGGCAGAACGCATCTTGAAGGAGGCGATCCAGCGGGACCAGAACTCGGGCGTTGCCTACAGTCAGCTGGCCATTGCCCACGGCCGCCAGGGCGAGCGTGCGGAAGCTGATTTGGCAACTGCGAAAGGCCTGATGGTGAGTGGCGATTTCCAGGCTGCCAAACGCTACGCGGCGCGTGCTCAAAAAAGTTTGAAGAGAGGAACGCCGGCATGGCTTCAAGCGGACGACATTGTAGCGTACAACCCACCTAATCTGCCTAACAACGGCCGCTGATATCTCAGACACATATGGGTGCCGTTTGAACGAAAGACGGTTACCTGAGGAGCCTTGAATGACCGACACTTCCCCGAAGATCCAGATCCTGAAGACCGGGTCGCTCTGCCCGCCGATGCTGCTGCGCGTCCTGTCGGCTTGTGCGCTTGCACTTACCCTTCTGGCTGGCCCGGTTGCCGCTCAGGATCTGAACCGCGGTGAGATTGAAAAAATCGTGCGGGAATATCTGCTTGAGCATCCTGAAGTGATTGCCGAAGCGCTGACCGAACTCGATCGCCGTGAAAAGGAAGCTGCAGAAGTTGCGCTCGTGGAAGCCCTCAACGAAAGCGCCGACGTTCTTTTCAATTCGTCGCGGCAGGTGGTTCTGGGCAATCCGGAAGGGTCTGTCACCCTGGTCGAGTTCTTCGATTATAACTGCGGCTACTGCAAGCGCGCGCACGGCGACATGGTCAAGCTGATCGATGAAAACCCCGACCTTAAAGTCGTCCTGAAGGAATTCCCGGTTCTCGGCCAGGGCTCTGTCGAAGCAGCCCAGGTGGCTGTCGCGGTCAACTCTGTGGCGCCAGAGAAATACGGCGAATTCCATGAAAAACTGCTGCTGAGCCGCGGCCAGGCGAACCGGGCCAGCGCCCTCGCCGCAGCGACGTCCGTCGGCATTTCGGAAGACGATCTCCTGGCGTCCATGAAAACGGACGAAGCCGGCCAGACGATTGAAGAAGTCTACTCCCTGGCTAACCGTCTCGGCTTGACCGGCACTCCGTCCTATGTGGTCGGCAACGACGTGGTCATGGGCGCGGTCGGTTACGAGGAACTGAGCCAGAAGCTCGACGCGCTGCAGAATTGCGGCCAGACCACTTGCTGAACCTGTGAGCCGAAACAGTGTTTCGGCGTTCACTTGCCTGTTGGAAACCCCCATTCCTCATGTCAGTGAGAAATCGGGGGTTTTCCTGTTCCAATTGAATCCCTATAAGAAGCGTGGCTCGCCTCCAGGAAGAGACGGGCCGAAGATCTTTGTCCGCCCAACAACGGCGGAGCAAGAGCGTGGTTGCGGCCCCGGCCTTACGGACCCTGATCGAGTTGCAGGGCTGGATATTTCGGGTCTGACCCCATCCCGGTATGGAGCGGTCGCCCGGCGAGCCGGCCAGCTGCGTGTCTTGCGGACCGAGTATGAGAGCCAAACATGATGCGTAATGATAACAAGAAATTCGACACGGCCCTGATCCGGGACCTCGCCGTTCTCCTGGATGAGACAAATCTCTCGGAAATCGAACTGGAACAAGGTGACACGCGCATTCGCGTGGCCCGTCAGATGACGATCAGCGCACCGGTGAACGTTGCAGCACCTATGGCCGCACCGACAGCGCCGGCCGCAGCGGCTTCCCCGGCAGCAGCAGCGCCTGCCGCCGAACCGGCCCACGCCGGCACGACCGTGACCTCGCCAATGGTCGGCACGGCCTATCTCGCCGCCGAACCGGGCGCGCCTGCCTTCATTCAGGTTGGCGACAAGGTGGTGGAAGGTCAGACGATCCTGATCATCGAAGCCATGAAAACCATGAACCACATTCCTGCCACCAAGGCGGGCACCGTCAAGCAGATCCTTGTGGACGACGCTCAGCCGGTGGAATTCGGCGAACCGCTTATTATCGTCGAATAAGGAGCCGTTGTGGCCATGTTCTCCAAGATTCTCATTGCCAACCGCGGCGAGATCGCCCTGCGCATCCTGCGCGCCTGTAAAGAGCTCGGCATCTCCACCGTTGCGGTTCACTCCACCGCTGATGCGGATGCGATGCATGTGCGCCTGGCAGACGAAAGCGTCTGCATTGGCCCGCCTGCCGCGCGTGACAGCTACCTGAACATCCCGCAGCTTCTTGCGGCTTGTGAAATCACCGGAGCCGATGCCGTCCACCCGGGTTACGGCTTCCTGTCGGAAAACGCCCGTTTCGCGGAAATCCTTGAAGCACACGGTATCGAATTCATCGGCCCGACCGCTGAACACATTCGCATCATGGGTGACAAGATCCAGGCCAAGCAGACGGCCAAGGACCTCGGCATCCCGGTTGTTCCTGGCTCCGACGGTGCCGTGACGGCTGGTGACGACGCCCACGCGATCGCCCGCGAGATCGGCTACCCGGTTCTGGTAAAGGCAGCTGCAGGTGGCGGTGGCCGCGGCATGAAGGTTGCCCGCACCGAAGCCGAGCTTGATACTGCCCTGTCCACGGCACGTTCCGAAGCAAAGGCTGCCTTCGGCGACGACGCGCTCTACATGGAAAAATACCTCGGCAAGCCTCGGCATATCGAGATCCAGGTTCTGGGTGATGGCAAGGGCAACGCGGTTCACCTCGGTGAACGCGACTGTTCGCTGCAGCGCCGCCACCAGAAGGTGCTCGAAGAAGCTCCCTCCCCGAGCCTCAATGCCAGCCAGCGCAAGGAAATCGGCGAGATCGTCGCTGCTGCCATGCGCAAGCTGAAATACCGCGGCGTCGGCACGGTGGAATTCCTCTATGAGAACGGCGAGTTCTATTTCATTGAAATGAACACCCGTCTGCAGGTTGAACACCCAGTTACGGAGATGATCACCGGCATCGACCTCGTCAACGAGCAGATCCGCATCGCCGCAGGTGGATCGCTGGATATGACCCAGGACGACATCACGTTCGAAGGCCACGCCATCGAATGCCGCATCAACGCGGAAGATCCTGTCAACTTCACGCCGTCACCGGGCACAATCACCTACTACCACCCGCCGGGCGGTCTGGGTGTTCGCGTCGACAGCGGTGTCTATCAGGGCTACAAGATCCCGCCTTATTATGACAGTCTGATCGGCAAGCTGATCGTTCATGGCCGTAACCGCGTGGAATGCATGATGCGTCTGCGTCGTTGCCTGGACGAATTTGTGGTTGACGAAATCAAGTCGACTATTCCGCTTTTCCGCGATCTGGTGGAAAATCAGGACATAGCGAACGGTCAGTACGACATCCACTGGCTGGAACAATATCTGGCGAAGAAGTCCAGCTGACCGGATCCTGGGACGAGTGCCGGGAGCATTGCGTGTTCCAAGGAATGCGCATGAGGTGCTCCGGCACTCAGGTCGATCAGATTTTGGGTGCTCAAGTCGACACCTGCTGATCTGCCCATCCCGTCTGGTAAGTGAGGCCTCATGGCTGGTTACAAAGACGACATCATCATGGAAATCACACCGCAGGTGCTGTTGAAAGCCTATGCCTGCGGCCTGTTTCCGATGGCAGAATCTGCCGACGACCCCGGCCTCTTCTGGCTGGAGCCAGAGCGTCGCGGCATCCTTCCCCTCAACAACTTTCACCTGCCTCGCCGCCTGCGCCGGACGATTCGCAACGACGTTTTCGAGGTGCGGGTCAGCACGGATTTTCAGGGTGTTATCGATGGCTGTGCCGAGCCCATGCCCGGACGCCAGAAAACCTGGATCAACCGGGAGATCAGGCGCCTCTACGGCGAGCTTTTCGACATGGGCTATTGCCACACCATTGAAGCCTGGCAGGATGGCGAACTTGTCGGGGGGCTCTACGGTGTCAGCCTGAACGGCGCCTTTTTCGGCGAGAGCATGTTCACCTTCCGCACCGACGCTTCCAAGGTGTGCCTTGCGCATCTGGTTGCCCGGCTGATCGTCGGCGGCTATTCCCTGCTCGATACTCAGTTCGTAACCGAGCACCTCAGCAAGTTCGGCACCGAGGAAGTTCCTCAAGCTGCCTATAACGAGCTGCTCAGCGAAGCCCTGAAGCTGGAAACCGATTTCTACGCCCTGTCACCTCAAGCCAGTGGTGAGGAGGTTTTGGCGGTGCTCGATAGTTGGTACGAGCGCTAGGTCTTCTTGCTTGCGAGCCTAGTTCGTCACCACCAAAGCAGGAACAGCCAGGCCAACAACAGACCGGAACGGCTCCGGCAATGCCGTGGCTTTCAGACGTGTCGTCGCCAGCCAGTCTCTCTCTGTCAATGGGCGAAAGAACCTTCTCCCGCTTCATAAATCAGCGCAACGTGCTCAGTTCTTTCCGCCTTTGCCGGTGCCGACTATATCGCGAATTTTCGACCAGGACGGCGAAAGGAAAGCGCTCATTCTGTGCGTAAAATCTTGCGATTCAAACGTCCTCATGGCGTTCCGAAAAGCCAGTTCGGCTGCCGGTTCCTCCAGGGCGATATAAAACATTTCCGTCGGTGACTGATTTTTTGCCCAGAAATCCCGGGCTATCTTGAGCCAGAATTCATATTCGTAAGATGGCGTGCCGCTCCCCATGAAACCATCGGTAGATTTGGCATTGTCACGCTTCTTCACGCCGCCCGAATAGGCCCGGTCGAACGCTCCAAGGTCCTTCAGTCTCTGCCACAGGTGGTGACGGTATTTCCCGTCGGACTTTCGAGCCGCGCCGCTGGCATTATGTCGGTCATCCTCCCCCATCGCGCGGGAAACCTGTTCCAGTTTGTGATCGCTGCTCAGGTTGGTCAGCCATATCGCCCACAAACCGGCTTCGATGTTTTCTTCCAGTTTGTCGTGCTTGAACGATTTGTAACCTCGCGGCACATGCGCGAATGGAGACCGCTCCAGCGAGCGGCGAAGCTGTTCGATGTTCACCGAACCGCCCGTGCGCGCAGCTTCCTGCATTTTCAGTATCTTCTGAGTGGAGCTGATGTAGACCAGATTGTAGTGAAACTTGATGTACTGAAGATATTTCTGCGGATCGGTATCAAACTGCGGTGGTGACGGAAGCGGTTCTTTTTCACCCTTGACGGCATCTATGATGTAGAAAGTCGCTATTCCTGCTGCCACCGGATTGGTGATCACGGCAGCCAGGGGACCTTTCATGGTGGCCTTCAACGCCGTCCAGGCCCAGCCTGGCTCTGTATCGTAGCCTTTCGGCAATAGCTTTCGAACGGCCTCATCAGCATTCACATAACTGCTGCCTGTCTTGATCAGAATATTTTCCCAGGCCGGTTTGCAGACATTGTTAATACGGTTGCTCAACTCCTGGAGCTTCATCCATTCCTGGTCCATTTGTCTGCTCCTCAGTTTATACTAACATCCTTCCCCTTGTAACTTATTTTACCTTGCGTAATGTGCCTAAAATCACAAATAAATATTTTCGATTCAAAAACAATTGAAATTATATACTACGAATTGTAAAATGTATTTATATATACCTCTTTGAATTTCTCACCTGGAGCGCGGATAATCTGAGGTCACTTCTTCAGACAACATTCAGGTTGCTGAACGTCCGGTTGGCCCGAAACAAAAAAAGCCCCGCAATTGCGGGGCTATTTCATTCCTGATCTTCGCAATGCGCGGTTATCAGCTGCCCGGGGTCCAGGCTTCATAATCGCCGGTCACATCCGGGCGTTTTTCCGGGGTCAGGATGGAACCGTGCGGCCGGTAAGCGGCCGGAGTGCCCGTAGGATTGGCCTTGTGACCCTGCTGCCAATGTTTGGCGTGATAGGTTTCTTCGGACGGCGGCGTGTCAACGCGGTGGTGCATCCAGCCGTGCCAGCCCGCAGGAATGGCAGAGGCTTCGGCAAGACCGTTATAGATCACCCAGCGCTTCTTGCCTGCGCGTTCCTTGTAGTACTTGTTACCGAACTCATCCTCACCGACAAACTCACCCTTGCGCCACGTGAAGAAGCGGGTGCCCATTGTCTGGCTGTTCCACCAGGTGAACAATTCTAGCAGCAGAGTTTTCATGGCCCTTTGAAGGTCCCTTGATTGCAAGTCGGAAACATCCGTTGCCCCGCCAACATGACAGGACGGAATTTCGCGGACTATGGCGACAACGGCCGCATCTGTCCAGACTTGGCAGCCAGAAAAGAACGGGATTTTGCGCCTGCGGCCCGATTGCCGCAGTCACGCCCGGTACACACCGCACCCAGGTGGTCACAAACAGACTGCTTCAGTGAAGTTTCAAACCCTTGAAGGGTGCAAAGCCGGCATTGCGGATATGTTTGGCAGCTGCGGAATGCTGTTTGGGAGGCGCTTCCTTCTTCACACCGGCAAAGACCTTTTCCGGCTCTTCTTCCTTGGTGTCGAATGCCGCCTCAACGGCTCCTTCCACTTCCGCACGCTTTTGCGTGGCAACGCGGTGGTGCAGCCGGGCTCCGGCAAGCGACTGCATCTTTTCCGCCTGTTCATCCATGGCCTTTTGAATGCCATAGATATTGTAGAAGCCGGAGTTCTCCAGGATCATCGGCCGGTCGTCTGCAAGAAGCCACTTGAGGCGCTTGAAAAGCGTCGACGGCGAAACCGGCTTGACCAGCACGTGGTGCGCACCTGCCCGCAAGGCCTTGTCGACCAGTGGCCGCGTGCCATGTGCCGTAATGAAGAGAATCGGCACATAACAAAGCGGCTCCATGTGGCGATGCCGCACCAGACGCAGGAACTGGTAGCCGGATGTCGGCGCCATGCGCCAGTCGGTGAGAATCACGTTGGGTGGTTCGGCGAGACTTGCCTCGAGCGCTTCGTCGACCGAATCGAACACCCGCACGCGCGCAACCTTGAAGCTCAGCAATATCGACCGGAGAATCGTCTGCATCGGCTTGCTGTCCTCGACGACGACAGCATCGATGTCCTCCATCGCTAGTCCGAATGCGGCGTGATGTTTCATGAATTGCGGACCTTTTTCCCTATCCCGCCATCATGAAACCAGACCCGGCTTAAACCCGGTTGAAATCGATCACCGCCATTTTCTTCAAATTTTCATAAAATGCGGTCTATCGTCATCCACAGGGTCTTGTGCCTTCCTGGCGGGCACTCCTTCGCCGGGAAAGCAAGCGCTAAATCCCTTGCTAAAACGCTGTCCCCGCTCCGTTCCCCATTATCCACACGACCACACAAGATTTTGCGTTTGCCCACAATCCAGGCACTAGCTGTTGTCACTCGGTCCTTGACCTTAAGAATTCGTTTACATTAGTTTCTCATCATTGCGATGTGCGTAGTCGGGTGCCTATCCGGGCGCTCCGGTCATCCAAAACCATCAGTATCCAAGAGTACCGCTCCAGGTCTTTGACCCCAAAGCCGGGAGACGGGTTTTGTTGTGCCGACTTCAAGGCGCATGTCGTGACAAACCTGTTGATGACCACTATATATAGTGGATAGAAACACAAGATACGCTACATACAGGCTCGAAGCCTGTAACTTGCAGGGCGGCATTCGAGAACAGAGGCAGGCGGCCACGCCAGTTCGGATGCAATGCGGTCAAGCCCGGTTCGGGGGAACCGGCTGTAATCTAAAAGGGGACTTGAGAAGATGCGGATCGAGCGGCGCTACACCAAGGAAGGTCAATCGCCTTACGCCAGCGTAGAATTCCGGAACGCTACCAGCGAAATCCGGAATCCTGATGGATCCATCGTGTTCCGTCTTGAGAACATTCAGGTCCCGACCCAGTTTTCACAGGTCGCGTCCGACATTCTGGCTCAGAAGTATTTCCGCAAGGCCGGCGTGCCCGCCAAGCTGAAGGCCGTAGAAGAAAACACCGTTCCGTCCTGGCTGTGGCGCCATGAGGCCGATGAGGCCGCACTGGCAGACCTGCCAGAGGACGAGCGCTACGGCTCTGAAATTGACGGCCGCCAGGTCTTTGATCGTCTAGCTGGCACCTGGACCTACTGGGGCTGGAAGGGCGGCTATTTCGACAAGGAATCCGACGCTCAGGCTTTCTACGACGAACTGCGTTACATGCTGGCGACCCAGAAGGTGGCGCCGAACTCTCCGCAGTGGTTCAACACCGGCCTGCATTGGGCCTACGGCATCGATGGCCCGGGCCAGGGTCACTTCTATGTCGACTTCCAGACCGGCAAGCTCGTCAAGTCCAAGAGCGCCTATGAGCATCCGCAGCCGCATGCCTGCTTCATCCAGTCCGTCGGCGACGACCTGGTGAACGAAGGCGGCATCATGGACCTTTGGGTCCGCGAAGCACGCCTGTTCAAATACGGCTCCGGCACCGGCTCCAACTTCTCCCATGTTCGCGCCGAAGGCGAGCGCCTGTCCGGTGGTGGAAAGTCCTCCGGCCTGATGAGCTTCCTGAAGATCGGCGACCGGGCAGCCGGCGCGATCAAGTCCGGCGGCACCACCCGCCGCGCGGCCAAGATGGTCGTTGTCGATGTCGACCATCCGGATATCGAGGAATACATCAACTGGAAGGTCAAGGAAGAGCAGAAGGTGGCCGCGCTCGTCACCGGCTCCAAGATCTGCCAGAAGCACCTCGGCGCAATCATGCGCGCCTGCGTCAACTGCGAGGCGGACAACGGCGACTGCTTCGATCCGGCCAAGAACCCGGCCCTGAAGCGTGAAATCCGTGCTGCCAAGAAGATGATGGTGCCGGAAAACTACATCCAGCGCGTCATCCAGTTTGCAAAGCAGGGCTTCACCAAGATCGAATTCCCGACGTTCAACACGGACTGGGATTCCGAAGCCTATCTGACGGTTGCCGGACAGAACTCCAACAACTCTGTGCGTGTGACCGACGGCTTCCTGAACGCCGTTGTTGACGACAGCGCCTGGGACCTGACCGCCCGCCGCTCCGGTGACGTTCTGAAGACCGTCAAGGCCAAGGAACTTTGGGAACAGATCGGCTATGCCGCCTGGGCTTCCGCTGATCCGGGCCTGCAGTACCACACCACGATCAACGACTGGCACACCTGCCTTGCCGATGGCGAAATCCGTGCATCCAACCCATGCTCGGAATACATGTTCCTGGACGACACGGCCTGTAACCTGGCGTCCCTGAACCTGATGCAGTTCCGCCGGGAAGACCGGTCCTTCGACATCGACAACTACGAACATGCCGTCCGCCTGTGGACCATCGTTCTGGAAGTCTCGGTGCTGATGGCTCAGTTCCCGTCCAAGGAAATTGCAGAACTGTCCTACAAGTTCCGCACCCTCGGTCTCGGCTATGCCAACATCGGCGGCCTGCTGATGACCTCCGGCATTCCGTACGACAGCGACGAAGGCCGTGCACTTTGCGGCGCCCTCACCGCGGTCATGACCGGTGTTGCCTATGCCACTTCCGCTGAAATGGCTGGCGAACTCGGCGCCTTCCCGGGCTACAAGAAAAACGCAAGCCACATGCTGCGTGTCATGCGCAACCACCGCCGCGCCGCATACGGCGAAGCGGACGGCTACGAAGGCCTCAACACGGCTCCGGTTGCTCTTGACCATGTTTCCTGCCCGGATCAGGTGATCGTCGAGCGGGCCAAGAAGGCCTGGGATCGTGCCCTTGAGCTTGGCGAGAAGAACGGCTACCGCAACGCCCAGTCCACCGTTATTGCCCCGACCGGAACCATCGGTCTGGTCATGGACTGCGACACCACCGGTATCGAGCCTGACTTTGCGCTGGTGAAGTTCAAGAAGCTGGCCGGCGGCGGCTACTTCAAGATCATCAACCGCGCTGTTCCTGAAGCCCTGCGCAAGCTCGGTTACACTGAAAGCGAGATTGGCGAGATCGAAGCCTACGCCGTTGGCCATGGCTCCATTGATCAAGCACCGGGCGTCAACCCGTCCGCGCTGAAGACCAAGGGCTTCACCGACGAGAGCCTGACCAAGCTGAAGGACGGCATGAAGTCGGCCTTTGACATCAAGTTCGTCTTCAACCGCTGGACCCTCGGCGACGAACAGATGAAGGCCCTCGGCGTTACCGACGAGCAGCTGGAAGATCCAGAATTCGATCTCCTGACCTTCCTCGGCTACTCCAAGGCTGACATCGAAGCCGCCAACACCCACGTGTGTGGTGCGATGACCCTGGAAGGTGCACCCTTCCTGAAGGAAGAGCATTATCCGGTCTTCGACTGCGCCAACCCGTGCGGCCGTATCGGCAAACGCTTCCTGTCGGTGGAAAGCCACATCCGCATGATGGCAGCGGCCCAGCCGTTCATCTCCGGCGCGATCTCCAAGACGATCAACATGCCGAACGATGCGACGGTGGAGGACTGCAAGGAAGCCTACATGCTGTCCTGGAAACTCGCGCTCAAGGCGAATGCCCTTTACCGCGACGGTTCCAAACTGTCCCAGCCGCTCAACGCCCAGCTACTGGCCGATGAGGACGAAGACGAGGACGAGGCCCTCGAGGCTCTGGCCGCCAAGCCGATGGCCGCAAAGGCCGAAGTGGTTGCCGAACGCATCGTCGAGCGGATCGTCGAACGCGTTGTCCGCGAACAGGAAAAACTGCCGACCCGCCGCAAGGGCTACACCCAGAAGGCAAAGATCGGTGGTCACACCATCTTCCTGCGCACCGGCGAATATGACGATGGCCGCCTTGGCGAAATCTTCCTCGACATGAACAAGGAAGGGTCTGCGCTCCGGGCATTCATCAACAACTTCGCGATCTCGGTTTCGCTTGGTCTGCAATACGGTGTGCCGCTCGAGGAATATGTCGACGCGTTCACCTTCACCAAGTTCGAACCGGCCGGCATGGTCCAGGGCAACGATGCGATCAAGAACGCCACTTCGATCCTCGACTACGTGTTCCGCGAACTGGCAGTATCCTATCTCGGTCGTCACGACCTTGCCCACGTTCCGCCGGAAGCCTTCAGCGGCCCGGTCAGCGCTGGCGCGGTCAAGACCATGGACAAGGGCAGCTCCGGCGGTGTGGTTTCCCACGGCCTCGTCCGCGGCCAAACAGAGCGTTTCCGTCTCGTCGCCGGCAACGAGCCTTCAGGCGAGATCACCGAAGCGGTGAAAGTGGAACTGGGCACAACAATCGCCGCCCAGACCTCCGCCGTCGCAACGGCTTTCGCCCGCGGCTCGGAAGCAGCTGCCGCTGTCGAAGTGACCTCGGCCCCTGCCCCACAGGTGAAAACCGCGGCCCAGCAGATCGCTCAGGCCCGAATGAAGGGTTACGAAGGCGAGAGCTGCTCGGAATGCGGCAACTTCACCATGGTGCGCAACGGCACCTGCCTGAAGTGCGACACCTGCGGCTCCACCAGCGGCTGCAGCTGACGATCAACAGACTTCCGGCCGGCACCGGCCGGAAGTCTGAATTCGATCGCACACAAAGCTTAGCCGGGAGTTCGCCCAGGCCGGTTACCACCGGCCACAGCGCGGCTCCCGGCGCCCAGACGAAAGAACCCGCCCATCGGAAACGATCGGGCGGGTTTTCTTTTTGTCAGCACCGGTTTCCGCCATTCCATGCCACGGTTCTCGACACCATCGGCATTCGAAGGGCCGCTGACAGACCATGAGCGAGTATCCAAAGAGCCCCCCGCAAACAGAGCCGGTTTCCAGGACGACGATCGCAGGTTCAAGTAGTGCTTCCCCACCGTCGCTTTTTGGCCAATTTGCAAAACAGACCAGCTGATTGATCAAGATTAATTACCAAGCCCGAAAAATGGGTGCAAAATGGATGGAACTTCTCGCTAACCGGGTGACGGACGAGAACAATAATTGGCCTGATCGCAGATCCGATGAAAATCTCATCCTGATCATGAAGGACGGCGAAATCTACAAGAACACGATCAACCAGGATCGGTTCTTGTCGAACGAGCACGCCAGGAGACCAACATGAAGTGCCCCACCAGATATGCGGCCGGCTTTTCACTCGTGGCTTCCATTGCCTTTGGCGCAACTGCCTTGGCGGAAGAGCCGCAGGATTTCTCTTCCAAGCAAATGAAAGGCGTCGAACAGATTTCGATCGACGTCGACCTCGATGGCGCGGTGGAGCGACTATCCAAGGCCGTGCAGTTTCCGACGATCTCGAATCAGGACCGGGACGACTTCGACACCAAGGCGTTTGAGGACTATCACGCGTTCCTTGTCGAGGCCTATCCGGAGGTACACAAGGTCTTGAAGCGAGAAATCCTCGGTGATCCGCGTCCCTACAGCCTGCTTTACACCTGGGAAGGCAAGAACCCGGATCTGGAGCCAGCACTCTTCTACGCCCACCAGGATGTGGTGCCAGTGCCGGCGGACTCGCGAGATCAGTGGGAACAGGATCCTTTCTCCGGGGCAGTTGCCGACGGATACATTTGGGGACGTGGTGTCCTTGACGACAAGAACCAGATTCACGGCATTCTTGAAGCCGCTGAAATGAAGATCAAGGAAGGCTGGCAGCCGGAACGGACGATTTATTTCGTCTTTGGCCAGGATGAGGAAGTCGGCGGCCCGGAAGGGGCCAGATTCATTGCGGAGACCCTGGAAAAACGCGGCATCAAGCGATTTGCCTTTGTCATGGACGAGTCAGCTCCGCTGGTGCCCGGTCTCTTCCCCGGACTTCCAGATAATACGGCGCTGATCGGCATAGCGCAAAAGGGCTACGTCAGCCTGGAACTGGCGATGCATGGGGTCGGAGGTCATTCATCGCAGCCGCCCGAGGAATCGAATATCGGCATTCTCGCAAAGGCGATCACCAAGCTGGAAGCCGCGCAGTTTCCCTACCGCATTCATCCTGCGCTGCGTCATCAGTATCGTTATCTCGGGCCTGAACTGGATGAAGCCTATCAGCCGCTTTATGCAGCCGTTGCCTTCGGCAAGGACGGCGAGATGACCGATCTCGAAAAGCAGTTTGTCGAGGTCATGGCCGGCAATCAGGTCACCCGGGCCATGATGCATACGACAATCGCCGTCAGCATGTTCAATGCAGGCATCAAGGATAACGTTCTGCCACCTTCAGCGACGGCAGTCGTGAATTTTCGCCCCATGCCCGGCGACACGCCCGAGGTCATCATCCAGCACGTAAAGGATGCCATCGGCGACGACCGCATAACCATTCGGGACATCTCCGCCTCGACACCTGCAACCGCCATGGCTGACCCCGAAGGCCCCGGCTACAAGGCACTGGAAAAGACCATTCGCCAGATCTGGGGCAATGATCTCGTCGTGGCGCCGTTCTTCGTGATCGGCGGCTCGGATTCAAAACACTTCCAGGCCCGGCCGTTCGCTCCGGACGTTTTTACCATCACCGGCATCCAGCTTGAAAACACGAAGGAATTTGAAGGTTTCCATGGTGTCAATGAGCGCATCAGAGTCGATGAATACGGCAAGACCATCGGCTTCTTCTACCAGATGATGGACAATCTGGACGACCTGTGAAATCGGGCCCAGCATTGTTTGGCAGAACTGCAGGGACAACGGTAACGATAGTACCAAATAAGCCTTTTAGGAAACGCGGGCATCCAGCGGGCGAACACAAGGGGCAAATACCGATCTCAATACCGCCTTTTTGACCGGGGCGTTCGTCTTCGAGCTGAAGGATTGTCTGGCAAAATTGCTTTCGGCAACGCGTCGGGCGACTTGCGTTCAAACGCTTTTTACGACCGAAACCAGAAACAACAAAGAGATACTCCTCGGCCTCTGTAGAAGTTGGTTTGGATAGATCCTTGAAAGCTCTGGCTTCTTTTGGAAATCGACTGCGGAATCCTGAAGTTCTCCCTCTGCAAAGACGGATCTGGTTTTGCGCCGCTCGCCTGTCTTGAAAAAGGCCACATCTACATGTGACTTGAGGTCTTCATGGCCTGCTGAACAAGATAAAAATTTGCCCAGTCTGCGCTACTGTTTGACGCCCAGCGGGATCGTCAGGGTGAGATAGGCCGACGTCCCTTCCAGACGATTTTCCGCAGCGAACTCCCGGTAAACCTTCACGCGTGTCGAGACCGGTGTCTGGCCGAGCTGGAAATTGTAGCCCGCCGTGCCGCCGAGTGCGGCAACGCGCCCCTCGAAATCGCCAAGCCTGGCGCCGGATCCGCTGTCGGCTGTAATCTGGTCGTAGTAATAGCCGACCAGTCCCGCCGAGAACTGGGGTGAAAAGGTTTTGGTGAGCGCCCCTTCGAAGTGAAATTCCGTTCCGGTGGTGTAGTTCGTGGCCGGGTTTTCGCCGTTGAAGGTGAAACCGGCGACACCAGAAACCTCCCAACCGCTTTTAGGATCGAACCAGGTCACGCCACCGTTGATGTCGAGCCCCCAACGATTGAAGGCAACGTTGGCAATCTCGCCTTTCTGGTAGTCCCCCACCGGCACGTTGACGAGGAAACCCGTCGTCCAGTGCCAATTGCCGTTGTGCCAGCCCAGCGAGGCGCCAACAACGGGGTCACCAATCGTGAACACCGTATCGCTGACAGACGCTCCGAGAATTCCGCCGGCATCAAGTGAAGCATCGACGGATTGTCCACCCCAGGGAACCGTCGCCTGCAGGGCAAGGCTGCCCCCAAGTACGCTTGTCGGTACAACCCACAAGCCTGTTGCGAGATCGATATAGGCGGTCGCGTCGACATTGCCGATAACCCTGCCGCCAACAGGCAGGTCACGGCTCGCCCCGGCAGACCCTGAATAGAAATAGACGTCATTTTGAAAGTAGACACCCGGCCCGGGCAGCACCGCCGCAAATGGCCCCTTGGACCCAAGCAGATAGAACCCGACACCGCTTTCAGCCGAGTTTGCCTGCTGCGGTGTGCCCGCAAGGCACATCAGTGCGAACAGCGACACCTTCAAGGTGAGTGAGTGTCTGCGTGCTTTGCTGGTTCTGGTCTCGCCCACGTCCGCCTCTCCTGCCTCAAAAGTCGCTACGGGTTTGCTGCATGGCCCTGTGTGTCGATTTCCACTTGCTTGCGCACTTACCGCCCGTTTGACAGACCGATTTTTGCATGAAGGCAGTCCTCTACTCTCATACTCGCCAGTCTGCCGGGCCACCTTTTCAATACGAGCTCCCAACACCCGAAGAAAAAGAACAACTTCAATTTGGTAGCGAAGCTACAGTATGCAATTTCCCCGGGATATTATCCAGCAACGAATTGGACTTTGCTTGGGGTAAATCGTCAACGTTCACTGAACTGTCTGGTCGATGCAACTTTGGAAGTCTTTGCCACCATGTCCCGAAATCAGCAGCTCACTTTCCGGTGGCATATACCCTTCTTGTTCGAACACTCGCATTAACTCACACCCAAAGTTTGCATACAGAATTTTTGCAATCCATTTGACGTATGGGATCATTGGGCTGTTTGATGGACTTATCGTTCATGAAGGAGCCGCGTGATGTTGAAACTTATTGCGGCAGCGGCACTTGCTGCCTGCCTGGCCCCGGTAGCTGCCACAGCCCAGGAACCAGACAAGCCAAATATTCTCGTCATCTGGGGGGATGACGTCGGGATGTGGAACATCTCGGCATACCACCGAGGCATGATGGCAGGCGAAACGCCGAATATCGACAGGATCGCAAACGAAGGCATGCTCTTCATGGACCATTATGCCCAGGCGTCCTGTACCGCAGGCCGGGCGGCCTTCATCACGGGCCAGTACCCGCTTAGGGTCGGCCTGTCCACCGTCGGTCTCCCCGGTGCGCCACAAGGTCTTTCGACCGAAGATCCGACACTGGCCGAAATGCTCAAGCCCTTGGGATACCGCACCGGCCAATTCGGAAAGAACCATCTTGGTGACCGGGACGAACATCTGCCCACAAACCACGGGTTCGATGAATTCTTCGGGATCCTCTACCACCTGAACGCCGGGGAATATATCGAGCAGGTGGATTATCCGGCACAGGCTTTCGAGGATGCGAACCTGGCACAGCGAGGCATCATTCACAGCTTTGCAAAAGCAGATGGCGGTCAGGAGATCGAGGATCTCGGCCCGTTCGGACAGGAAGTTCAGCGCAACCTTGACCAGGACGTGCTTGAAGAAAGCAAGCGCTTCATTACGGAGGCTGTCACCGCCAACGAGCCGTTCTTCGTCTGGCACAACACCACCCGCATGCACTATCGCACCAACCTGAACGACCATTATGACGGCATCACCGGCACCGGCAATGTCTATGCCGACGGCATGGTGGAACTGGACGACGACGTGGGTGAGCTTCTGAACCTGCTGGACGAACTTGGCGTCGCCGACAATACGATGGTGATGTTCTCCACCGACAACGGTGCGGCGTCCAATTCCTGGCCCGACGGCGGCAACCAGCCTTTCCGGGGTGAAAAGGGCGTGGGCGGTTATGAAGGCGGCTTCAAGGTGCCGATGGCAGTTCGCTGGCCCGGAGTAACGCCGGCTGGAACCACCACCGGCGAACTTATGACAATGGAGGACTGGATCCCGACCATCATGTCCCAACTGGGTCAGCCAGACATCAAGGAACAGCTTCTGGCGGGTGCGGACATTGGCGGCAAGACCTTCAAGGTTCATCTGGACGGCTATGACCAGACCCCGTTGCTGACCCAAACCGGGCCTTCCAACCGGATGGAGTTCTTCTATTTCACTGAAACCACTTTCCACGGCCTGCGGTTCGGGGAATGGAAGTTCCTATTCACCAGCCAAGACCGTTGGTTCAACGGCAACCAGTATGAAATGACCTCCCCGTTGATCACGCGCCTCGATCTCGATCCCTTTGAACGGTTCCACGACGCCCGGGGATTTGACGAATGGCAGGAGAACAGGTCCTGGGCCATCGGTCCAGCACTCGGCCTGGTGAACAAGTTTGTTGCCTCCTTCGAGGAATTCCCGCCGCGGATTGCCAGTTTCTCCACGTCTGTTGAGGACATGTCGAAGCGGATTATGAACGCTGCGCCGCCACCGCAGTAAGCTGAGCAAGCAGCAGATCTTCAATTTCACGAATACAGCCTTCCGGACTACAAAGTCCGGAAGGCAAAAACGCGAGGCAACAGGCGCGGCGCGCGAAGAGCACCGGGAGGTCTGACAACCCGAAATGAAAATAGAGATCGCTCAACCTCCTTCCTGCCCGCGCGCAGTACCACGTGTTACCACTCTCGCTGCCAATCAGCTTCGGAAAGCCAGAAGTCCGTCCGACGTATAGGCGTCCCCGGAGGCGGATCGCACTTTGCATGGCCCCACCGATGACATGATGCCTTGCTGCGTGATATTTTCCACTTCTGGAGGAGCCAGATGTCTGAGGTTCTGCTGTTTCACCATGCGCTTGGCTTGACTTCCGGGGTGCTGAAGTTTGCAGACGATCTGCGACAGGCCGGTCACAAAGTGCACACGCCGGATCTGTTCGAGGGTAAAACGTTCAACAGCATCGAGAAGGGCCTCGCCTTCATCGAGGAAACCGGCTTTGACGAGATGCGCGAACGCGGTGTCCATTTGGCAGATGACCTCCCCCACGATCTCGTCTACGCGGGTTTCTCGTTTGGTGTGTTGCCGGCGCAGAAGCTTGCTCAAACCCGGCCTGGAGCACGGGCTGCCTTGCTGATCCACTCCTGCCTGCCGATCAGCGGTGACTGGTCTTTTGGGCCCTGGCCTAATGGCGTCCCTGTTCAAATCCACGCAATGGACAATGATCCTTTCTTCGTCGGCGAGGGTGACATCGATGCCGCGCGCGCGATCGTCGATACGGCAGAGGATGCAGCTCTTTTTCTCTATCCCGGAGAGGAGCACTATTTCGCCGATAGGTCGCTACCATCGTTTGATGCAGAAGCGTCTGCCCTGCTCACCCGGCGGGTCATTGAATTCCTGCAACGCGTCTGAGGAAACCAGGAGGCCAAACTGCTGCGGTTGCTGCTTCTGACACCGGACAGTCTTCTTGACCCGCATGGCGCTCTCAGACCCTTCGTCTGTGAGGCACTGGATGCGATTGGCCAGATGAGAGATGAAACGGGAGCTCGGCTTGCCTTTGCGCTGGTTGTTCGCTCGTCAAATGACGCAGCTGAAGTCCTGTCCACCTTGAGAGAGCTACGGCTTCCAGCTGGCCCCTCCCAGGTCATTGAGACGAACAAACCCGGTGTTGACGCGACAGTACTGAGAGAATTGCAGGAACGTTTCTCGGTAAATGATCCCGCATCGGAATGTGCTTTGGTCGACGCCAGCCCCGGCAGCACGGATGGCGCTCTTCCGCCAGGTTTACCGAAACTTCTTCTGGAAGAGACTGGCGCCGATGGAATGTCTGGCTGGCCTGCAATGCTATTGAAGATTGCCCGGAAAACCGAAAGAAACGCGGCCGAGAACCTGCAACTGGTGCTGCCGGTTCTGGCGGCCGCGGAAGGTGTTGTCGATCTCCAGCAAGTTTCGTTCCGTCCGGAACGGATCGAAGCAGAAGGTCATTGCCTGATATCCGTGGAAGACAGCGCTCTTGGTGCCCTCTCCGGCCTGTTCCTGAACCTTCCCACGTCGTTTGTCATTGAACAGCCCGACAGCCCTCACCCTGTCGCATTCAAAGAGGTTGCTGAAGACACGATCCAGGAGGCAAAGGCCTACATTCAAAGTCTGCGGGCCAATGGCCAGCTTGAGATGGCACCAGGTGAGACAGGCCAAGCTGAAGCAGGAGAACTGGAAGGCATGGCGTCGCCACTGCTCGGTCAACCGACGCACTATGTCGAAACTGATGAGACCGGCAGACGCATACTTCGGCGAAGGGGCTTCAACTGATCAAGTGCACAGGAAGGCTCTTGCCGTACCTGGAAGAGCGTGACACCGGCAATTGAAACGCTTTCGAAGCAATCGACGCTCCTCCCCCACGTGACTGACCACATGGCTCACGGCACCGATCGTATCGTCGCCTGCCCGGCTGTGAGCCTCTTCGGAAATCTGACCGGCGGCATGCAGGCTGAAGACAAAGCTTTGCGCCTCGACAGCGGATTGCCGAACTGTCTCCACCTCGCCCAGCAGGGCGGCATTCCCGTTTTGCTCACCGATGAGGACGTCTTCCTCAACGTAGCAATAGACGCCTTCCAGATCGCTGGCGACATCTGCGAGCGAGACTTTCTGGCGCCGCCGAACGGCTGCTACCGACTGATCGCCAAGCTGAACCCGGCTGCCGTAGAACCGCTGATCCGTATCATCTCCGGTGACTTCCAGCAGGCTGCGGCGGGAGGCCTGTGTCAGCACATCACGAACGGAATGAACGGTTTCCGAAGGCGGTCGGCCAGCCAGAACTACGGTGGGGGATGTCAGTTGTTCGGCATTCAACAGCACATTATGGCTCTCGAACCCGTCCCGGATTGCCTGGGCATTGACCCCGGCATTGCGCATTCCGTCCGCAATCAGCATGGCGTTGCCGACAGCCTGGAAAAATCGAGGCTTAAGTGGCGCCGTACGCGCAGCAGCAACCAGCAACTCTCCCGCCGTCCTTGCCGCCGCCAGCAATCCTTTTTCGCTCTCCACACCGCGCGACTGATAGATGTTCGTCAGCGTGTCGTAAAAACAACCGCTGAAGATCATGCCCAGCGAATGTACTTCGTTGATCAGAACGCCCGGGCCACCTGACACCGGCAAGGAGGCCGGCATCACCCATTGATGTGTGTTGAGAGCGCGCCGTGGGACCGCCGCATTGTGATTTGCGTCGACCAGGACGGCAATACCGTGGGACAGATCCTCTGCAGTGGTCTCGACAAAGTTCTTCTGTCTCAACAACCCTTGATCCACAAGCACCTGGCGGGTCGCCTTGTCCTGAAGCGCGACGAGAATTGCGATGCAGTCTCCGAAGGCTTCGTGAAAAGCACCCGGCTCCGCCTGAAAAGCCCCCCAAAGGTCCGGGCGGATTGCATCCAGAAAGGCATGGCCCGCCTCGTGTGCGACAACATCGGTACTTGCCCCTGAGCGGTAACTGTCTCCCCCGGCAGCATCCACCTGAAAAAACGAAAGCGAAAGCCTGTCGTAATAGGCATTGAGTTGAGGCTGCCCCGGTGTCTTGTGTTTCAGCCGCAGGGTTTTCCCGTTCTGCCACGTGGTCAGCGTACTCCCGTCGATCAACTCCCAAAGGTCGATGGCTCTGAGAGCGGCCTCGCGGCACTGCCAGAACAGAAAGCCGTCGCTGTCAGTTGGATATGTGTCTTCCGGGACGGAGCCCAGATAGACATACCGGGCCAGTTCATCTGGTCGCTCAGCATGCGCCTCGATGACGGCTGAAGGCGGGTGTCCAGCTCTCGGGTCGTTCGGAATGAAATTGATCGGCATGATTTCCTCCTCTGACCGTCAATGGCGTGTCCGGACAGGCTGGCTTGTTGCAGCAAGCGGCTTGGTGTGGGGCGGACTGTGCCTGTTCGCTCTGCGTCCTCCTGGCAGGAGCGACACCCCCAGGACAGTTTCCAGTGCCGGAGGCAGGCGCCAGACTGGCGCGGCAGGCGGTGCAATCCGGTCGGCGAAAAGATAGAGACCTGTCAGCACCATCACGGCAATGTGGCCGGTCTCCACCTGCAAAGGCACAAGCATCCAGGGCCAGCAAGCAAACACACAAGCCGCCCCGGTTCGAAGACCGAACCAGCAACCATCAGCCTGTGCCTCCTGTCCGAAAGCTGCCATCCGGCTAGTACCGTGGCACCTGTTTCTGGCCCATTGGGCGAGCGGGGACATACTCCAAACGACAGCGACACCGAACGCCAACGACAGGTCGATCCAGGTGCCGGCAAGCGCCAGGACAAACGCCAGTGGCACAAGCAACAGGCCCGACAAGATCCAGACGCAGAGATAACCGAGCAGAAAGGCAATACTTGCAGCCACCTTTTGGGACGCATGCACCACTCGGCCGACATAAGACAGATTGGCAGCAACCAGCGGCGCCATCATGGCGACGACCATCAGGATCCAGTCCGCGGCTACCGCTTGCAAGATCTGCGAGAATTGAAGGTTCGGTGCGGGCAGGTAAACGGATTGCGCAACATTCAGTCGCCCGCAAATAGCCGCGACGTTCGAAGCTGGTTGTGCGAAACCGAGCAGGAGGTAGCTGCCCGCGCTCAAGGCAACCAGCCAGGGCATTGCGCCCCGACTGGTCTGCACGGCAAAGGCCGCCAGCCGGGACATGTCATCTAACCCTGAGACGGTAGATGCTGATCCGGTCGACGGTAATTTCCGACGAGGCTCCCTCTGGCTGAACGAGACTGACTTCAAGCTCCTGGATTGCAGCACCAGCACGCGCCTGCATGGCCGCAACCTTGTCGGTGATTTCCACGGTTGATGACAGGCCGTTGCCTGCGTGCGAGCCGTCGGTTGAACTGGCCTTGCCAAGGCCGAAGAACACCAGAGTTTCGTTGATTTCCGCATCCGGTATGCCTGGCGCAACAACACGAACGGAAAGAACACCGCTCGGAGTGGTCCCCCGGACACCTTCAACGTTGAGATAAAGTCGCTCCGCTGCGGCCGGAGCTGCAGCAGCAAGGGCCGCAGTTGGCGCTGCAGCCAATTTCACGCGTGCTGTTACCGGACTTGCGGTAACCTGCAGCACCTCGTCGTTTGCCCCGACGAGTGTCGAAGTGCCCCGACCTGTCGGTGTGGTGGCCATTGCAATCCCCACGGTGGGCGTAATGCCCGTTCCATCGATCAGATTATCATAGACCGGCGCAAGAGCCGCGCCCGGCAGCGTGTCTTCCGGCGTGAAAATGGAAATATTTTGCTGTGCGTCCGGCATCGCAAATTGGCGCGGGAACGGCCCGTTGAGCCAGGGCCGGCTGGTTTCCTGGGAGTTGCCTCCCCCGGTCATCCAGGCCGCCCACAAGCGGTCGATGTTGCAATGGTGAACCCAGAAGATCGGATCGAGACCGGCAAAATCCGGATCGTACATCCAGCCGGTCGGACTGGGCGGTACGTTGCCGCCCACCATGACATGCACGAAATTGTGCGGGTCACTTTCGACCGCACCATAGGCATTGCCCTGCTGGTCGAAACCGCTGATAGGACCGCCATATCCAAGCGTGCCGGGGATTGATGTATAAACGGTCTGCGTGGTTTGCGCGTCGAGCGAAATGTCGACATTGATCCAGGCCTGCGGACCAAGTTTCACGGCAGGGCCACGAAACGCGTTGGCCAACGGGTTCGGCGTGTTGTCACCCGGAATGGTGCTGTCCAGAAACTCCTGCGGATAGTCTCGCGACGCTGGATCAGACCCGTTGAGATAATTCCAGTAGGGCAATGCCCATGTAGTCGGACCGCCCTGGCTGACAATCCAGTCTGCCAGGATTGCCTCGAACGCATGCAGATAGCCCCTGTGCCAGGGCAGGAAAAACCAACCCGCATGCTGACACTGGTTGAACATCAATCGTTGCTCGTCGGCGTTTGGCGCCGGCGTGGTCGGTGAAATGATGTTCTGGTCAATCCAACCCTGCGGATTGATGCCGTGGATCGCTGCCAGGTAGAGCCAGCTTGTCCGATCACGCAACTGGCGCGACCGCAGTTCACCAACGGCTCGCGCATACCAAAGCATCGTTTCGGACCATGGCCCGCCGAGCTTGGCAATGTCTTTTCTTATGCCTGCCATTATTTCCTCCCATTGAAAACTCGAGAGAACAGTCATCTGAATTTTGAAAAGCGAAAATTTACTTTCGGCGCCTGCAAATCAAAAGCGCATCAATCTGTTTTTCAAACAGGCAGCTACGTTAGCATGAAATAACGAAGATGTAACGCCCTAGGTTGACGGAATGCGACTGCAATACCATTACGTGTATTGAAAGTTGCAATATTCCAAGATCCCCCTCTTCCCGGTGTTCGAAGGCGAAATCACTTCGACTGGCTAGATACCCGTAACTCAACAAGAAGGCTGGCCAGATAGCCGGCTCACACGGATCCATGACCTCCGCCAGTGCCGGCAGGTGCCGGTTTCGGCCACTCCACGAAAGAGACCGCGGCGACAAAGGCAAGAACCAAGCCTGTCAGGATCAGGAAAACAGCCGAAAAGGACAGCCGGAAGGCTTCACGAGTGCCAATTGCACCGAGAGCACATCGCCTCCCTATTTTCCGACGATCACGTGCAAGTGAGCATCCAAAACAATCTAATTCAAATATTTAAGAAAAACTTCCCTAGCGTAATAAATGTATTGCTTTACAGACGACTAGATTGGAGGCAAGCTAGAAGCGACAAAAGGAAATATATTATCAAGCACGCAAGTGGACACAGAGCACTTTCGCCTGTCCATGGCGCAGCTCGCGTTGAAAATGCGTGTGAAAATCTGTCTACGTGAAACAATCATTGTTAATTACCTCATTATTTCTACGAAAAATTTGTGCCTAATATTTGATTTTAGACTGTTTTCAGGTGGAGCGATTTTGTCGCTACGAGGGAATTCATGCAGGCAGCCGCTGAATACCGAAAGCCCGTACGGCTATTCGAAAAATGGGAGAATCGGCAGAAAGTAATACTTTTTGCCGACGTAGTTGGATCTGCGCGGCTATTTACGACCGCCGACAATGCATCCATAGGAGCTTGGCTTTCCTTTGTCGCCTACCTGAAAGATGACCTTCTGCCGGAACACGATGGCAGGCTCGTGAAGTCATTGGGCGACGGCATTCTGGCTGAAATCGAGCACGCAACGAGTGCAGTCCGGTTTGCAATGCGTCTCACCACGGAACTGGCAAAGATTAACGAGCAACTCCCTGCTGTGAACCGGTTGCAGGTTCGCATCGGTATCGACACCGGCGACGTGCTCACCACCGGCGATGACGACATTTATGGCAGCCACGTCAACATTGCTGCCCGTCTCATGTCACTTGCCCGACCCGGAGAGATTGTTGCCTCCGCCGAGGTCAGGGATGCTTTGGCAAGCGAACTCGACGCGGAATTCGAGGATCTTGGTGATTGCCACCTCAAGAATGTCGCCGAGACGGTGCGGGCCTTCAGGGTTCATCCCGTGGGAACCCACCCGAGCATTTTTCCGTTACAGCAGTTCGAAGACCTGTTCCCCACCGTCGCGGTTATTCCCTTCACGCCACGCAGCAGATCAAGAGACAATTACGTGCTCGGTGAAGTGCTCGCAGAGGAATTGATCGTCGCACTGTCCCGGTCCTCGGAACTCAATGTCATTTCTCGCCTGTCGACGACAGGTTTTCGCATGCGGAACATCTCCCTTGCCAAGATCTCGGAGACGCTTCAGGCGGATTTTGTCCTGTCGGGGACCTATAGCGGTGATGCAAACCACGTAATTCTGGACGCGGAACTCGCCGACGCAAAAACCGGTCGCGTGATCTGGTCGGATCGCCTGAGCGAGGAGGTTCCTACCCTCCTTAGCGATTCATCCGTCATGTATCAGTTCGCCAAGGACTGCCACGCGGCAATCTTCCGGAGCGAGGTGCAACAGGCACTGTCCTGCCCCATGCAGACACTCGATGCCTATTCGCTTCTCATGAGCGCGATTGGACTGATCTACAGGCTCTCGCGCCACCATTTCGAATACGCCGCCGAACTTCTTGACGAACTGATTCACCGTTCGTCGCGCCAACCCGCAATGGCCTTGGCATGGAAGGCAAAATGGCACGTCCTGGCGGTTCAACAGGGTTGGACGGATTCGCCCGAGCGCGAAAAATCTCTTGCGTTGAGCTGCACGCAAACCGCGCTCGACCACGACCCGACAAATGTCACGGCCCTTGTGTCCGAAGGATTTGCCCTCACAAATCTCGCGCACAAGCTCGAAGAAGCTGAACAGCGTTACAACATGGCCCTCGAGTACAATCCGAATTATGCCATGGGTCGCCTGCTGCGCGGCACTCTCTTCGCGTTCAAGGGAGCTGGCGAGGAGGCTGTCAAGGACACGGAACTGGCCCTCCGCCTGTCTCCCATCGATCCCTACAGGTACTTTTTCCTGTCGCTTGCGGCATCCGCCTGCGTTACGGCCGAAAAATATGAACGCGCTCTCGAGTTCGCCAATCAGTCGCTTCGCTCCAACCGTGCGCACACCTCGACGCTGCGTGCCAAGGCTGTCGCGGAAATGCGCCTTGGACACACCGAACTGGCAGCTCAGACCATCAGCGAACTGCGCGAGCGTCAGCCGGATCTGACCGTAAGCCGCTGGCTGAAGAATTCGCCAAGTGCGCAGTTTCAGGTTGGGAAGGACTTCGCCGAAACCCTAAGGCAAGCCGGACTGCCGCCCTGAGAATGGAGCGGAACCGGCCAATCAAAAAGGTAGGGAGAGTTAGTCATGACACCTAGGGAAACAGCATATCCGGCAGGCGGCTTCGGGGGCTTTGGAGGATTTGGGGGCTTCGGGGGATTTGGCGGGTTCGGAGGGTTTGGGGGCTTCGGGGGATTTGGCGGTTTTGGCGGCTTTGGCGGGTTCGGCGGCGCCCCTTCCTTCGATTCACCGCTGATCGTGAACGCGCTGATCACCAATCACGATGGCATTGCCGGAACCTGGCAGACTGTTACAGCGGCCATCCAGGAGAACTGCCCGGAATACGATGCTTTTCTAGGCCGCCTCTCTCCGGAAGTCCGGCAAAGCATTTACGCACTTGAACTGGCATCGAGGCTCGGCTTCACCTTCAAGTTTGAGGGAACGAGCTCCGGAACGGCTCAGGTATGGCACGTGAACGTGACCAGCAACCCTGACGGGACCGATACGCCACTCGCGGCTTATGCCATGCTTGCCAGGATGTCTCGCCCAACCATGGCGATCTTCAAGAAGCAGCTCGATCTCGTGGCAAATTATGCAGACCTGCGGCAGGATCGTGCGGCTGAAATTATCGCCCAACTCAGCACACCCGTTGAATTTCTGCGGTCAATCGCATTCATCGCACCGGCTCGAACACCATATACGATCGAGCTGTTGGCAACTGCGCAGGGTCTCGCCAACCTGGTGGAGATGCGGATCAAGTATGCCCTGGCCTGCAAGCGTCCGATAGAATTCTCCCCGCAGATCCAGCCGATGATCCTGACGCCCACGCATGGCACCCTGCCGAGCGGTCATTCGACGGAAGCCTTCACGCTGGCCCGGGTTCTTTGGCTCCTCCTGAGGGATGCCGGTGTCGTGCCTTATGACGACACGATCTGGGGCAAGATGTTCATGCGTCAGGCCTCGCGCATTGCAGTAAACCGCACCGTCGCGGGTGTACATTTTCCGGTCGACAGCGAGGCCGGCGCAATTCTCGGGCTTACGCTCGGCGCCTATTTCGCGGGTCGGTGCCAGGGTTCCAATGAAATCAAGGGATGGACTTTCCACGGTGACCAGTATCCTGACAGCCGGGATTTCGACTGGACACAGCTCTACGATCCGGCAACCCACACGCAGAAGGACCCGGGAGCCTGGGCCGACGAAACCACAACGTCCCTCACCGGCACGACCATTCAATCCACGCCGCTGGCCTGGCTGTGGAACCGCGCAAAGCAGGAATGGCTGGACCTGAGGGAACCCTGTGCCGGTGGCAGCAGCGGTGGCGGAACACTCGAGGATGGTGGTGATGGTGCCTCGCCTTTGGAAGACGACGGCTCGTGATCGCATAGCAAAGTCGAACCGGAGGTCAAGTCATGTCGGATACCAACGGAACCCTTGATGAGTTTTCAATCGATCCGGTCACGAACTGGCGGCTGGCTGTTGCAGCAAAGTTCGGATCCGGAGAAGAAGACCCTTGGTGGGACATCCTCGTCGAGCTCGATGACATCTCACTCGATGATCTGATCGCCAGGGCCAAGGATATCGGCGGTGGCAACGGGCTTGAGGACGCAGTCCTCATCCCGAATTTCTATACCGCGCAACAGCGGGCGGCCAAGAAAGCGATCCTGTATCCCTCACTCTACGCAAAAGACATCTTCTTGCAGGAAGCGACGAGGAACGCGGGACAACTCGGCATAAAACGCATCATCCTTGGGACTGTCGTTCCGGTTGGACAGCTCGACACGAGCGCGCAGATCATGCCCGGCAATTTGCCGGAAATATTTGTCGAGGATGGCACCGTTGTTACCGCTGTCATCGACAACGGCATCGCGTTCGGCCATGAACTTTTCCGAAAAAACGACCCAAATGCGTCACGCGTTTCCTTTGCCTGGATCATGGACGCCAAACCGCGGACCGGCACCCTCGTCGTCCCGCAGGGCCACGCCCTTGCCAGGAGCGAAATCGACGGGTTGCTTGCCGCGAACACGTCCAGCGGGCTCCTCGATGAGCACCGCTTCTACAGTCAGTGCGGATTGATCGACTACAGCTGGCCCGGCCTCAAGCCGGCCGCCATGCGAGTGTCCCACGGCACCCATGTGATGGGACTTGCCGCCGGTTACCAACCCGGCACGAAGGACAACACGCGCCCCATCATCTGCGTGCAGCTGCCAACCGATCTCACCATGGATGTCAGCGGAGCGCAGATCCTGCCAGCTCTCGGACGCGCGATCGACTTCATCAAGATACACGCGGAACGCTACCGGCTCGAGACCGATCACGGCAAGCGGATCCCGCTGGTGGTCAATTTCAGTTTCGGGAATTTTGCAGGACCGCACGATGGTACCGGTCTGATCGAAGCGAAGATCGATCAAGAGCTTCACTCGACCACCCAGCGTGAAATCCAGGTGGCTCTTCCTGCCGGGAACGGCAATCTGGCGCGCACCCACGCGGAGGTTACCTTTACGGATGAGGATACGGGTAACGTCAGGCCCGCCAGCCTAGACTGGCGCATTCAACCTGACGACCGCAGCGCGAGCTACGTCGAAATCTGGATGCCGCCGAAGGAGAACCCTGACAACCTAGTGAGAGTGCGCGTTACGCCTCCCGTGGGACCGAGGAGTACGCCGGTTTCAACAGTGCCTGGAGAGACTGCGATCCTCCATTCCGGAGACAACGTGGAATTCGGCCGGATCCTCTACACACCTCCCCATGCGCCAACCTGGCGCGGTTGCATTGTCGTCGGCGTTCATCCGACCTTTCATCACGATGTCACGGATGACTTGGCACCTTCGGGTGTCTGGAAAATCGAAATCGAGAATGTTGCCCTGACCGAAACCGATCGGGTTCAGGTCTGGATCCGGCGCGACGAAACCTTGCCCGGGTTCCCGGCATTTGGACGTCAATCCTATTTCGACAATGACGACTATCAGCGTTTAGACAGCTTTGGGGCCCCCTTGCCGATCGATCCGCCCGGATCCGATTGCCTGGTCAAGCGCAGCGGCACCATAAGCGGCTTTGCCTGCGGCGAGTTTCCCGCCGTTGTTGCCGGATATGTCGAAACCCGCAACGATCTGGCCGGCTATTCTGCCGCGGGCCCGGTAACAACGGCATTCAATGCAACCGGTCCGACGAGAAACGGTCCGGATGCAGCCGCGGTCAGCGACGACACACCCGTCCTGCGAGGCATATTGAGTGCCGGATCACGCTGCGGATCGCTGGTGTCTCTCAATGGAACCAGTGTCGCGACACCTCAGGTTGCCCGATGGATGGCCGACAGGCTTGCACAAGGCCAAACAGCAACGAAGGGTGACGTGAGTGCACAGGCCGCATTTGACGATCATCCGCCACCGTCAAGACCGGCCAATACGCGAATTGGCGGCGGCCGGATGCAACGAAGAATTCGTTTCGGACCGGACAGAAAGGCCTGATCAACACGGCAGCGCTCGTCCGGATGATCCACTATCTTGAAATCAATGACCGCCACCACCGGCAGGTGCCGGTTTCGGTCGTTCCACGAAATAGAGCGCGGCGACAAGTGCGAGGAACAAGCCTGTCAGGATCAGGAAAATATCCGAGAAGGAAAGCAGGAACGCTTCACGGGTGACGATGCCAGACAACGTCTTCAAGGCCGCTGTTTCCGCATTCTGACCCAGTTCCGAGAACGCATGTGTCATGTTGGTCAATGTCTCATTGACGACGGGACGCGACCAGTTGACCGTTTCGGAAATACGTTCGTAGTGGAAATCCTGCCGATTGGTCAGCAGCGTGTTGATCACCGCAAGTCCGACGGCACCTCCCAGGTTCCGGGTCAGGTTGAACAGGCCAGATGCGTTCTTGATCATCTGCGGCGGCAACATACCAAGGGCGATATTGTTGATCGGCACCATGCACAGCATCAGCGAGCAGCCACGCAGGATCTGCGGAACCAGCAGCTCCCAGAAATCCCAATCGTGCGTAATACCGGTCACCATGTAGGTGCCGATCGCAAAGCCGGAGAAACCGATTGCCATCATCACACGCGGATCGAGCACGGACATCAGCCGCCCCGCAATCGGGGCTGTAAGGAACATGGCAAGACCGCTCACGAACATGGTCTCGCCAATCTGCAGCGAGGTGTAGTCGCGAACGCCGCTCAGATAGACCGGATAAAGATATGTCAGGCCGTAGAGCCCCACCCCCATAATGAAGCTGAAAAGACTGCCCATGGCGAAGTTCTTGTCGGCAAAGGCTCTCAGATCGACAATGGGTTCTCGCGCCGTGAAAGCCCGCCAGAAGAAGATCGCAGCTCCCAGCACAGTGATTGCGGAAAAGAAAACGATCTCGCCGCTCTGGAACCAGTCTTCGCCCGAACCTTCTTCAAGAACGAATTCCAGAGAACCGAGGAAGATGGCCATGGCCGCGAAGCCATACCAGTCAAAATGATCGAGCAGAGACAGATCCGGCTCGTCGAAATCGATCAGGGTAACAGCGGCAAGCGTAACGAAGATGCCCGGCACCACGTTGATCAGGAACAGCCAATGCCAGGAGCCGAATTCGGTGAGATAACCGCCGAGCGTCGGACCGATGGTCGGTGCCAGCGTTGCAACAAGACCGATCACGGGAGAGATGACGTTGAATTTCTCACGCGGGAAAATCAGATAAGCCGTCGCGAAAACCGTCGGGATCATGCCGCCACCGAGAAACCCCTGCAAGGCACGGTAGACGATCATTTCCTCGATCGTGGAGGCAGTGGCGCACATCAGGCTCATCACCGTGAAACCGGCCGCTGACAGCGCGAACATCCAGCGCGTCGACAACATGCGCGAGAGATATCCGGACAACGGGATCATGATGACTTCCGCTATCAGGTAACTTGTCTGCACCCAGGGAATGTCGTCCTGGGAAGCTCCAAGCCCGGCCTGGATTTCCGACAGGGACGCGGACACGATCTGGATATCCAGAATCGCCATGAACATGCCGAACACCATGCAGAGGAAGGTGAACAGCTTGCGTCCGTCGATGGATGCGCTTTGTGCCGTCTCGCTCATGTGACGTAGCCTTGAACCGGCGGTCATTCAGCCGAAAGGGACGGAATGGCCTGTAGCCGATCATTCGATACTGTTGGAACATCCGCGCAGGTCTTGCTGTCGACGGTCTGCTCTTCAAAGGGGCGGCATCCGCAAGATGCGGATACCGGGCTTGTGCGGTTGGAGGCCGCGGGGAGGACTTGAATAGATACGGACCCTTGATCCGCACCTGAAGGTCTAGTGGAGCGCCGACAGGGCGACGTTGTCTTTCTGGCCACCTGTCCTGGTGTCGACTTCGACAACCACCGACATGCCAGCTCGCAGATGTCCGCTTGTTATTTCTTCTTCCGGAACCTTGATCTTCACCGGCACGCGCTGAACCACCTTGGTGAAGTTGCCTGTCGCATTTTCGGCCGGCAGAAGGCTGAAGACGGAACCGGTCGCAGGAGCAATGCTTTCCACGGTTCCCTTGATCGGCTGGTCCGGATAAGCGTCGACGGAAATTTCAACCTCTGCTCCGGGCTGGATACCCTCGAGCTGAGTTTCCTTGAAATTCGCATCGATGTGAGTGTCGGCCAGCGGCACGATCGCGGCAATCCGGCTTCCCGGCTGCAGCAGGGAGCCAACCTGGGCTGCCCTGTTGCCGACGATGCCATCGACCGGTGCCCGAATGACGGTAAAGGCGAGGTCGCGCTCGGCTTTCTCAAGAGCTGTCTTGGCAGCAACCACTGCCTGTTCGGCTTCTTTCTTCTGGCCGTTGAGCACATCGATATTGGCTTTGGCCAGCGTCACCGCCGCCTGCGCATTCTCCAGATCCGCCTGCGCGCCTTTCAGTGAGGCATCGGCAGTATCAAGCGTTGCCTGGCTGGCAAATTTGTTGTCCGCCAGTCTTTTCTGACGATCGTAGTTCGCGGAAGCTTCGTCCTTCTGCGCCTTGGCGGAAGCAACAGACGCTTCAGCCTGCAGCACGGATGCCTTGGCAGCCGTAATCTGGGTCGCGATACGATCGACCGTTGCGCGGGCACTGTCGATGGAATCCTTTGCGGACTGGACGGCAAGCTTGTAGTCGCCATCGTCGATCTTCAGCAGCACGTCACCGGCTTTCACGCGTTGATTGTCGCCGACAGCGACAGACGCAACATAACCGGACACCTTGGAAAGGATGACGGTGATATCCGCGGTCACATAGGCGTCGTCCGTGCTGGCAATGAATCTGCCTTCGGTCCACCAATGGTACGCCTCATATCCGCCAAAGCCGAGACCGGCGAGCAAAACCAGCGTGAATACCCGCTTGGCCTTGCCTTTCTTTTTCGGTGGAGGCGCTTCTGCGGTGGTCGTTGCGGTTGTTACCTGTGCCTGAGACGAAACTGCCACCTGCCCGCCTTTGTCATCGCTTGTGTCTTTCGCGGAAGATGGTGTTGCCTGTCCGCTTTTCGAGGCTACTGAAGTCTCGTTGTCTTGATCCTGGCGGCTCGCAGCCTGCGGCCCACCACCGATCGCGCCGCTTTCGTTGCGGCCTTCTCTGAGTGCCACGATGGTATCCTTTGCCCAAAATTCTTGACCGCCCAGGCATTGACTGAACGGTTCGGTCAATGGCATTTATATGTTCATCCCCTTGGCGAACGCAAGGGTTCCGGCGAATTTTTTGCAACGCACAAGAGCCCCCCTGTTCAACAACCTGGTTGATCAAGACGGCAACAAGACACTTTGGGAGGGGGACGCGAGACGCATCACCTGTCCGGGAGTCGGATCCTGTCGAAGATATTTTCTAGGGGGCGTTTTGACTTGCAGACACAGCTGGTCTGACCAGGAAAGATTGAATGGTTCGTCCTGTTGGCCGATAGTGTTGAGATTGACCAACCACCTGCCGAACAGTTGACCTTTGCATTTATGGGAATGCTTTTTGAGAAAAACCGTGTGTTTGACAGAATACTAGCGGTAAACTACTGAAAGACGGCAGAAATTCGAGATTGCGATGACAACCGAAACACAGGAACTACCGGCGACAGCCGAAGATCCGGCTCAGAAGACCGACAACGCCAAGTGCAGGCAGATTCTTGCCGGAGCACGAAAAGTCTTCCGTGCAAAGGGATTCGATGGCGCCAGTATGGAGGTTATCGCCAAGGAAGCCGGCGTTTCCAAAGGCACGCTTTACGTCTACTTCAGCAGCAAGGAAGCGCTGTTCGAGGCGCTGATTCTGCAAGAACGTTTCAGCCAGGCGGAAATCCTGCGGGAAGCCCTCGTCAGCAGGGCTGACGTGAAAAGCGATCTGCACCGTATCGGCCGCAGTTATCTGCAGAAAATGGCGAATCCCGAAAAATTGTCGACCCTCCGCATGGTAGTCGGCGCTGCGGAAAAATTCCCTCAGTTCGGCGTTCTGCTCTACGAAGCCGGTCCATGCCAGGGCCGACGCGACCTTGGTGCCTTCATCCAGGAGCGGATCGACCGCGGCGAGTTGAAGGACTGCGATGTCGAACTGGCGGCAGGCCAGTTTTTCGACTTGTGTGTGGCGGGCGTTCTAAGGCGCATGCTGCTCAATGCCGGCCCAAAGCCGAGCGAAGAAGAAATCGAAACCAATGTTGCGGCAGCGGTGAAGGTGTTTCTGGCGGCCTACGCAGCGTGACAGGCCGCGCTGCCTCCCCCCTCAAAGTTCACATGAATTCGATTTCCGACCTGACCGGGGCGGACAGACGGGCGTAACTTCCTATATTAAGCGGTAAAGCAATTGCCACCGCACACTGTAGGTTCCATGACCGCCCGACCGCCCATTTTCCAGTTCGACAATTCCTACGCACGGGACCTGCCCGGCTTTTATGTGGCCTGGGAAGGCGCGAAGGTGCCAACGCCGCAGCTTGTGGTGTTCAATCGTGAACTTGCAAAAGAACTCGGCCTTGATTCCAACCTTCTGGAAACATCCGAAGGCGCAGAGATCTTTGCCGGGGTCCGTCAGCCGGACGGCGCGTCCCCCCTTGCCCAGGTGTATGCCGGCCACCAGTTTGGCGGCTTCTCGCCACAACTGGGGGATGGCCGCGCGCTTCTTCTCGGAGAGATTATCGACAGCACCGGCAATCGGAAGGACATTCAGCTGAAAGGGTCGGGACCGACCCCCTTCTCCCGTGGTGGAGACGGCAAGGCTGTCGTGGGACCGGTCCTGCGCGAATATATCCTCGGCGAAGCCATGCATGCACTCGGCATTCCGACGACACGAGCATTGGCAGCGGTAACTACCGGAGAAACCATCTACCGGGATGGTCCGAAACCGGGCGCAGTGTTGACCCGTGTCGCCGCAAGCCATTTGCGGGTCGGTACCTTCCAGTATTTTGCGGCACGCGGTGAAACGGAAAAAGTCCGCCAGCTCGCCGACTACGCCATTGCCCGCCACGATCCGGATCTTGCCGGACAACCGGACCGCTATATCCGGCTGTTTCGGGGAGTAGTCGAGCGCCAGGCAGCGCTGGTCGCCAATTGGGTGCTTGTCGGGTTCGTTCACGGTGTCATGAACACCGACAACACGACGATTTCCGGCGAAACAATCGACTATGGCCCTTGCGCCTTCATTGACGCCTATGATCCGGCAGCCGTGTTCAGCTCCATTGACCACGGTGGACGATACGCGTTTGGCCGCCAACCCGTCATCATGCAATGGAACCTTGCCCGGCTTGCCGAAACCCTTTTGCCCCTGATCCAGCCCGATGATCTGGACAAGGCAGTCGAACTGGCAAGCGCCGAACTTGGCCGCTTTCCTGATATCTACCGCGCAGCCTGGCTGAACGGGATGCGCGCAAAGCTGGGTCTAGTTGAAGAAACCGCGGAAGATCAGGACCTGTTCGAAACGATGCTTTCGATCCTGCAGGAACAATCGGTCGACTACACGCTCTTTTTCCGGCACCTGAGCGAGGCTGCTGTCGGCGCCCCGCAAAAACTGCGCGAGCTTTTTGTCGATCCGACGCAGATAGACGGCTGGCTGGAGCGCTGGATGCAACGTCTCGAAAGTGAAGGCAGAGCGCCTGCAGATACCAGAACGGCGATGAACCTTGTCAATCCGCTCTACATTCCACGGAACCACAAGGTGGAAGAGGCACTCCAGAGCGCGGAAACTGGAGAGTATTTTTTGCTCAATGAGTTACTGGATATTCTAAAAGCTCCGTATGAAGAACGAACAGGCTTTGAGAGCTATGCCCTTCCTGCCCCGGAGGCGTTTGGTCCCTATCAAACCTTCTGCGGAACGTAAGACCAAACCTTGCGCCCGACACAGTCGGCTCGATTGCGCAAGGTGCCACTTCGCTCTCGAACGCCGTTGCCACAACCCTTGCACTAATCGGATTGCCATCTGCAGCCGGAACTCTATTCTAACGCAGGGTAAAAAGCATTCCCGGGGGCGCTGAAATGAAATTTATCCCACTTCTGCTGACGAGCACTTTGCTGCTTTCCGGATCTGCCTTCGCTGAGGAAAACAGCCTCCCCCCGCTGACCCCGGACGACCTTCAGTTCTCGCCCGAGAATATGGATACCTCTGTGGATCCAGCCGACGATTTTTATCGCTATGCTTCAGGCAAGTGGCTCGACCGGGTGAACCGGCCAGTGGACAAGGCGAGTTGGGATATTTTTTCGATCATCGGCGAAAGACTGATCAAGCAGCTTGCAGCTGTTGCGAAAAAGGCAAGCGAGAGCACCGCGGAAGCGCCCAAGGGCAGCCCGACGCAGCTCGTTGGCGATTTCTACAAAGCCTATATGAATGTCGAGGCGATGGATGCTGCAGGCATCGAACCGATCCAAAGTGACCTGGACGCCATCGAAGCCCTGGAAACCCTGGATGACCTCACCCGGTTCGCGGCTGACCAGGCAGCAATGTCCGGACCGGCCCTGTTCGCGATTTTCGCACCCAGTGCAGATCCAGCGGACAGCAAGCGCTACGCAATTTTTTCAGTAGGTCCCAGTTTCGGCGTTGAGGACCACCATCTCGAACTCTTGCGCAATAAGGAAGGCGATCCGCGCATTCCTGCCTACCGTGCCTATGTGGCGGAAATCATGAAGGTCGCCGGTTATCCGGAGGACGTTGCTGCTCGCATCGCCGACATCACACTTCGAATAGAAACAGCGCTTTATGCCGGGATACTGACGCCCGAGGAAGGCAACGATCCACGCAACCGCTACAGCAAACTTGGTTATGAAGAGGTCCAGGCACAGGTGCCGGAATTCGACCTCGATCTATATCTTGAAACAGTCGGCTTCGAGAAACCCGATGCAGTCTTCATGTTCGAACCAAGGGCTCTGCCAGAACTCTCGAAAGTGCTGAAGGAAACACCGCTTGAAGATCTGAAAGCCTATGCGGCTTTTCGGGTTATTGAAAACTACAAGGAATTCCTGACATCAGCCTTCGAAGAACCTGCCAAGGAATTCAATCTTGTCCTGACCGGTGCACGAACGGACCGTCCTCGCCAGGAGCACATGTACGACCTGCTGAAAGAGAACCTCGGCCATCCTGCCAGCCAGCTCTTCGTGGAAACCTACTATTCCGACGAGACCAAGGCCGAAGTCATCAAGATGGTCGAGCGCATTCACGGGAAGTTTCGCGAGCGCGTCGAAACGCGGGATTGGTTGTCGGAAGATACTCGCGCCGAAGCCCTGAAGAAGGTCGACACCTTCTACTACAAGGTCGGCTATCCCGATGAATGGGTCGATTATTCCAAACTCGAGATCGGGGCCGATCCCGTTGCAAACATGCGCAATCTTGGAGCCTTTTCCATGAACCGCATGCTGGAGAAAATTAAGAAACCCGTCGTGCACGAGGAATTCAACACGCAGTCAACGCTGCCGATCGTCATCAATGCCGCCTACACGCCTTCCATCAACGGCTTCGAGGTAAATGCGGCCATCACCCAGCCGCCAGCCTATAGCCACGATATGGACGCTCCCTTGCGCTTCTGCCGGATCGGCGCGGTCATCGGCCACGAAATGACTCACGGTTTCGACAGCGGTGGCCGCCGATACGATGCGGAAGGCAACTTCCGTGACTGGTGGACGGAAGCCGATGCAAAGGCCTTCGACAGGGAAGCCCAGAAACTGATCGACCAGGCCAACGCCTTCGAAGTGCTGCCTGGCCTTAACGCCAACGGCCCCTTGAATGTCCGAGAGAACATGGCCGATGTCGGCGGCATCACGCTCGCCTATGAAAGCCTGATGGATTATCTGGCCGAGCACCCTGAGGAAAATGTCGAGATAGATGGCCTGTCGCCGGCCAAGCGCTGTTTCATCGGTTGGGCCCAGTTCTGGACGGCCAAGGCCTCCGACCCGTTCCTGCGCATGCTTGTCGCCGGTGACGGGCATCCTCCTAGCCCTTACCGAGCTTTTGCGGCCCTACAACATGTCGATGCGTTCTACGAGACTTTCGGCATCGAGGAGGGCGACCCGATGTGGCTGCCACCGGAGAAACGGGTGAGAGCCTGGTAAACCTCAGCAGGATAATCTCCAGCCTGGCAGCCAGGGACCTCCCTACCCTGCCAGGCGCTCGACCAGAAAGTTCATTTCCTGCTCCAGCTTTTCTCCCGACAGGCCGACGAACCGTGCTTCCAGGCTGATCGTGACGAGACCGTGTACCGCCGCAAAAGCGGTACGTGTCCGGGCTGCGAGATCTTCTTCCATCATGCTTGGATCGAGTTCGCGCAACGGTGCTGCGATGAAACCGAGAAGCGCGATATTTTCCTGAATATGCCACTCAGGCACCGCCTTGCCTTCAGGCAAGTGATGGCTGAACAATGTCATCCAGAGGTTTCGATTGTCGCGCGCAAACGCCAGATAGGCCAGCGCCAGCACCTTGAGCCGTGCCAAGGGCTCATCCACGGTTTCGACTTTCGATGCCATCAGATCCTTGATGCGGCCGAGCGTTACCGAGTTGACCGCAAGCAACAACGCATCCTGGTCCGCGAAATGCTTGTAGACCGACCCTACCGAGTAACCGGCATCAGCCGCGATCTTTCTGATGTTGACCGCTTCCATGCCCCCTGCTTCCACGGCGGCAATCGCCGCTTCCAGAACGCGACGATGGGTTTCTTCGCTTTTTGCTTTTTGAACTCCGGCCATTAACCGTATCGCACCTCAAAAGTGAACTTTGTTCATTTTTCATCTTGACCTAATCAAAATGATGTGGCTTTGTCAAATAGTGAACAACGTTCACCTTTTGAGAGAGGCACGATGTTTGAGCCATTCATGAACCAACTGAGGGCGCTGTTTCTAACCAGCGCCGAGGAAAGCCGGGACAATCAGTCTCTTGCTCTCCTCTCCATCAACACGCGTACAGCCGCCGCTTCCGTCCGGGCTGCCCAGGTTGCTCTGGCCCGCGCCAAGGCAGAACAGCAGCAGGACCGCAAGCGGCTGTGGCAAATCAATGCATCCCTCGAAGATCTGGAGAACAGGGCTCGCAACGCCCTCCTCAAAGGTCTTGAACCCCTCGCGAAAGAGGCAGCGGAAGCTATCGCACTTCTGGAAGACGAAAAGTCGGCGCTCGAAGAGGCGATCCGATCGTTCGACGGCGATCTTTCAAGCCTCACGGAAACCTTGCATCGCGCCCAGAGCCGTCTGCGCGCCCTCAAGCGCGGTGAACGCACCGTTGAAGTTCGCGACCAGATCCAGAAAGCACAGTCCTTTGGCTCCAGTACCGGCCAGTCGGCGCTCGCCCTTGCAGAAGGACAGCTGGAGGACATCCGCCGACGCCAGGAACGCGACCAATTGGCCGAACAGGAATTCAAGACCTTGTCGGCAGCGGATAACCCGAGTGCGGTTATCGAAAAACTGGGCGATGCCGGTTGCGGCGCGCCTGTGAAAACCAGAGCGGACGATGTGCTCGCCCGCCTGAAATCCGACATTCCCCTTCTTCTGGAAAAAAGCAGCTAACACGAGGACAAGACCATGCAGGAACCCACAGTCAAACATTCCAACAACTGGACCATTTTTACCGCCGGCAGTTTCGCTGTTGCCGCTATCATGATGGCCCTGGGCATCTGGAACCTTGAAGCAAGCTTCTCCGCGAAAGGCTTCTACGCAATGGCCGCAATCATGCTGGTCCATACAGCGGTCACCCTGACCAAGACCATGCGTGATCGCGAGGAAGCCAACAAGTTCCATAACCGCCTGGAAGACGCAAAGACGGAAAAACTGCTGATGGACATCAGCAAGCCGGAACAAGTCTGATCCAGAAATTAAACCGGGCGGAGTTTCTAACTCTCCGCCCGGGTTTCAAAGATTGAAGGTTATGAAGCAGATTGACAGATAGCTGCTTCGAAGGAGGACCTCATGAGCGCGTCACTGATGACATCCAGACGTTTCGCACCGCTCTTCTGGACGCAGTTTTTCTCTGCATTCAACGACAATTTCCTGAAAAACGCCCTGGTGTTCCTGGTGTTGTTCCAGGTTGGTGGACACGGCGCAGACGGTGGCAACACCGGTGTTCTGATAACGTTGGCCGGGGCTGTCTTCATCGCGCCCTTCCTGTTTCTGTCCGCACTCGGGGGCGAACTCGCAGACAAGTTCGACAAGGCTCGGATTGCCCGGGCAACCAAGCTTGCAGAAATTGCAGGCGCAGGCCTGGCCGTGACAGGCATGGCCTTGTCCTCCCTCCCCATCCTCTTTGCCGCGCTATTCGTGTTTGGTGCCATGTCTGCCTTGTTCAGCCCGGTCAAATACGGGCTGCTCCCGGATCATCTGCCGGCTTCAAACCTGCCGCGCGCCAATGCCTGGATAGAAGCGGGAACTTTTCTGGCAATCCTGGGCGGCACGATTTCCGCCGGCCTTTTGTTCAGCACCGGTGCTCCCACCCTGATCTTTGCCCCAGTTATGATAGCCTTGGCTATCGCATGTTACGGGCTGAGCCGGCAAATTCCCTCCGCATCGGCAGCAGCCCCTCATCTGACGATTGACTGGAACCTTGCGACATCCACATGGTGCGTGGTGAGAGATCTGGCTGCCGATCGTCGTCTCTTCCTGGTAGCCATGATGAATGCCTGGTTCTGGCTCATCGGTGCCATGGTGCTCGCTGTTCTGCCGCTGATGGTCAAGACGTTCCTGGGCGGTGAAGAAATTGCCGTCACCTATTTCCTGACCGTCTTCGCCGTTTCGATCGGCATCGGGTCGGCAATTGCCGCCTGGCTTCTGGCTGGCCGTGTCGTCCTTTTGCCGGCTCCTGTCGGAACGCTTCTGCTGGCGCTCTTTTGCCTGGATGCGGCATTGACCCTGGCAGGCCTGCCAGCAACCGCAACAGCATCTGGCTTGCGCGAGTTCCTCACCCATGAGGGCGTAATCCGCCTCAGTGTCGATATGGCCGGCCTTGCCATTTCCGGTGCGTTGCTGGTTGTTCCCACCTTCACGGCACTCCAGACCTGGGCGAAACCGCAGGTGCGTGCCCGCCGGATAGCAGCGTCCAACGCCCTTGGCGCTGCCCTGATGACGGTTGGCGGACTGTTGCTGGCAGGAGCCCAGAAACTTGGATTTTCCGTTCCCGCAATTTTTCTGGCGCTGGCCGGGCTGAACCTTGTCGCAGCTATCGTGATGCTCAAGATCCTGCCGACCAACCCGATGCGCGATGCAATCTCGATCCTGTATCGCGCCATCTTCCGGATGGAAGTCAAAGGCCTGGAAAATCTGGAAAAAGCCGGCGAAGCCCCGATCCTGGCGCTGAACCACGTTAGTTTGCTGGACGCTGGCCTGGCTCTGACCCTGACCGACAAGAAGCCGTCCTTCGCCATCGACTATGACATTGCCAGGCGCTGGTGGGTAAAACCCTTCCTGCACCTTGCGAATGCCTTGCCGATCAACCCGTCAAAACCCATGGCCACCCGCGCACTGATCAAGGTGGTGAACTCCGGCGAACCGATGGTGATCTTCCCGGAAGGCCGGCTGACTGTCACCGGCAGCCTGATGAAGGTCTACGACGGTGCGGCCATGGTGGCCGACAAGACCGGGGCCATGATCGTCCCGATCCGCATCGACGGCCTCGAAAAAACGCCGTTCTCCTACCTGAACCCAAGCCAGATCCGCAAGCGTCTGTTCCCCAAAGTGAAGGTGACAATCATGGAACCTACCCGCCTGGACCTCGACGACGAACTGAGGGGACGTCTGCGGCGCGCTGCAGCCGGCGCCAAGCTGTACAGCGTCATGTCCGAACTGATGTTTGAAACCAGCCTGACGGAAGACGTGACGATCCTGGAGAAGGTAATCGCCACGGCAGAAGAATACGGCTACGGCAAGCTGGCGGTTGAGGATCCGGTGTCCGGAAAGCTGAATGCAGGCAAACTGCTGACAGGCGTCTCAGTGCTTGGCCGCAAACTGTTTCGGCACACCGGCGGAGAAGAAACCCTCGGCATCATGCTGCCGAATGCCAATGGTGCTGCCGTTACCGTTCTGGCGACCATGTCTGCCGGCAAGGTGCCCGCCATGATCAATTTCACCGCCGGTCAGGAAAACATTCTCGCGGCTTGCCGTGCTGCGGACGTTCGTACGCTGTTGTCTTCCCGCGCCTTCGTCAAGCAGGCTCGCCTGGAGCAACTGGCGTCAAACCTGGAAGACAACGTTCGCATCATCTGGCTGGAAGATCTGCGCTCTGAAATCGGCTTCATGGACAAGATCCGCGGCCTTCTGACCAAAAGCCGCCCCCTGGTACGCAGGCAGGCGGACGACACGGCAGTGATCCTGTTCACCTCCGGATCGGAGGGAACACCGAAAGGCGTTGTGCTGACACACAGGAACATCCTGTCCAATGCCACGCAGGCAGCCGCCAGGATCGATTTCACCCCGAACGACAAGGTGTTCAACGTCCTGCCGATGTTCCATTCCTTCGGCCTGACCGCGGGGACCATCCTGCCGCTGATATCCGGTGTCCCGGTCTATCTCTATCCCTCGCCCCTGCATTACCGGATCGTTCCGGAGCTGATCTACACCTCCAATGCGACGATCCTGTTCGGTACGGACACCTTCCTCAACGGGTATGCCCGCGTTGCCCATGCCTACGACTTCCGCTCCCTGCGCTACTGTTTTGCAGGCGCGGAGCCGGTGAAACCGTCAACCAGGCAGATCTATCAGGAACGCTTCGGTCTGCGTGTTCTGGAAGGATACGGCGTGACCGAGACCGCACCGGTCATCGCGCTCAACACGCCGATGTACAACCGTCCAGGCACGGTCGGCAAACTGATGCCCGGCATGAAGGCACGCCTTGAGCCCGTACCTGGTGTGGAAACCGGCGGCAGACTGCATGTGTCGGGACCGAACGTGATGGTCGGTTATCTGAAGGCCGAAAATCCCGGCGTCGTCGAACCACTTGTCGACGGCTGGCACGACACCGGCGACATTGTCGAGATCGACAACGACGGCTACATCATCATCAAGGGCCGCGCCAAGCGCTTCGCCAAGATTGCAGGCGAGATGGTGTCTCTGTCCGCCGTGGAAGCCCTGGCGGGTCAGATCTGGCCGCAGCATCTGTCCGCAGTTGCCGCCATCAAGGATGCCCGCAAGGGCGAGAAGCTGGTGCTCGTGACGGAAAACCCGGATGCGGACCGCGCAGCCTTTGTTGAAGGCGCCAAAGCCCGAGGCGCACAGGACCTCATGATACCGGCAGAAGTCCGTGTGGTATCCAAGGTTCCTGTCCTGGGTTCCGGAAAGCTGGACTTCGCAGCGGTTGCAAAACTGGTCAAAGACGGATCTGAACTGGGCGAAGCCGCCTGACATTACGCCCCGACCTGACGCAAGCCGGGTCGGGGTGAATACTGATCACCACACCTCTTTATCTTATCTAGAGAGATTTTTCAGCATCGCCAACAAGACATCAGAAGAACATTTCCCGATCTAAACCGCCAGTAACGCAAGAATTGCCCTCCCGGCGAAACTAAACCTTAAGACGAATGATACAACCTGTGAACGCATACCCAACGCCAGACATTTCCGGAGCTTACGGATGCGTTTTAAAAAAGGATTTGCCGTAGCCTTATGCTTCGGTTTGCTCGCCTGCTCGGATAACGTTCCATCCGGAGACCCGCAGTCCGGTCTGAAGCGCGACATGCGCGGTTACAAGGCATCACCCGGCGTCCTCGTAGCGGAAGACGGGACACCTCATTGGATCCAGTCCGCGGTGACCGGGTACAAGGAAACGACCTTGGACACCGACCTTCCCGCGAAGGTGGTCATGCAGCAGCCCACTGCGTTCTGCCGCTTCCGCAAACCCAACCTCGGAGAATATATCGGCAATGTGCATGTCGGCACAGGCAACATGCATGCGCCGATCTATACCTGGTCGAAAACGAAAATTCGGGAACGGGCACAAAAGCTGGCTGAAAACGCCCAAAAACCAGCCGACGACCCCAGAAAGATCCGTGTCGACACGATGGTACTCAGTGCAAAGGACGACAGTTTTCCTGTTGTCGATGTCGTGGTTACGGAAACCGAAAAGCCGGTCTACCTGATCCTGCAAAACGAATTCGGCAAGATCCTATGGAACATACATCTGGCACCTGGCGCCCGCATCTCGCATGTGGTGGCACTCGGTGTCGGCGATATCGCTTTCGCCAATCTTGATCCTGACGTGCCTGTTGAAATGGCCGGTGCAAGAACCCTTCGTTCCTGCGGTGTTCAGCCCTGGCGAAAGATGCAAGATCACTGGCTTTTCGCAAGAAACGCCAAGGAAAATCCGAGCCTTCATGAAGAGCCCGTTGCCAAGAACAAGGCGGCTTATCGCAAGTACGACAGCTGGTTCAAGAGCGCCTTCGGCATAAGAAGCGAGCAAAATCTCGCGGGCGTGGAACGGTCAACTCATGTGCTCGTTGGGCCACTCCCGGAAAATCTTGATGACCGGATTCCCTTCCGTCCACTGGGGGGATCACTCGTCATCATGACGCCGGTCGAGAACATCGCAGTAGCTGGCAAGTCCGGCTACGAGGACAAGGCGATGGCGCAGATCAGGCCGCTGGTCGACAAGGCTCTCGGACGTGACAGCACCGCCAATTCCAATTCCGGTTCATAAGCAACAGGGAACAGTCTTGAAGCGTATCCTTCAAATCGCCTGCGGAGTGATCTTTTTCGCAGTGACGCTCTACTACGGCTACATCATGTTCAGTGTTGCCAACGTCGCGAACACTGTCTTCGGCTTCAAGAACGATCCGCTGAAAGGACAGGCGACAGTCCACAACGCCAGGCATGGCTCAGGCGGTTCCCTGAAAGACGGCTACGTCGCCCTCACGGACTTCAAAAACCTCGATGCCGGACGGGTGGTCAATATCGTCATGCCCGTATCGGTGAAAGAGCTCTTGAAGGAAACAGGAGCTCCTGCCGACATGGACATGATCGAGGTCTTCATCTCCGGTCAGGCCCCCAGAATCGCGGAAGCCGAATGCAAGCTCCTAGTGAAGACAATTGCATCAAATTGCCGGGTAAAGCTGACAAAAGCCAAGCAATTCAAGGATGATCCGAAATTTGCCGAGATCAGGATGCAGCTTGAGTTCGTAGAGAAGCAAGTCCCCGGTGCATTCGAGACAGAGAAGCCTCTCAACTACCAGGAAGTGGACGCCGATCTGGTGGACAGTGCCGGAATCTATGCCGAAGCCTGGCTGAACGAATTCAAGAACCGACGGGCGAAACTCTATACCACTGCAGCCCGCGCCTGCGATCCCTTGCGGCGTCAGCACGGCAATTGTTCGGTGACTGAAATCAACGTTTTGGGACGATGGGAAAAACGCGAGGAATTCGTGGTCATACGCTCGAACGCAACCCTGTCATATCTGTGGCCCGAAAGGACCTGACCAGGGTCGCGTCTTCTGCAATGTGAACTGCATCAGGCCGGGGCCATCACCTCGGCCTTTGCCTTTGCAACGGCAGCTATCAGCCGGTCCACATCTTCCGTCCGGGTTGACCAGTTCGAGACGCTGATGCGAAACCCCTGTCGTCCTTTCCAGGAGGCCTGACCGAACCAGGCTTCACCGGAAGCCTGAACATGGCCAGCGATGCGGGCACAGGCGTCTTCCGCCCCCGGCAACGTCGCAAACACCTGGTTGAAATGCACCTCATGTGGGACTTCGAACCCGAGTGCTGTCAGATCCCCTGAAATGCGCCTTGCATGACCGTGAAAACGGCTCAGCATGTCCTCAAGACCTTGCCGGCCGAGGGAAAGCAGCGCAGCCCAGGTCTCGGCTCCACGTGCAGACCGGCTGAATTCAGGAGCGCGGTTGGCCGGATTTGATACGGTCGCCGGCAGATAGGTGGCCCCGATTGCCATCGACGCCTGCATTTCCTGCGGATGGCGGCACAAGGCCAAGCCTGAATCATATGGTGTGTTGAGTGTCTTGTGGCTGTCGACCACCCAGCTGTCTGCCTTCTCAAGTCCCTTGAGAGCCGTTGCCGTATCGCTGCAGGCCCTTGCCCACAACCCGAAAGCGCCATCGACGTGAAGCCAGGCACCAGCGGCATTACACTTGTCGCCGAGTTCGTCAAATGGATCGAAGGCTCCGCTGCAAACGTTTCCTGCCTGGCACAAAACGAGCGTGCGATCATCCAGTTCGGGTAGCTTGTCGATCCGCATCCGCCCCTGATCGTCCACTTGCACCCACTCGATCGATTTCGTGGCCAGGCCTGCCATCCGAAGGGATTTCAGCACGGTTGCATGAATTTCTGCGCTGGCGACAATCCGCAAGCCGGGAGCGCCAATCAGGCCCTCTCCTCTTTCGTGGCCAAGGCGCGATAACAGCGTGTCGCGCGCGGTGACCAGTAGCGCCATGTTCGACATGGTCGCACCGGTGGTGAAAGCGCCATCGGTACCTTCAGGCAGCCCCAGAAGCCTAACGATCCAGGACACCGCCGTTTCTTCCATCTTGATCACGGAAGGTCCCGTCAAACCGTCTGCAACCTGATCCCACGCGGAGAGCAAAGCCCGGGCTGCGGAGGCTGCAGGCAATGCACCCCCTATGACATAACCGAAGTACCGACCTGCCGCCGTCGCAACAGTGCCCTCACCGCCCACGGTCTCGAGCAGATCAAGAATATCGCCAACGTCGGCGCCCTGCTCCGGCAAACCTGGATCGAGCTCGGCAAGACGAGACAAATTCGGCCCGACGCGCCGATCCGTCAATTGTTTCAGATAACGCACGCCGCGCGCCGCGCCGTTCGAAAAGGCTTCCGCTTGAAGGCCGAGAAGGCTATTTTCCATGTTCGAACCACCAATCTATATCGAAGAGTATCTATATAGATGAATATCAATATAGATGTAGAGTCAAGTTCATTGGCAATGGCGGCACTGGCGAGCCCTGTGCGGCTGCAGATCCTTTTGTGGCTGCTCGACCCTCGAGCCCACTTCCCCCGCCAGCGGGACGGAGACCTCGTGGATGACGGCGTGTGTGTGGGTTTCATCACCGACAAGGTGGGCCTCAGCCAACCGACCGTAAGCTCGCACATGAAAAAGATGTCGGAAGCAGGCCTGGTAACGGGAAAGCGGATCGGCAACTGGATGTTCTACAAACCCGACAGGACAAGGCTGGAGGACCTGGGGTTGAAGCTCACATGCGCATCGCAAACGGATCCTGAAGCATCAAATGCCGGTCAACGGGCCACCGAAACCGTTTCCTGAACAACCGCGGCTTGAGCAAACTCATCCGGGCGGTTCTGCCGCATGTCGCGGCTTGCAGCTGCAAGAAAACTCGGACTAGATCAGGAGTAACTCTTGATCGGAATCGATTGATAGTCCTTTGATCAACCCTGAAGTGTCGGGGTGGCTCGTTTCTGAACACCGCTTCGCGAAATTCTTTTGCCTATCAGACAGGAATGCAAACATGTCCACGCCCGCTTATGACGACCAGAATGTCTTTGCCAAAATCCTGCGCGGCGAACTGCCGAGCCACAAGGTTTACGAGGACGACAAAACACTGGTGATCATGGACATCATGCCTCGCGGCGATGGTCATGTTCTGGTGATCCCGAAAGCCCCTTCCCGCAACATTCTGGACATCGCGCCGGAAGATCTCAACGCGGTCATGGCAACAACGCAGACCATGGCCAGGGTGGTGATCAAGGCCTTTGATGCCGACGGCACGACCATCCAACAATTCTCAGAACCTGCCGGTGGCCAGGTGGTGTTCCACACCCACGTCCACGTCATTCCACGTTTCGAGGGCGTGTCGCTGAAACCGCACACCGGTGCGATGGCAGACAATGACGTGCTGGCAGCCCAAGCAGAAAAGATACGAGCCGCACTGGCCTGAGCCAGGCGAGCATCTTCAGCCATTCAGCAAACAACAGACAACGCCCGCCCGGCTTCAAACCGGGCGGGCGTTTTTCTCGATGCTCAATCAGCTATCGAACCACCAGCGGCTGCAGGCACGGGCACCGTCGAGCTCCCAGCTCGATGCCAGTTGCTCACCATGCTGAACATTGCTGCGGCGGGCATAAACGAAGTTGCGGAAGAACGGGATGATCGTGCCGCCGTCGTCATGCGCAAGCAGCGCCATTTCCCGGTACATCTCCGCCCGCCTGGTGTCGTCCAATTCGGCTTTCGCCATCAATAGCAGCTCGTTGAAACGTTCGTTCTGCCAATGGCTCTCGTTCCAGGCGGCATCGGACTTGTAGGCCAATGAATACATCACGTCCGGTGTCGGACGTGCGCCCCAGGCCACTACGCAGAACGGTTTCTTCAGCCAGACATCCGAGTAATAACCGTCGTTCGGTTCACGCACGACCTTGATGTCGATGCCTGCCGCCTTGGCATGTTCGGCATAAAGCACGCAAAGATCGACCGCGCCGGAGTAGATGGATTCTGCAGAGGAGATGCTGATGGATAGTCCCTCGGCACCGGCTTTTTTCAGCAGCGATTTCGCCTGATCCGGATCGTAGTCGTGTTGGGGAATGTCATCCGGCCAATAGGGCATGGCTGGCGAATGGTGGAAATCGTTTGCCTTTGTCGCTGCACCAAAGGCGATCTTCTCGATGATCTCGTCGCGGTTCATCGCGAGCTTGAGTGCGTTGCGAACATCCTTGTTGTCAAACGGAGGCGTGTCGCAGAACATCGGCATCGTGAGCGTCGAGGCAGACGGCACATTGTCGATCTCCAGGTTTGGATTGCGCGCAAGCAGACCCATCGTCTTTAGATCGATGAGCGAAACGGCATCCACGTCGCCAGTAACCAGAGCCGTCTGACGGGCGTTCGGATCGGTCAGGATGATCAGTTCCACGCCGTCGAAATGTGCACCGTCCAGATGCCAGCCGTCATGGCGCGTCAGAGAGAACCTGACACCGAAGTCACCGGTTTCGATCTTGTAGGGACCGGTACCGTCGCCCGAAGCCCAGTCGATCGAGCCATCGGCGTTCGCCGGACAGATGGCCAGATGGTAATCGGTCATGAGCCACGGCAGATCCGCATTGCCCGAAGACAGTTTGAAAACGATCGTGTTGTCGCCGTCCTTGACGATATCAGCGACGTCGGTCAGCAGAGCCTTGGCCGCGGAGGTCGTGCTGTCGCCGCGGTGGTGGTTCATCGATGCAATGACGTCGTCGGCTGTCATCTTGCGACCAGAGTGGAAGGTGACGTTTTCGTTGAGCTTGAAAGTCCACTCCGTTGCGTCCGCATTCGCCGTCCATTCGGTGGCGATATCCGGCCCAAGAGACCCATCTGGTTCGATCAGGGTAAGGTAACTGCGGTGAGTATGCGCCAGCACGATCATGGCGATGGTGAGATAGGTGCCCGGATCGTGGGTGTCTGATGTGTTGCCGTCATGAATGCCGACCTTGAAGGTTCCGCCCTGCTTTGGTTGCGCCTTGGCTTTCGTGGTCCAGAGCCCTGTTGCGGCGGAAGCTGCAACACCGGCAGCCATGGAATAGTTCAGGAAATCACGGCGGGAAATGCGGCCAGATCTTGCGGCCTCGCCCAGCTTTTCCAGCATTTCCGTATCTTTGTACTTGTCCTTCATCGTCAGATTACCTCCAAGTTTACAGTCACCATCTGGCTTGCGCCCGGTTTCAATCGTTAACTCTAGGTCGGCTGCGTTTTATCCGATCATCCCCCATTCGAAGTTTAGTGCCGCAAAAACGACGTTTCGTTAGATAGTGCGCGGCAAAGGATTGTCCTGTCAGGATTGCGGATAGAAGAGAGGGTAACCGCAGTCGGTGCTGCGCATCGCTGAGAAGACGCCGCTTGTGACAAAATTTTACGCGACGCCCGCCTGAACAGCAGCGTCTTCCTGCTCCCTGGCCATGTTCTGGTCTTCCTGCAGTACCTTGACCACCGACGGCCTTTCGGCGAACCGCTCGATGTAGGCGGTGAATTCTTCGAATTCCGGTACGATGCCGAACATTGTTCCCCACCGCAGCCCCATGCCCCACAGAACGTCGACAGCCGTCATGCGTTCTCCAAGGACGAAGGGTCCCTTTGCCAGCTGGGCACGCATGCTTTCCATGACGGTGTCAAAAGAACCATAGGCGGACATGGAATGCGGCGGTTCTTCACGCTTGAGTGCGCGGTCGATCAGTGCCGGCTCAAAACAGGATGCCATATGCACGAACCATCGCAGGTACGGTCCACGCAGTGGATCATCCAGCGAGGGTGTCAGTCCTTTTTCGGGAAACAGGTCGGCCAGATAGATATAGATCGCGACCTGTTCGGTAATGACTGCCTCGCCAACGCGCAATGCCGGAACTTTGCCAGCCGGGTTGACGGCAAGATATCGGGGGGTCCGGTTTTCACCCAACTTCAGATTGAGCACATTCAGCTTGTAAGGTGCGCCCAGCTCCTCCAGGAGAACACGTACGCCGGTGGCGCGTGTCTGAGGTGCATAAAAGAGTTCGACCTGATCCGCCATGTTCCTCTCCTTGACCGGGTGCAATCGCTGTACTCTTCAACCTAGCCTATCTGGCGGGCAAGTGAACACGGGAAATCGCTTGGTGTCAGGAAGCCATCGTGTCGAGGATCAGCCAACCGGAAACGAGAAAGACTTCTGCGGCAAGTACGCCAACAAACACACGTTGCCGGGCTGCAAAAAACGACGCGAAGCCGAAACCGGCGGCAGCCAGACGCAGCCAGAGCGGTGTTTCTGCCAGCACACCTTGCGGGAACAGGATCAGCTTGGAAATCACTCCGGCCACAAGTGCGGTTGCAACACAGCGCACCCAGATCAGCAGTTCGCCGTCTTCACGCAGCCTGCCGCCGGCAAAGACACCCAGCCACCGCCAGACGTCAGTTGCAAACCAGCCGGCGATGATGATCATCACCAGTGGCCACCAGGTTTCGGATACCAATCCACCTGCCGTCGATCCCTCCATCACGACAGCCCCCTGCGCATGATCCTGGTTCCGAGGTAGGCAATCGTGCCGCCTACAAGGCCGGTCCAAAGCAGATCCAGTCCGGGCAGATAGGTGAAGAAGACCGGTCCGAGCAGCAGTCCTGCGACCATGGCCGCCCGGTCGGCATTGAGCCTTGCAGCCCCCCAGAGCGAGCACAGGAAATAGACTGGCGTCAGCAGGAACAAGGCACCTGCCACCATGCCCGGCATGCTTTCAACCAACAGGTAGGAGACACCGGTCATGCAGAAGACGAAGCTGGTCACCGCCGCGCCAAAACCAATGAAGAACGGCAGACGCCCTTCCCTCGGCATGTCCGGCAGGTGCTTCATCGCGAACACCCAGGCAGTCACCGCAACGAAATGAGACGCGATCAGCAATTGCCAGGTCTTTGTCTTGCCCGGCACCTTGACCAGCGGCATCAAGGCCATTGTCATCGGCATCAGACGGACTGACGCAAGAGCGACGGCGATTCCGGCAGGAAGGATACCCATTCCGGAAGAAATCGCGCCGGTCAGAACCACGATGGAAGGCAGCGCCCAGACGAAACCGGTCATTGCCAGCGTCTCAAAGAGCGTCAGCCCTGTTTCACGGGCAAGCCCCGCATATCCGACAAACGCGGCAGTCAGAATAAACGCTGGAATAGACACCGCCGCCCGCGCTCCACGCGCCATCCAGACCCGGGCATGTTCCGGCGGGTTCTGGGATTCCTGGTCGATATCTGGCTGATCAGGAGCCGTCATCAAGCTGACTCATCTCTGGGCAGTTAGTAAGGTAGCCTTACCTTTTTGGAGATTTTCTGTCCAGAGTGCCAATCGGCGAAAGAGTTCGGCATGCGAATTTCCGAACTCCCTTTTGATGCCCTCTGAACAGCTCACACCGACCGCGTTAGCCCACCATCAATACGTATGTTCTGACCTGTGATATAGGCCGCCTCGTCGCTGGCCAGATAGGCGATCAGGCTTGAGATTTCGTCCGAGCGGCCGTAGCGGCCCATGGGGATCCGCGCCAGGCGATCTTCCTTCTCCGGCAGGCTGTCTATGAAACCGGGCAGGATATTGTTCATGCGCACGTTCTCGGCAGCGAACTTGTCGGCAAACAGCTTGGTGAAGCTTGCCAGCCCCGCCCGAAACACACCGGAAGTCGGAAACATCGGGTCCGGCTCGAAGGTGGCGAATGTGGAGATATTGATCACCGTTCCACCACCTTGCGCAGCCATGATCGGGGCGACAAGGCGTGCCGGGCGAATGACGTTCATCAGGTAGTAGTCCATGCCGAGATGCCAGTCCTCGTCGGAGATTTCCAGAATATCGCCTTTCGGGCCATGTCCGGACGAATTGACGAGAACATCGATCCGGCCAAGGGCGTCCACCGTCTTGCTGACAAAAGAGGTCAGGTCGTCTGCTACCAGATTGGATCCGGTGAACCCGACCCCGCCCAATTCCTCCGCGAGCGCTTCCCCCTTGCCGGAGGACGACAGGATTGCGACCCGGAACCCATCTGCAGCCAACCGTCTTGCTGCATCGGCCCCCATGCCGGAGCCGCCAGCGGTGATCATCGCAACCTTGTTATCGCTCATGTCCGTTCTCCCGAAAGTGTCTGCTTCATAGCTAGGCAAGCAGCCAGGCGGCGGCAAATGATTTTCCTGAATGGTTTCAATTCCAAACATGAATGAGAACAAGCGCAGTACACCTGTTGGAGGACAAGCCCGGGGCGTGAGCCAACCCGGCCCGCTTCGCGCATTGCGCGTCGTCTGTGCAGGCGAAAAACAAAAAGGCCCCGAATCTCTTCGGGGCCTTTCCGATCTGATTGTGCAGGGCCTCAGTCGGCCAGCGGCACCTTGGGCACAAGGCTTTTCTTGGCCGGACCGCTCTTGCTTGCAGGCGGCTTCGTATCCTTGGCGGCCGCTGCCTTGGCAGCAGGCTTGCGCCGGCGCTTCGGCTTTGCCTTGGTTTCGGTCTTGGCCTTGGCTTTTGGCGGTGTCGCACGCTCCTCGATGCTTTCCAGAAGCAGACCCTTGCCGTCCTCGGACACGGTGACCTTAACCATTCCGCCTTTCTTCAATTTGCCGAACAGCACCTCGTCGGCCAGAGGCCGCTTGATGTGCTCCTGGATGATCCGCCCAAGCGGGCGAGCCCCCATCTGGCTGTCATAGCCCTTGTCGGCAAGCCACTTGACGGCATCTTCCGTCAGCTCGAAGGTCACGCCGCGGTCAGCCAGCTGGACTTCCAGCTGCATGACGAACTTCTCGACCACCTTGTAGACGACTTCCATCGGCAGATTGCCGAACGGAATGATCGCATCAAGACGGTTGCGGAACTCCGGCGTGAACAGCTTGTTGATCGCTTCCGCGTCGTCGCCTTCCCGCTTCATGCGGTTGAAACCAACCGGCATCTTGGCCATGTCCGCGGCACCGGCGTTGGTGGTCATGATCAGGATGACATTGCGGAAATCGACCTGCTTGCCGTTATGGTCGGTCAGCTTGCCATGGTCCATCACCTGCAACAGGATATTGAACAGGTCCGGATGGGCCTTTTCGATCTCGTCCAGCAGCAGCACGCAGTGCGGATGCTGGTCGACACCGTCGGTCAAGAGGCCACCCTGGTCGAAGCCGACATATCCCGGAGGTGCACCGATCAGGCGCGACACGGTGTGCCGCTCCATGTATTCGGACATGTCGAACCGGATCAGTTCAACACCCAGTGAAGATGCCAGCTGCCGAGCGACTTCCGTCTTGCCTACCCCTGTCGGGCCGGAGAACAGATAACTGCCGATCGGCTTGTCGGGCTCACGCAGACCGGCACGCGCCAACTTGATGGCAGAGGCCAACGTCCCGATAGCTTCATCCTGTCCGTAGACAACCCGCTTCAGATCCTTGCCAAGGTTCTCCAGAATCTCCGCATCATCCTTGGAAACGGACTTTGGCGGGATCCTGGCCATGGTGGCAATCGTGTTCTCGATTTCCTTCACGCCAATGGTCTTGCGGCGGCGGGCTTCGGGAACAAGCATCTGCGAGGCACCGGTTTCATCCAGCACGTCGATCGCCTTGTCCGGCAGCTTGCGGTCGGAAATATATTTCGCCGACAGCTCCACAGCCACCTTGATGGCATCGTTGGTGTAACGAACCTTGTGGAAGTCCTCGAAGTAAGGCTTCAGGCCTTTCAGGATATCGATCGCGTCCGGAATCGACGGCTCGTTGACGTCGATCTTCTGGAAACGGCGAACCAGCGCCCGGTCCTTCTCGAAGAACTGGCGGTATTCCTTGTAGGTGGTCGAACCGATGCAGCGGATCGCTCCGGAAGCAAGCGCAGGTTTCAGGAGGTTGGACGCATCCATCGCCCCGCCAGAGGTTGCACCGGCGCCGATCACAGTATGGATCTCGTCGATGAACATCACCGCACCCGGGTAGTCCTCGATCTCCTTGACCACCTGCTTCAGCCGCTCCTCGAAATCGCCGCGATAGCGGGTACCCGCCAGCAGCGAGCCCATATCGAGAGAGAAGATGGTGGCATCTTTCAGGACATCCGGCACATCGCCATTGACGATGCGATGCGCCAGACCTTCCGCAATGGCGGTCTTGCCGACACCCGGGTCGCCGACGAAGAGCGGATTGTTCTTCGACCTGCGGCACAGGATCTGGATCGTGCGCGAAATTTCGCTATCGCGCCCGATCAGCGGATCAATCTTGCCGTTGGTGGCCTTGGTGTTGAGATTGACACAGTAAGCTTCAAGAGCGTCCGTCTTCTGACTGGATTTCTTCTCGGTTTCAGCTCCGGGCATCACATCTTCTTCATCCGCCCCTTCGACTGGACGGGCCTCGGACATGCCGGGACGCTTGGCAATGCCGTGCGAGATATAATTGACCGCGTCGTAACGGGTCATGTCCTGATCCTGCAGGAAGTAAGCCGCATGGCTTTCGCGCTCGGCAAAGATCGCAACAAGCACGTTGGCGCCGGTCACCTCTTCCCGGCCAGACGACTGGACGTGGATAACCGCCCGCTGAATGACGCGCTGGAAGCCCGCGGTCGGCTTGGAGTCCTCGTCACTGTCCGTGACAAGGTTGTCCAGCTCGGTTTCGATATATTCAACCAGATTGCGGCGGATCGTTTCCAGATCCACGTTGCAAGCCCGCATGACCGCAGCCGCGTCCTGGTCGTCCAGCAACGCCAGCAGAAGATGCTCCAGCGTTGCATACTCCTGCTGTCGCTCGTTGGCGAAGGCCAGAGCCTGGTGAAGTGCTTTTTCAAGACTGCGTGAGAAGGAAGGCACGTGCGTTTGTCCTCACTTTTTTTCCATGACGCATTGCAACGGATGCTGATGCTTGCGCGCGAAATCCATCACCTGGGTGACTTTCGTCTCCGCGACCTCGTAGGAATAAATCCCGCATTCCCCGACGCCGTGATGGTGAACATGCAGCATAATGCGGGTCGCCTCTTCGCGGTTTTTTTGGAAGAAGTTCTCCACAACGTGAATGACGAACTCCATCGGAGTGTAGTCATCGTTCAACAGCAGCACTCGATAGAGATTTGGCCGCTTGGTTACTGTTTTGGTACGGGTGACTGTAACCGTTCCGGCGTCGCCACCGTCATTGTCATAATCAGAGCCCGCCGACATTGCCGTTTCTTTTGCCTCTATCACTCCGGCCATCACCAAATTTCGAATCCTGAACACACTGCCCTGCGCAGCTGGTCCAGAGCTTTCCGCAGCACGGACTGCGCCGCGAATACGCATTCTCAGTGGTAATCCTGCCGCGCAAGCCGCGCTCGCGCAATGGTCGATTTCATCAACATAAAGGTCAACAGCGCATTTGTAGTCCCTGCGCTGCCGGTCAAGAGGAATGTAGGTTGCCCTTTAATGATTAAAAGGTGGCAAGAGAACGCATTTCGAAATCCGGCTGCAAATGGCAGGATGAACCGCGGCAAGCCTGTAAATCTGTGCATATACGAAAAAACCCGGCTCGTCAGAGCCGGGTTTGAAACTTCAAGCCGTCCTGCGACGGCTAAAAGGAAAACTTATTTCGCAAGCTTGCCCATCACACCTTCGTAAGGCTTGTAGGCATCCTTGGACATGTCGGTGACCATTTCACCAATCTTTGTCATCTCGCCAACAAAACCTTCGTAAGCGGTTTTGACGTAGTCGGCCTGCGCTTCAAATGCCTTGTCGAGGGACTTGGAGGAAACGAGCTTCTCAACAGCTGCGGATCCTTCCTCGAAGGACTTTTTCTGGTAGTCGGCCATTTCAGCGGCGATGGCCTGGAATCCCTTGCTGAAGGAGCCGAAGGACGCCATGGCCATATCCATGTTGTCTTTGCTCATCTTCTGCATTTCATCAAAGTTGTTCATCATTTTCTGCCCTTTTCCGGCGAACCGGTTTCCAATCCCAAGCATCGGCCTTATGGGGCGGCCCGGCGCGCGTATCGCGTTACCTAACGGGATTTTGTCGTAATGCACTGCACAATAAGTGTCAAGGCGATTTTGCATTGCAAAAACAACCATTACGCGAAATTGACAATCCTTCCACGGCGTAAGCTGTCAGACTTCCCTCTGAAAACAGATGTCCCTGATCGAGACCGGCACCAACAACCGGAAGCAGGAAACAACAGAGCCTCAGCAAGATTTCAGTCAGATTCTTGAATTTGACCAACTTCGGAACAACAGACACCGAAAATAAACGAACGCTTAACCAATAAAACAAATTGGAATAAGAATTAGATCTAGACAATTCTTATCAAGTACGCAAAACACAACCTTAACCAACAATTAACTCTAACAAAAAACTATTTTTTTAAGTGCTTTTTCGATCATTCATTTACTCATTCGTAACCGTGATTCCATCAAATGACATGGAGAACGACGGGGCCGCGGCTTTGAATCGCAGGGGGTTAAGATCCGAACCGTGCCGCTCCAGATACGAACCACGTGACCCAGAATGGGATAGTAATTGTGTTTGGGATGCGTATTTTTCGCAAAGGACGGGCTCTCGCCCGCACCGCTAAGATCTTGACCCTCGGCCTGGTGCTCCTGGGGGTCCCGGCAACGGCGATGGCCAACCCGAAATATGCGGGGATCGTCGTTGATGCAAAAACCGGCAAGACACTTTACTCCTCTTCGGCTGACGCCTACCGGTACCCGGCATCGCTCACCAAGATTATGACGCTTTATCTTGTGTTCGAGGAACTGGAAGCCGGGCGACTGTCACTGGACTCCAACCTGAGCGTTTCCAGCTACGCTTCAGCACGTCCGCCCTCCAAGCTGGGCCTCAAGCCCGGCGGCACGATCAAAGTCAAGGACGCCATCCTCGCACTTGTTACCAAGTCTGCGAACGACGTCGCATCCGTGATCGCTGAAAACCTGGGTGGCTCTGAAAAGAAATTCGCCGAGCGCATGACCCGTACGGCGCGCCAGATCGGCATGTCGAAGACCACTTTCCGCAACCCGCACGGCCTGCCCGACAGCGGGCAGCGTACGACGGCCCGCGACATGGCGACGCTTGGGCGCGCAATTCAGGAACGGTTCCCGCAGTACTACGGCTACTTCAAAACCCGTGCCTACAAGTACAACGGACGCACCTATGGCAACCACAACAAGCTGCTGGGCCGCGTAAAGGGTGTAGACGGCATCAAGACCGGTTACATCCGGGCTTCCGGCTTCAACCTGGTGACTTCTGTGAACCGGGACGGGCGGCAGATTGTGGCCGTCGTGATGGGTGGCAAGACCGGCGCGTCACGCAACGCGCAGATGACAAAGCTCATCAACTCCTATCTGCCCAAGGCAAGCCGCGGCCCGAAAACGGCCCCGCTGATCGTTCAGAACACGTCTGAACCGACTTTCGTGGCAATTGCGCTGAAGAACCCGCCTCTTCCGAACAGCAAGCCGGGAAGCGAGCCCGTGCCTGCAACGGGTGAGCCGATGGTGCTGGCATTCACCGCACCGTCCAACCCTGGCGCCATTCCAACACCGGCTCCGGCCCCCCTTCCCGTGACTGCGTCCAATGCGCCAGTCATGGCTTCGGCCCAGGCCCCTGCTCCGGTTCCAGGCTTTGGCAACGACGTTCCGCTGCCGCCGAAACTGGTCAAGCAACGCTTTGACAGCACGTTTGCGGTCGCAACAGCTTTGCCGCCGATCCCGCCTTCAAGCCCGGATGAGCCGCTGAACACCAATTCGATTTCCCGGACTGCCCTGATCGAAGCTGCAAGAGCAGAAGTCGTGAAGTCGGACAACAGCCAGCGCGCTGTCGGCTCCGCGCAGTCGGTCAAGACCGTCTCCGTTCAGACGATCGCGGTCAACACGACGCCGGTTGAAACAGTTGCAGCGCCTGAAACCGCAGCTGCCGACAACAGCAGCGACGACGACAGCGTTACGGTTGCAACCAGCGACACCCGCGATGTCGAGCCGGGCTGGCAGGTCCAGATCGCCGCAACAGAATCCGAAGGCCAGGCCATCACTATGTTGAAGAACGCCAAGGCCAAGACCGGATCCGCCCTTCGTGGCCGGGTCCCTTACACCGAACCCGTCGACACCAACGGACAGACCCTCTACCGGGCCCGCTTCGTCGGCTTCGACACCAAAACAGCTGCGTGGAATGCCTGCAAAAGCTTGAAAAAGGCAAAATACGCTTGCTTCGCCATCTACCAGTAACCGCGTAACGGATGCCGTCAATGTCTTCTGAGAAGCGTGTCTTTAGCCTCGTTGATTTTCGCCGCGAGGAAACCGGAGCCTCCCTGGTCGGGATGGACCCGCATCATAAGCCTGCGGTGCGCGGCTCTAATTTCCGCGTCCCCGGCATCGGGCGTAAGCCCCAGGATCTGGTAGGCCTCCTCATCTGTCATGGGGCCAGAGCTCGCCGCGCTTCCCTGCCGCTCTGCTCCATTCGCCTGGAAGTGTTCACGCCAACCGGCAAGCCTGCGGTCGAGATAAGCTTCGACTAGCTTCTGGCTCTGACCGTCCTGGGCCGTCTCCTGCCAAAAGGCTTCCAGGTCCGTTTCGGTCAACTGATCCAGCTCGCGCCCCTGATAGGTGCCTGCCAGCACGATCCCGGTCATGTGACCGGTATCGTGATCGAGTTCCATCTCCACCATAGCGGTCCGCACACGGGAACGTTGTCCGGAGGTTTTCTGAGGTTTGTAGCCTGACGAGAGCCAGTTCAGCCCGGACATCCCCAGCACCGACAAGCCAAGCCCGAACAACGGGATGGCAAACACGAACCGGCCCGTCAGCGCAAAGACCAGCGCCAACACCATCAGAAACGCTCCTCCGAAGAGGCGCAGTCCTCTGGCCAGATTTGCGGGATTGGCGTTCACGAACTTGTTGCCGAGCGTCAACAGGGCGGTCAGCAGTATCAAGCCGATAATCAAATAAATCATGTGGCGGTTGGTTCCCCGTTCGCCGGCCCGGGACCATCACATTGGGATGCTCCGGCCCTACTCCAGTCACGTGTCGAAATTTGCCGAGTATGTAAACCTCCGGCACCGGCTACAGCAAGGAAGTGCAAGCCCGGCGCTTTCCGGGCTCTAGCGGGCCGATGGTAGCTGCTGCAGCAGAAGCGTTGCGCCCTTGCCGCCTTGCTTTTCCAGCTGCTGAAGTGCCGTCCGGCCTCCGCTGGCGAAAACGGCAACCGCCTTCAAAAGATCGGCCAGTTGCTGGGCCGACCCGGAATCAAACCGGCAAAAGGCGCCGTTGGTCAGTCTGGCCATCTCGCGAAACGCGCGCTCAGCGACGCTGTCACGCCCCTCCTGAAACAGGAACATCGGCACACCAAGCATACCCAGCTGGCCGGCCTTGTCACACAGGGCATCCACGTCCTCTTCCATGCAATCGCCGACATAGACCAGCGCCGCGATTTTCTCGGTATTGGCAGCGGACAAGGCAGCCGAGAGCACCTTTCGGATCTGGGTACGCCCGCCCTGACAGGAAATCCGGCTCATCGCATGGGCGAGCTCAGTGCCGCTGGAAAACCAGCGGGACGCCCGGCATTCACCAAAACCGCGAAAATAGACAAGCTTGATGCTGAGGCCTGAAATCTTGCCGGCTTCCTGAAACATCTCCGCCTGAATCTGACAGGCCTGGTCCCAGGTCGGTTGACGGCTCATGGTAGCGTCCAGGGCAAACACCAACCGCCCGCCGCTGCCCGGTTGCGGTGCAATTTCCTTGGCCTTCTGAAGAAAGGCAGCAACATCGGATTCGGCTGAAGGCACGCGGGCGTCCTGCTTGACCATAGGGTCTACCGTGCCTTTGCCGGTCTTGACGTTCACGGCCGCCTCCTTCTGCCAGTTGGTGACACTCAACTTGGGTCGGGGCAGCCGTTTTGGCAAGTCTCAAGCCGTCGGATGCGACATGGCGCAGCCGATCATGTTCTTACGCTGCCGCTGAAATCAGGCGGGTCTTTCCGGGCCGAGCCATCTGCAGATATACCTCCATGACGAGGACGTTAGGCACCCAGCACAGCCAGGCGATAAGTGGATAGGCGACTTCAAAATCGACCCCTGCCGCCATACTGCTCCCCAGATAGACCCGCAATGTTACGGCAGCAAATGTAAGAGCTGCCGAACGCAGCATCCAGGCTCGGTGACGCGGGAATTGCCGCCTCAAGGCAAAGGCGAACGCGATGCCGGTCGTCGCCAGCCACAAGACTGCGAGAATCGCAAAGCCTGTTGCAGCGAAGGTCCCTGCAGTCGTGTGAAAAGCCAGCTGAAGTCCCGCAATCCCCGAGATCAGGATCGACACGACGTACCCTCGCCCCAGCCAGCGGTGCAGTTTCGGCCTGCTGGCTCGCAGCCTTGTCATGAATTGAAACGGCATCAAGGCAAGTGCGATCGGTGCAACACCGATATGGGCGTAAAGCATCAGCGCATTTCCGTCGAGGTTATGCGCCACGAATTCCATTGAAGCAGATACCCCCAGCGCCAAAAACCTCAATGAAGCCACTGCGACCAGAGCGGCGCTCACAGCCACCGTCCAAAAAGCAACGTTTGCTGCAAACCTAGAAACCATCGACATACCGACCCCCCAACACAACTTGACAGTGTCAAGATAGAGTAAAACTTGACACTGTCAAGCGAATGACCGATGAAGACCGCATGACAGTTACTCCTCCTCGTCGCAAAAGAGACGGCAGTCTTCGAAAAGCCCTGGTTGATGCAGGTGTGGCGCTTTTGCGAGAACGTGGTCCGGACAAGCTCTCGTTGCGTGAATGCGCCGCCAAGGCGGGTGTGTCACACGCTGCGCCCGGTTATCACTTCAAGAACATCACAGGTTTGTCGACGGCGATTGCAGGGCGCGGCTTCGCCCTGTTTTGCCAGGCGATGGAACAACGCCTCGATGCGTCCCCTCCTGCGGCAACAGAAAGACTGAGCGCGATCTGTCAGGGGTACCTGGATTTCGCCACCGGCCACCCGGAGCTGTTCCTGTTCATTTTTTCGGGACAGAAGTTCAAAGAGGATGACGAGGAATTCGCGGTGCACGCCTCAAGGGCCTACGCCATCCTGCGCGAAACATGCGCCCCGCTGATCCCTGAAGGGACCGATCCGGAAGAAATCGAGATACTCGTGTGGTCGCTGGTGCATGGCTATGCCCATCTTGCCATGACACGAAAGAAGGAGAACCCGGGCCTCGGGCGCGGCTGGCCGGAACTCGGCACACTGGTCACGCATCTTCAGAAGGCCCTGCCGGATCCAGGCTGAAATCAGCGGATCAAAGCAGGCAGAGTTCCGTAAGATCCCGCCGCATGTCCTCCGGCATGGCGTGTGCCGCACCACCAGCCTTCAGATCCGCCGGCGCGTCCTGCACCTTCAGATATCGCCAGCCCTGAAACGGCCGCTTGGGCTGGTACTGCGTCAGGATCAGTCTCGGCTCCATCACCAGGTCGCAGCGTTTGACGCCCGCCTGATCCGTAAACGGCCTGATGTCGATCAGGTGCTGACGCACCTGGATCTTGCCCTTGATCACCCAATAGAGAGACCCACCGTCCAGAAGCTCGTCCTTACGGGTTGGCACCATGCGCGTCGTATGGATCGTTTCCGCCGGAAGTCCCGATTTGCGGGCGTTCTCCATACGAAAATCGATCCAGGCCTGAAGAGACTCGACGCTGTCCGCGCCGACGCACAGTTTTACCAGATGCAAGGTCATGCTTCTGACGTATCAGGCTTCCCGCCAAGGTCAAGATTGTGGCGAGAAACGGCGGTGGATTGTCCAATTTCACAGGCAGCTTCAGCTTGCGCCGATGGCAAGAACGGGGTTCTCTTTGCCCATGGAAGTATTTGTAACGGGTGGAACCGGCGAGATCGGTTCTGCCGTGGTAAAGCGGCTGGTTCAGGATGGTGCCAGGGTAATCGGTCTGGCCCGCTCTGACGCGTCCTCGGCAAAGCTGCGTGCGTTCGGTGCAAGCGCCTACCCGGGCGACTTGCGAGCACCGGAAAGCTGGGTATCACGGGCGGCCTCATGCGATGCCGTCATCCATCTTGGTGCAACTTTTTCCGAAGACATGGGTCGTGTTGACCGCCAGAGCATGCTTGCGTTGAAGCAGGCATCAAGGCACCGCAAGCAGCCGCTCAAGATTGTTTACACCGGAGGCATCTGGCTCTTTCCCGCAACGGCAGGCGACAGCCTGTTGACCGAGAAAACCCAGTTCGCGCCCTTACCTGCGTTTCGCTTCATGACCGAGACGATCAGGACCCTGTCACACGGAACGGATCTCAATCTGACGGTCATTCATCCGGCCCTCGCCTGCGGCCAGACGACCGGGCCGATTGCCGAAATGACGGCCGCGCTGAAAGAAGGCAGGCCGTTTGAAACCCGCGCGACGTCGCAAACCAAATGGGCGCTTGTTGAAATCAACGACCTTGCCGCGCTTTATGCTCTTGCCCTCAAGAACGCACGGTTCCGGATGTCCCTGATCGCGAGCTGCATTCCCGGCATCTCGGTCGGTCATCTGGCATCTCACATTTCAGCCCGCCACGGACTGCCGCTGGAAATCGTGACAGTTCCGGCCCCTGAGGCAACCGAACCGCTTACCGACTGGGCCGCCGGTTTTGCCTTGTCGCAGTCCGTTGACGTCAGCCATGCCCAAAGGGCAACTGGCTGGCAACCGGAACATTCGACAATAGAGGACCTCGTGGTATCCCTGTCAAAATAGACGATAACCTTGAGTTTTGAGCAGCTTAGCGCACTGAGTCCGGTATTGGACAAAGACTTTCTAAAGTTTTGAAGGTGTATGATCCGGACAAAAGCTCAATACAGGGTCCGGGCGTGTTACGTACACTCACATCGTTGCTGGTCTTTCTCGTTTCCGTTTTGCCACTTCAGGCGGAAAGCATCCCCGTTGGCATATTCAAGGTGGTAAACACAGAAGGGTTCGTTCAAAGCAACGGGGAGCGCATCGCGCTGGCAACCGACATGAACGAAGGCACGGCCCTGATCGAAAGGGATGCCACCAACCGTCTTGATGTCGAGATCAACGGCGCCAAACTCAGCCTGTTTCCGCTGGATCAAGGCCTGGCCGCGCTGACGTGGGACGCCAATGGAACGTCCCTGCTTCATGACATCGACATTCAGGCATTGTTCGGGAAAGACAATCCGGAAGATGTTCCGGCCTGGGGCGCGGAACTGGACTGGCCAGGATCCGGCACCGTTCAACTTGTACTGCTGCCTCTGGGTGAAAGAGCCTATACCGCATTCCTCATCAGCCATCCCGGCAACAGGACAGTGGTGCGGCAAATGGAATTCAGGCAGTCCTACGGGCCATCGGACAGACCCGAGATTTCGTTCTCAACCAGTTCTGCCGGAAACTGACACGCCCGAAGTTCGAACGACGCCTTCCCAGCTCGGAGAATACCGAGCTCGCATAAAATGTCCGCTAAAACGACAAAAGGCGCAGCCTCACGCTGCGCCTTTGTTTTCCTTGCGTCCCGCTGGCTTATTTGGCGGCGGCGACGGCTTGTTGTGCACTTTCAACATCGTTGAACAGAAGTACCATCGTCAATGCGAGGCCCACTGCAGCGACAGTCCAGAGAGTGACGCTCCAACAAGATTTCTGCACGTTTTCGTCCATAAAAACCCTACATATTGTTGTGCGACGCCGGGTCCCACCGACCTCAAATATGGCGCCATTGAGGCGAGGAGGTAAACGATCCATTACCATTTCGCAAGCGCAAAAAAAGAGCAGCTGATCCCGCATTTTTGCATTCCTCGTTTCGCATCAGGAAATTCAGCCACTTAGTCCTCTCGATGCTGCCAGTTAGGGACCAGGAAAAAGTCTGGTAAGACAGACCATGGTCGGATTCGGCCACCGGAGAATCAAAAGGGATCAGGATGCACGCGCTCTCGAATATGGACCTGGCAGCAGCCGCCTGGTTTCTGTTTGCCTGGCTCGGTTTCAATTTGCTGATCGATGTCAGTCCGCTGCGTAAAAAGACGTTGTCCAGCGCCATGGAAACCTACAGACGCGGCTGGATGCGTGCCATGAGCCTGCGGGAAGTCCGCATCATGGACACGTCTATCATGTCCGGTCTGCAGCAAGGCACCGCCTTCTTCGCGTCCACGTCCCTACTGGCGATCGGTGGCGGTTTCGCGCTTCTGGATGCAACGGAACGCATCGTTCAGGTCGCCGGTGACCTGTCCATCCCGGTGGCCGACAGCCGAGCACTCTGGGAAATCAAGGTGCTCGCCCTGATGCTGATCTTTGCCTATGGATTTTTCAAATTCGGCTGGGCGTACCGGCTCTTCAATTATGCCAGTATCGTCATGGGCGCAGTCCCGCAACAAGGTCAGGCATCTGACGAAGTGATCGCGAAAATGGCTGCGCAGGCGGGGGAGCTGGGCGTTCTCGCCGGCCGCCATTTCAATCGCGGCCAGCGAGCGCTGTTCTTTTCGATCGGCTTCCTTGGGTGGTTCGCCGGTCCTTATGTATTTGCCGCAACCACCCTCGCCGTTCTCCTGGTCCTGCTACGTCGTCAGTTCGTTTCCAAGGCCAGAGCCGCCGTGCTCTTGGGGCAATATCCGAACTTGGGATCCGCGGACAAATCCGGCGAATACACCGATACAGGTTCATCAAACCCCTTCACCTGATAGCGGCCATAAAGGCCCGACCGACACCCCATGATATCGGCCAGGGCATCCGAGACCAGAAGCTGGCGCTGCAGGTCCTTTGCAAGCTCTGCAATACGGGCCGCAAGATTGACCACTGGGCCGACGACCGTGAAGTCCAGACGCGTTTCGCTGCCGACATTGCCGTAGAAGACATCGCCCGCGTGAAGGGCAATTCCAACGCTCAGGTCAGGTGTGACCGAACAGGTTCGGGCCGTGTTGATCGCCTCGATCCGCGTCAGCGTTTCACGTGCTGCCATCAGCGCACGCACCGAGGCGTCTCTGGCTTCCTCTTCGGTTTCATACGGAAAGATCGCCATCACTTCATCGCCAATGAACTTCAGCACCTCGCCACCGTGGGCTTCGACAGCTGCTGTCATCGCTCCGAAATACTTGTTCAGAAACAATACGATCTTGTCCGCCGGAAGCGTGTTGGAAAGACGCGTGAACCCACGGATGTCGGCGAAGCTGACAACCGCCTTGATCCACTCGCCTTCTCCACGCCGCGTGGTGCCGTCCAGAACCTTCGAACCCGCCCGCGGGCCGACATAGGTGTCCAGAACGGTTTCTGCGGTGCGACGCAATGTTTTTAATTCACACACGAGGGCAAGCGGCTGGATCAGCGATTCAAAAACGCCGATATGCGACCCTGAAAATCCGCCTGGTGTCTTGGTGGCGAAACTCGCAACCTTCACCGAACCGTCGGAGAACCGCATGGGCAGAGCGATATAGTCGGTATAGCCTTCCTGGCGCAGCTCTGCGGTAATCGGAAATTCGTCGGCGACAGCCGGCTTCTTGCCGATTTCCACACGAACGGCCTTCTGCGTTTCATGCACGCGCTTGATCGGACTTTTCTGGTACTCGTCCTGCGATTTGTTCTCCGCAGTGTGAAGACGCAATTCCGGTGTCTGGCCGTTGACCCAGATCGAGCTTTCCGCGCGCACGTTCGGATGCACCACCCAGATCCCTGTGGTGACACGATCGACCGGAACTTTTCCGGCGCGCAGACGTTTCGCCATCTCAGTGACGATTTCCAGCGTCCCCTTCAATTGGGGCGCATCGCTGTAGAGCCATTGTACGACGTCTGCCGCAACGATCGGCGCTTCGAGGACCATCAGCCCACGTCCTTTCAAATCCCTGATTGAGCCCAGTATATGGGAACACGCTCCGCACAGTAAAAGAGGTTCGATTTCAAAAGTCGCTGGCAGTCGAAAGGGTTTTGCAAATTCATGGACCAGGGAAGAATTCCGTGCTCCTGCCAAGCATCCAGTAGACAGCCAGACCAACCCATTCCCGGTAGGCGATATCAAAGCGCCGCAGGCCTTTTGAAGCACCGTCGAAGCCGAGCGACTTGTCCTGTGGTCCACGCGTGCGATAGTCCACCGGATAAGCCGTCACCCCGGTCCAACCAGCCTTTTCGAACACTCCCATGGCGCGCGGCATGTGATAGGCCGAAGTGACAAGAAGCCACTGCTGTCCGGGCTGTGGTTGCACAACATCCTTTGCGTAGACTGCGTTTTGCCAGGTGTTCTGGGACTTGTCTTCCAGTATTACGCGATCGGGAGAGATGCCGAAGTCTCGAAACAGTCGCGCAGCCCCTTCGGCTTCTGTTGCCTGGTCCGACACGATCATGCCCTGCCCACCGGTGTGGATGATCTTCGTCTCCGGCAGCGCTTTGGCCAGCCGCGCAGTGATGGTGATGCGCTCGGCGGACATTGTCAGGGCCGTGTCGCCCCGCACGCCGGTCACCACCGTGTCCACGGCACCACCCAGAACGATGATCCCGTCATAATTCTCCAAAGTGCCGGGACGCTGAAAACGGTCCTCGAGGGGCACAATCAACCAGTTGGCTGCCGGTGAGAAAGCGCAAACCACCAAACCAAGAAAACCGGCAAAAGTCAGAAACCGTCCACTGCGCCGCCACTTTGACGTAAGGCTGAGCACCAATCCCAAAGCCATCAGAACAACGAGAAAATTGGATGGCAGGATCAGAAATCCGCCGATCTTGGATAGGTAAACATACATCTGAAAAATCCGAATCGTTGCGGGCCCGATGCGTGACAAAGATACGGTGAAACCGACAATATTGAGACTTGAAGCTGAAGTGAGCACACATCCTGACAGCTTTTGAGCCAACAAGGTTTTCACGGCCTTGGCCCGGATTTTCCAGTCGTTCTCCCGCATGACAATTACGACAATGTTCGAGGTTGAGACGTCCGCCCTCGCATTGTCATAAATCTCCAGGTTGCACTGTTATTATCTCTTTATTTCAACGATTTAATTGATTCGAAAGAAAATTCACCCAACGTTAGATTGCAACCCTAGGAGGATCGATCATGAGCCTGCCGATTGAAGTGGACCAGCAGCAGCCGGAAATCACCAAGGCACAGCTCCCCCTGGAGACAACCGACTTCTTCAATCAGATCATTCGAGAGCTCAGCGGAGCACTGCAGGAAATTGTCGGATTGAACGAGGCGGAAGGGTTCATCGCACTGGTAGCCAACCGCATCGGTGAAAAGATCAATTCCGATTACAAGTCTGCCCTGCATCTTGAACAGATCCCAGGGCCTTTGCTTGCAGACGTCCTGGTTGACCTGAAACGACGGATCGGCGGCCAGTTCTGTGTCGAATATGAAGACAACAAGGTCTTGATCCTCAAGAACACCCGCTGCCCGTTCGGAGACCGCGTCAAGGACCGCCCGTCCCTCTGCATGATGACGACAAACGTCTTCGGAAGAATCGCTGCAGATTGCCATGGCTACGCCAGGGTTCACATCGACAGGTCAATCGCCCGTGGTGATACTGACTGCCGTGTTGTTGTCCACCTGACTCCGACCGCAGAGAACGACGTCAACGGCAAAGAATTCTACAGGGTCCGATAGTCGTGCCCAGGTCCACCGCCATCATATCGGCCCTTGTCCAGACTATGCCACAGCCTATTCTCCTGCTGGACGATTTTGGCCGTGTGGTTCTCGCAAATAAGGCAGCCAAGTCTCTTGCCGGAATTAGTGTAGGTGAACAACTTTCGGACAAGGTCACGGATGCCGCCGAAATAGCCGAATACCTGGCGATGTGCAGGTCTTCAACCACTCCCGTACCGGTACGCCTGAAACTTCTGTCCGGTTATGAAAGCGTTGCTTTTGGCCACAGATTGTCTGTGCCTGGCACCGGAATTGATGGAGCCGTTCTTGTCCGCTTCGACGAGAACATGAATCTTTCCAGCAAGTTTGCCGCGCTCAATGCCGACATCTCGTCGCTTAACAACAAGATCTTGCATTTCGGCCTGGAGCGGACCGAACTTGAAAACCTGGCGCTCACGGATCCGCTTACCGGTATCGCCAACCGCCGCGGGTTCGACCAGGAACTGGACAAGGAATACAACCGTTCTGTTCGCTATGATCACGACTTCTGCATTTCGCTGATCGACCTGGACCATTTCAAGTCGATCAACGATGCCCATGGCCATCAGCTTGGAGATGAAATCCTCGTTCATTTTGCGCAAAGATGTCTGGAACATCTGCGCCAGACGGATGTCGTTTGCCGTGTGGGTGGTGAAGAATTCGCGCTGATCCTGCCGGAAACAAATCTGGAGCAAGCGACGATAGTCGTCAGTCGCATGCTTGATCTGTTGAACGCGACACCAATGTTCGCGCGCGGCAAAAGATACGCCTATACCGCAAGCGCGGGTCTGGCGGAAAAAAGGTCAGAAGACACCCCTGCTTCGCTTTTTGAACGGGCTGACAGAAACCTCTATTTGGCAAAGGAAACCGGCCGAGCCCGCCTCATCGCCGGGGACGCTGTCCCCACGGCAGCGGCCATCGAGACCGGAAAATCCGGCGAATGCCGGAAGTCAGGGCGCATCGATTCGCAGCATTTCTGAAATTGATCCGAACTTTGGCTATTGCTGACAGGCTTCGATTTGGTCAGGCTTTTCGCCGATCCGACCACCGCGCGCATTCCATAGATGCCTCACTATTTTTAACAATGTGGACGCCGATGCCTCCGCGGGGCCTGACTGACCGCTGTTTACGGGTCCTGTAACGCGCCTGTCACATTTTACCGACATCTTCCTGCTCAAACCGTTGAAAACGGCCGCTTTGGGGCTGTTTTCACCGCACCAATTCGCCATTAGCGGGCACTGGTGATTTTGACAAAGGGTTTATCCGTGATCGGAGTCACAGGGCTGGCACGCTTTCTGAGTCATCTTGGCGACATCGTAATGAAGGATCAATGAGGGTTAGCCAGATGACACTCTATATGAAACTAGGCGGTCGCACGGCGATCATGCGGGCAATGCCTCGCCTCAAAGCGAGACTGGAACAGGACCCGTGTTTCGACGTGACCAGCTTTCTGCCGGAATTCGAACACTCGGACGATCTGACCGAGTTCCTGATCTTCCTCGCCGGTGGAGCGCCATTTTACGACGGCAAGCCCGTCTGTGAACTGCTGGCGCCGATCTGCACCTGCAACAACATCTACGAACGCTTCGTGGATCACCTTGTCGCAGTCATATTCGACGGCGCCCCTGCCCCCGGAGACGAAGAGCACCTGCGTGAGCTCATGTCCCGACTTCGGCCGCATGTGCTCAACCCCAAGCCGGTTGCACCGGTAATGGTCTATTCCGTCGAACCCGAACCGATCTGCCTCTGATCGGTTCGGATAGAAAAAACGCCGGCATTTGCCGGCGTTTCTACGTTTGCAGTCAGGTCAGTCGGGATCAACCCAGTTCGTCCACGCTCGTGACGATCTTGCCGACCAGACCGTAGTCGATACCCTCTTCCGGGCTCATCCAGTAGTCGCGATCGGTGTCTTTTTCGATCCGTTCGATCGGCTGGCCTGTCGCCGCCGCGAAGATCTTGTTCAGTCGATCGCGCATCTTGATGATTTCCTTGGCCTGGATCTCGATATCCGTAGCCATGCCGCCGGCACCACCGGACGGTTGATGAAGCAGGAAGCGAGTGTTCGGCGTGCAGAAACGCTTGTCCTTGGGAACCGACACGTAGATCAGCGCACCGGCGCTGGCCACCCAGCCCATGCCGAGGATACGGACCTCGGGTGCGATGAACTTGATGGTGTCGTGAATCATGTCACCGGATTCGACATGACCGCCCGGAGACGAAACAATGACCGTGATCGGGTCGTTGGAAACCTGCGCCAGCGCCAGAAGCCGGGCGCACACGTCGCGGGCCATGTCCTGTGTCACCGGACCGGTGATCAGAACTGTGCGCGCTTCGAACAGATGCTTGTCGACCTGGATCGACGGCTGGCTCTTGGGCTTATCCTCGTCTTCATCGTCGAGGCGTGCAGGCACCGTGGTCGAATAGTTTTTCATGCGCAGGATTAAGCTCCCTTTGCTGTTGGGCCGGCCTGGCCGGCATTTTCGATGGGCTGACGGAATGTTTCGCCGCCCCGCGTTGGTCCATGTGTAAGCGAAGTCAGTTGCACTCGCAAATCATCAGACCCTGATTAGCGTGAAAAGAGTTATCAGATCGGCAACAGGTGACATTGCCCTCTCTCAATCACCCGGTCCTGTCGTCTCGCCGAAGCGCTTTTCCTGTCGCCCGACAAGCAGATACCAAACCAGCATGGCTGCGAAAGGCAGGGACGGCCAGACGAACCACAATGTGGACAAGCCAGAAGTCAGCAGGTTGATCACGAAAAACAGGCCGATCATGAAAACGCAGCTTCGCACCCGCTTTGGCTGAGCTCTCAACCAACGGCGCGCCTGTTCAAACCCGGAGGCAACCGCCTGGGTGTCTCGTTCCCATTCCGGTCTTGGAATTTCGGTCTGGCGTCGCTCTGCAGTTCCGTTCGTCTCCTGCCCGGAACGTTTTTCCTCCGGCGCATTGCGACCGCCAATACGCACGCAATAGGTTTCAACGGGATCGGTAACGTTCTTGACGTGCTGAGGGCCTAGCGGCTCAAAGCCCAGCGCCATCTTGGTCTTGACCTGGTCATAGACCGATTGGGAGAGCATGATTCCACCCCTCGGCGCGATTTCCTGCAAACGGGCAGCAACATTCACACCGTCGCCGTAGATATCCTCGCCCTCGACCATGATGTCGCCGAGATTGATACCGATGCGAAACTCCATCCTGTTCAGGTCCGGAAGGTCCGCATTGCGAACGGAAAGCTCGTTCTGAATGTCGACTGCGCATTGAACGGCCTCCATCACCGAGGCGAACTCGATGATGACAGCATCACCCCAGGTGTTGACGATACGTCCATTGTGACGCTCGGTCAGCGCAGACATCACCAACCGATAGGCCTTGAGCCGGTCCAGCGTTCCGTCTTCATCCCGCTCCATGAGCTTGGAATATTGCGCAACGTCTGCGCACATAACTGCCGCCAGACGCCGCTTGACCCGTTGCATGCTCTTACCCCGCTTGCTCCCGCTTAGGAATGGGAAGGCAAACCGGAAATTGCAAGGGAAAATCCACCGAATTCGCCACCCAGCCCGAAGTTCGGCCAACTAAGAAAAGTAGTGTCAGATGTCTCCGGCGAGTTTGCGCAGTGCTGCCAGGGCATCATCGGCGCGCTCTTCAGGCACAAAAACATGATCGTGAAAATAGGCTGCGACCACATTTGCCGAAATCCCCTCAGCGGCCAATGCAGCCGAGATCGACGCCGTCAGCCCCACGGCTTCAAGTGAGGAATGCACCGTCAGGGTTATCCGGCGAAACCATTCGGCCTCGGCCAAACCCAGTTCGCGCGCACGCTCCACCGGCAGGATCGCTGTCAGGCCCTCCGTTTCCGCAAAAAGCCCGATCGGGTCGTATTCCGCGAGGTCCGTCATGGATTTCGAAGCGAAGGTGCAGAACACATAAGGCTCCGGATCCAGCATCGGACGCATCTGGGAGATCAGGGTGGCAAGGTCGGTTTCACCGGTCATTCGGATAATCCATTCAAAGAAGTTTGCGCATCAGCGGCCGCCGCGGGCTTCTGCGTGCGATTTCGACAAAACCGGCTCTACGGAAGACGTCTGCCATACCCACGAAGCCTTCTCCCCATTGAAGGGGCTTTTCCGATTCCATTGGACAAGCATCCAGTTGCTGCGCTCCTTGCGCTTTGGCGTGGTCGATGCCTGCATCAAGCAACACGGACATCAACCCGGTTTTGCGATGTCCGATTCTGATAAAGAAACAGGTGACGGCATATGTCGCCGCCAGCGCTTGTTCGCTGTCATCGGGTAGCGGCTGGGTGGTTTTTCCAAGCTGAAAACGCAGATACTGCATACGTGGACCGAGTGCGATCCACCCCACGGCCAGATCGCCGCGATAGGCCAGAAGCCCTGGCGCCGGACCCCCGTCCACTTTCTGCTGGAATGCATCGCGCCGTTCATCACGGGTCATCGCTTTCCAGTCTCTGCCCCGCAAGAACGGCCACATGCACCAGCAACCGCCAGACGCCCCCCTCTCCGGTCCGAACAGATCCACCAGATCTGCCCAGCGCTCCGGGGTTGCAATCTGAATGTGGACGGGATCGTTATGTGTCATATCCACTCCTCCGGATTGCAAAGTTGCACGGAAAGAACGGGGACGGCAATCCCGGTGAAAGTGTCTGTTCCACAAAAGCAAAACGCCGCTCAACAGGCGGCGTTTCGGATTCTCATTCTTCGCTCAAGCCTCGTTGGGCTCTCAAGACAACGGGCTGAGTGAATGCTCCAATTCAGGCAGCGGCTTCCAGCCCGGCAATGTCGATCTTCCTCATCTTCATCAGGGCAGCACTGACACGGCCAGCCCGTTCCGGATTGCCAGCATGCATCAGCCGAGGCAACGCCTTTGGTACGATCTGCCAGTGAACACCGTAGCGGTCTTTTAACCAGCCGCACTGCCCTTCTTCCCCACCATCGGCAAGGAGCGCCTGCCAAAGCCGATCCGTTTCTGCCTGATCTTCCGTCAGTATGGAAATCGAGGTCAGATAACTTGGCTGCATATCCGGGTTGCCGTTCAGGATCATGAAAGGTGAGCCCGCCAGGGTGAACTCGGCAACAAGCACAGGTCCATTCGGATCCGGCCTGAACACCGAACCCATCACGCTATCCGGCAACAAGGACGTATAGTATTTGGCGGCTTCTTCACCCTTCTCACTGAAGAACAGGCAAGTGCGCACCTTGGCGGAAAACGCAGGAGTTGTTTGCAAGCCCTCAATGGCAATCGACCTAGCAAGCTCATCAAGCTGAGTGGAAGCGGCCTTCCAGCCTTCCTCAAAACCCATTTCCAGGTGCTTGTTCCTGTCTGCTTCCGAAGTGTGGCGAGCCCCCCATGTGAAGCGCGTACCAAAACCGGGAACATCTGCCAGTTCCACATACCCGGTCATGAACGCGTTTTCCCGCGGCACATATCCTTCCGAATAGGCATCCGTGAACGTCAGCTTCTCACCGTCGACAACTTCCAGAAACATTCCGACATTCTCGAACAGCTCCCCTTCCGGACCGGCCATCACTGTGTTGAAACGCCCTCCCGGACGGACGTCCATGTCGGCCTTCGGTACGAACCAGGGCTTCGGGCAAAACCACTGCTTCAATAATTCGGGATTGGTCCAGCATTGCCAGACGGCCTCGCGCGGCGCGGCTATGACGCGGCTGAGTTCCAGTGTCAGACCTTCCTTGCGAATTTCGACTTCACTCATTGCGCGCTCCCGTTTCTAGACCGGCCGAACAACAGTTCGACGTAACGTTTCAGATGATCGATGCTGTCAGTTGCTATCGACGGCGCATTGCCTGCCTTCGCCAGCACGAATGCCCCCTGGATCACGACCTGTGTGTGAAGCCCCAGGCTTTCCGCACCACCTGGAATTTCAACACCCCGGGCTTCAGCTGCTTCTGCGATATCGGAAACCAGCGTTGCGGCGTGCCCCGTTATGCTGCGGTTGCAGGCATCGCGGATGGAGGGGTTCGTGTCATAGACTTCCTGGACCATGGTCCCGACCAGACAAGTGAACTCCGGCACATCGCCCTGCACCAGTGCCTTGCGGAAATCGAGATAGCCGAGCACCCGGTCCAACGGATCTTCGGGATCGTGATACGTCGCCTTCTCGAACAGAGCCCCGGTCGTTTCAGACCAATAATCCGCAGCGGCCACTGCCAGATCGTCCTTCGAACGAAAGTGGTGGAAGAAGGCCCCCTTGGTCACGCCCGCATCCCGGCACAGATCATCGACGGTGGTGGCCGTATAACCCTTCATGCGGATCACACGCAGTGCCGAATCCAGCAGCTTGATCCGCGCGTCCGGCCGTTTGGTCTTTTGAGGTTTCTCTGTCATAAATCACTCATACCGACCAGTTGGTATGTTGTCAATCTACTTGCTTGACGACCGTGCTGCAACTCCCTGTCACCGGCTAGCAAGGATGCGCCAAACGCGTTTGAGCGAGCGAGCGGGGTTTCTGAAATTGAGACATTGAAAAACGAAAGGGTTCCCTGCCAACACCTGAATTGAGCGGACGAAGACCGCTTGGTGGTCGCAACACGCCGGGATTTAAGCCCAGGCCATGCCTTACCAGGGGATCGGCCTGCCGGTTTGATCGAAAAATCCACCGGTGTCTGCAGGCGTAAGACTGGTCAGCACATTGACAAGACGCTCTGCTGCAACAGCCGGTTCCTGCACGTCGAGCCCGGTTTTCGCAAAGTTCTCGGTCAAGGGTGTTTTCACCGTGCCGGGATGAAGCGCAACACAGAGAGCAGCGGGATTTTTGCGTGCCAGCTCGATAGACGCCGTACGGACCAGTTGATTGAGCCCAGCCTTTGCGGCGCGGTAAGCAAACCATCCGCCAAGACCGTTGTCGCCGATCGAACCGACCCGGGCCGAAAGCGTCGCAAAGACACTTCTTCCCTCTTTCGGGAGGAGCGGCAAAAAGTGTTTCATCAGCAGTGCCGGTCCAATGGCGTTGATCGCATATGAACGGGCAAGGATTTCAGGATCGAGTTCGCGCAGGCTCTTTTCCGGACGGGCACTGCCCAAGGTGAGAGCTCCGGTGGCATCGAACAGCAATCGAACATCCCCCTCTTCCTCCCTTATCCAGTCGGCACAGGCCTGGATCATGCGTTCGTCGAGCAGGTCGAGAGGTGGTGACGACGTTCGATGAAGGGCGATAATCTTGTCGTAGCCGCTGCCCGCTTCAAGGTGGTCTCTCATGGCTGAGCCAATTCCGCCGCTGGCCCCAAAGATTACCGCAATTGACGTCATTCACTGCCTCACTTTCGTCGTGACAGCGATACGCAGAAATAGCCGGATCGGTTCGCTAGAAGGATTGGTCTCAGGTGCTGACGACCGTCGCTTCCCAGGGCCCATCAAAAAATTCGGCTTCGTCATCCCCTGGCCAGGGAGGCATAGAGATACAGATGAACTGCAGAACGCTTTCACCGGTGTTGCGGTACTGGAAAGCTGTTCCAGCCGGGATATCGATGGAGACACCGGCTTCCAGGTCGACAACGCCCTGGCTGGAATCGTCGGACCTCCAGATCTGTCCCTGGCCGGAAAGCACATGCCAGAACTCATGCACGGTCCTGTGCCGTGTTGCGCGGTTGGTCTGGCCGACAGGAACAGTCGAATGGATCATGTTTCCTGTCGGCCCATCCATGATGAAACGGATATCGGCCCCCGCCGGAGATTTCGCGTCGGGCTTTTCGGGAAGCCGGGTCTGTTTCATGCCATTCTCCGAGTTCGGTGATCAGGCCGTCTTGTTAAAGATCTCACGACCGATCAGCATTCGCCGAATTTCGGAAGTTCCCGCACCAATCTCGTACAGCTTGGCGTCACGCAGCAAACGCCCGGTCGGATATTCGTTGATGTAGCCATTGCCACCAAGCAGCTGGATTGCATCAAGTGCCAGTTTGGTTGCGTTTTCGGCAGCGTAAAGGATTGCACCAGCGGCGTCTTCGCGCGTGGTCTCGCCCCGGTCGCACGCCTTGGCAACCGCATAGACATAGGACTTGGTGGCGTTCATGGTCACATACATGTCCGCGACCTTGCCCTGTACAAGCTGGAACGTGCCGATCGGCTGACCGAACTGCTCGCGCTCGTGGACATAGGGAATGACCACGTCCATGGCTGCCTGCATGATGCCGACGGCCCCTGCAGCCAGAACGGCGCGCTCGTAGTCCAGACCCGACATCAGCACGTTGACGCCCTTGCCAACCTGGCCGAGGACGTTTTCTTCCGGTACTTCGCAATCCTGGAACACCAGTTCACCGGTTTCGGACCCGCGCATGCCGAGCTTGTCGAGTTTCTGCGCGACGGAAAAACCTGCGAAGCTCTTCTCGACCAGAAATGCGGTAATGCCCTTCGGCCCGGCTTCCGGATCGGTCTTGGCATAGATGATCATCGTATCGGCGGAAGGACCGTTGGTGATCCACATCTTGGAGCCGTTGAGGACGTACCGATCGCCCTTCTTTTCCGCCTTCAGTTTCATGGAAACGACGTCTGAGCCAGCGCCCGGCTCCGACATGGCCAGCGCACCCAGATGTTCACCGGTCACAAGCTTGTTCAGATAGCGCTTCTTCTGGTCGTCACTTCCCCAGCGGCGAAGCTGGTTGACACACAGGTTTGAATGGGCGCCATAGCTGAGGCCGATGGAGGCGGACGCCCGGCTGACCTCTTCCATGGCAATGCAGTGCTCCAGGTAGCCCAGACCCGAACCGCCCCATTCTTCCTCCACTGTGATCCCGTGAAGGCCAAGGTCTCCCATTTCCGGCCAGAGCTCCCGCGGGAACCAGTCCTCGCGGTCGATCTTTTCTGCCAGTGGCGCAATCCGGTCCTGACTGTAGGACCGAACGGTGTCGCGCAGCATGTCGGCGGTTTCGCCGAGATCGAAATTGAAACCCGGAAAATCGTTACGGATCATCTTGATTACCTCCCAGAGTTCTTAAGGCCTGTCGTATCGGACAAAATCGCTCAAAACGCCGATCCGGTCGTAAAGCTGCCGGGCGCGCGTATTGTGATCATGTGTGTGCCAGTAGACTTTGCCGCTGGCAGACGGTTCTTCGGTCGCGGCCCTGTAGACCGCCTCGATCAGCTTGCGGCCGGCTCCGCCACCACGAAGCTTCTCGCTGACATACAGATCTTCCAGATAGCAGGTGGACGAACTGGCCCAGGTGCTATCGTGAAAAAGGTAATGGACCAGTCCAACCAGCTCATTCTCCTGAACTGCCACGAACGCGCGGTGGCCTGCATCGGAATGCAGTCGCTCAAAGAGGGTTTCCGTCACTGCCGGCGCCAGATCCTGCTCGTAGAATGCAAGATAGGCCTTCCAGAGTTCGAGCCAGCCCGGCTTGTCGGATCGTTCCAGCGGCCTGATGGTGATATCGGTCATTCTTCAGTCCTTGACGCCGGCAACGCTCATGAGCGTGAACAGCCCCGTTGCGACATGCACCTGTTCGCCGTCATCCAGTCCGTAGACATCTGCCTTGGCTATGGTCAGCGTTCGTCCCGGTTTGACAACCCGTCCACGCGCAAGAAGCACCGACTGTTTCGCCGGATTGAGCAGGTTGATCTTGTATTCGCTGGTCAACACCCCGAAGCCGGCAGAAAACAGCGTCAGAGCTGCATAGCCTGCCGCACTGTCCGCAATGGAAGACGTCGCACCGGCATGAAAAAAGCCGTGTTGCTGTGTCAGTTCCGGAAGCATCGTCAATTCCAGATCGACCGCGCCGGGCGAGACGTGAACCATCTTCGCCCCCAGATGGGTCATGAATTTCTGCGCGGCAAAACTGGCCCGGACACGGGGTTCCCAGTTTTCGTCTCGAGGCGAAAGATCCATCATTTGTCCTCCGAGGTCGTAACGGCGCCAGACAGTTGGTTCGGGCCTGTTTCAAGCTCGACCATGCGGGCTTTTGCACCGGCCTCGACATCGTCGAGTTCAACCAGGGTCAATTCGATATCGCGCTGTTTTTCGAGAAGTTCTGCCCGGCGTGCGGCGATCCTGTCGAGGAGGAGCCGCAGCTGGCCGGTTTCACCGGGCGCACTGCCGTACATCTCGATCATTTCCTTGATTTCGTTCAGGGAAAATCCGAGACGCTTGCCGCGAAGGATCAATTTGATGCGGGTACGATCACCAGGTGTGTAAAGGCGTTGACGACCCCGGCGCGTCGGCGACACCAGCCCCTGCGCTTCGTAGAACCGCAGGGTTCGGGTGGTAATGTCGAACTCCTGCGTCAGCTGGGTGATGGTGTAATAACGCTGCATGCCCGCTCCTTGTTGGAGCGCACAGTTCCGTCTTTTTACGTTAAAGTCAACACGTCTATTTTAAAGCTTATATTTCATGAACTTGAGCAATCAGGATTTCAGATTATCCAAGCTCTTATCTGGATGAAGGACATTCAGATCGACATCGCCGGAAATGCCTTTGATCGTGCCCCGGTCATGGTACTGCCAGAGCGACCAGTCTGACACATAGCCGGGAGAATGCCAGATCGACTGCGTCCAGAGACGGCGGTTCAGCCCCTTGCCCTTCAGATAGTCCAGATAGAAGTCCTCCGGCACATAAAGGATGACCTGCTTGCCGCGCCCCTGCTCGACCAGAGCAACGAAATCACTGATTTCCTGCAGCACTTCCTCGGCCGGCGGACGGCGCGCGCAGTTCCCGGTGAATTCCAGATCCACCACCGGCGCCAGCATGTCGCTGTCCTGAGGCAGAACCGACAGGAAGTTATGCGCCTGCTCGCGGCCGGATTTGCACAAACTGAAGAAATGATAGGCACCACGCGCCAGACCAGCGCCTCCTGCTCCGGCCCAGTTGCGGGCAAAGGCACGGTCCTTGAAGTCTCCGCCTTCAGTTGCCTTCATGTAGACGAAGGCAATATCGTCCGCCGCCACCTGCGCCCAGTCGATATCACCCTGGTGGTGCGAAATATCGATGCCGCGGATCGTGTATTGGTTCCGGTCAGGCTCCCAGTTCATGAAGAAAAACGCCGCTCCGACAATCGAAATCACCCCGCCGACGGCAACGTAGAACAATGTCCGCAGGACCGCTTGCAAGAAATTCATTGCGCCACCCGTTATGACTTTCAAACGCCGTCACCCTGCCGCAAAACTGTTAAGAATCACGATAGGTAATTCGGCCAGAGCGGGGCTGCCGCCAGCTCCAGGACATTGCCGTCCGGGTCGTTGAAATAAAGGCTGGTGCCTCCTGCCGGCCATACGACCTCGCTGACAATTTCCACTCCCATCTCGCCCAGGTGAGCCCGCCAGGGTTCCAGTTGGTCGGACCCAATGCGAAACGCGAAATGACTGTGCCCCGACGTATCGTGCCCGGGAACGATACCTCCCGGCGTCTCAACGTCTTCCCCGGTATGGCCGCGATGAAACACCAGAAGGGCCTGCGCGGGGCCGGCATCATAGGCAAACAGCCTTTCTCCAGCGACCATGCGCTTCAATCCCAGGATTTCGGAGTAAAAGGAGTGAGCCGTCTCCATGTCGTCGACATAAACGGCGGTTTCCAGGATGCCATCAAGCTTCGGCCGCATGTTCTTAATTCTCCGCGTGAGACAGGTCGGCCTTTCTTAACACCCATCCGCCGGGAATTTCAGGTTACCCGGCAAGGTTTTCTTTCAAATCGCCATCGCCAATTGGAATTGTCGTGTGACGGCTGCATTCCGCACAGAGGTGATCGCCCGTTATTGCGTCAAATCGGGAAGTTCCGTGCGTGCATGACCGGCTTGAATTCCGTTACGGTATATTCCGCAACGCCCGACAACTTGAACGGGTCCTTGTTGATCGCCAGATCGACTTCGACACGGTCTGCTGCGCGCGCCAGGATCACACCACCGGTTCGCGGCTGTTTTGGACCGGACGCCAGGAACAGACCGGCCTCATACTGATCCCGCAGGAAGGACCTGTGTTCTTCCGCCAGAGCGTCTATTTCCCGCAGATCAGCAGTGTAGTGAAGATCGATAACAAAGAGGCTCACGAAAGCTCCTTTCCACCAACAGAAAGCCCAAAAAGAGGTCCGGCTCGACCACAAAAGGTCGAACCGGACAATCTGTGTCAGACGACAGTCAGCTTGACGTCAATGTTGTTCCGGGTGGCGTTTGAATAGGGGCAAACCTGGTGTGCCATGGCAACGAGGTCTTCAGCTACAGCCTTGTCCAAACCCGGCAGGGACACTTCCAGCGCGACCGCCAGACCGAACCCGCCTTCAGAACGCGGACCGATGCCAACCGTCGAGGTGATGGACGTATCAGCCGGGACTGCAATCTTTTCCTGCCCGCCGACGAATTTCATCGCGCCAATAAAGCAGGCTGCATATCCGGCTGCGAACAGCTCTTCCGGGTTATTGCCTTCGCCGCCTGCGCCGCCGAGTTCTTTCGGCGTCGCCAGCTTGACCTTGAAGGATCCGCTCAACGTTTCCGCCGCACCATCGCGGCCGCCGGTGGCCTTTGCCTTGGTTTCATATTTCACATCAACAGCCATCTTCAGGCTCCTTCTCTCAAATAGCAAGTCATTCAGCCATATATATCTCATACGTTTTAATCGTACACGATATAAATTACCCACATATACACACGCTTCCAATTCGTCAACAGTTGCGACCATATCGCGCGCGATTTATAAGGGGCGAATGAGCGAGACCACAAACCAGATGTCCCTGCTGGACGCGATTGGATTTTCCGCGCCGGAAGCGACTGAAAAACAAAAAAAAGACAAGCCGGCAAAAGCCGAAAAGTCTGAGAAGAAACAGCGCAAGAAGGCCGCTGCCAAGCCTGAGGCGGAAACGACTTCCGGCGCTGAAAGCGATGACACACGCGAAGCGGAAATTGACGTTGCCGTCGCCGAGACGCCTGCCAGCCAAGAGATAGCTGATACCGGGGAGACGCCTGACGTTTCTGCGGAAACGCAGGCTGGCGAAGATCCCGGCACCGAGCAGGCCGCATCTGCATCCGCTGCCAATGACCTTGCCAGCGACCAGGACGACGACAGTCAGAAAATCCATGATGGCAGCTTGCCGCTCGACCGGCACTTGTGTTTTGCGCTGTATTCCGCCAACCACGCGATGCACGGCGTCTACAAGGCGTTGCTCAAGGAAGTCGGGCTCACCTACCCGCAGTTCCTGGCCATGACGGTGCTCTGGGAAACCAACAACGTTCCGGTTGGTACCATTACGTCCAAGCTGCAGCTCGACACCAACACGCTGACGCCACTGTTAAAGCGGCTTGAAGCCATGGGGCTGGTAACGCGCACGCGCAACATCAAGGACGAGCGCCAGGTTATCCTGAAACTGACCCGCAAGGGCCGCGCCTTGCAGAAGAAAACGGAACATTTCAGCAGCTGCATCATGTCTTCGACCGGACTGAAACTGGAAGAAGTCATCGACCTTCAGGCAAAGGTCATGACGCTTCGGGACAATTTGCGTAAAGCTGGCCTGGAGTGATACCTGGCATTGAGCAGCGGGCAAAATGAGTAGCCATCAAACAGGCTCCGGGAAGTTGCTGCACCAGCACAAATCTCGGGGCCTTTTGTTCTGGCAATAACGGGTCTGCGTAACCTTTTGCAGCGTAACTCAAGTCTTTGTCGGCTGGCATTCCCCTCCATGACGTTGTGTTCGTCGAATTCGACAACAAAACATTCGACAGGAAGCGGCCTTAGTCCAGACATGACCTGCCCGCCGAACCTTTGAACCAGGGCTATTCCACTCCTTGTCAGGTGTGTTTGCCTTTAGTGACCCACATTCACGACCTCCGCGGCATCATTTTTCCGTCAGCAATGCCTGCCGCAGCGTCCTCGTCAGGACAGCTTCCGCCTCGCCCTCATCCCAGCCGCAGTCCTGTGTCAACAGACCCCAGGCCTGCACACTGAACGACGCCCAGAGAAATTCTGAAGCCGACTTCGCTGTCCAGACGGATTGCAGCGCACCGTCGCGTTCCAGCGATCCGGTCAACACAAGCAACCATTGCCTCAGTTCCGACATCCGGTCTTCCCACGCCGCCGATGCGTCCGCATCGGTCGTTCGCAGGCGGATAAGATCCGAGGCAACAGGGTAGATTTCCTTCACGAAGCCGATCCAGACGGCAACAGTAGCATCCAGCCGTTCATGCGGCTGTGGCCTGTCAAAGGCTGCAAACAGTTTTGCCCGTATGTCGAGACGTTCATCAGCCCGCCGGACGAGCGCCAGGATCAGCCCCCCACGCGAACCAAAATGATCATAGACGGATTGCCGGCTGATTTTTGCGGCCTTGGCGATTTCCGCCAGCGACACGTCCGCTCCCCGCTGCGAGATGAGCGTCCAGGCACTATCGAGAATTTCCGCGCGCGTGCGCTGCACTCTGGCTTGACTTGACACGTGTAAACTTTCCTGCAATTTGACACGTGTAAAGTTATGGAGAAGCCTCATGGACGTCAAGCAACAGTCAGCCCAATTCGTAACCTGGTACGGCCCGGGAACCGACGGCACCAGCCCGACGGAAAGCCAATGGACGCAGATCCTCAGCCGGGCGAACGACAAACCCGTAACCCTGATCAATTTCTTCAAGCTGAATGCCGCCGCGACATATGCGGACGGAACGACGGGCCAGACGGGCCAGGAAGCCTTTGCCAGTTATGCGGCTGCAAGCATGCCGGCCATGGAGCGGGCTGGTGGACGGTTCCTTTATGTCGGACCGTTTCAGGGCATGTTCCTGGGGCAGGACGAGGATTGGGATCTGGTCGCTATCGGCGCCTATCCCGATTTAACCGCGTTGATCGCACTCTATTCGGACAGCGCCTATCGCGAGGCCTTCCATCACCGCACGGCCGCATGTCTGCGACAGAAGGTTCTGATTTGCGGTGACTGACCTTTAAACGAGGCCTGCCGATTGGAGGCTAGAACGGCAGGCCGAACCAAAGCGCCGCGATGCCGAGAAAGGCGAAGAAACCGACCACATCTGTCACCGTCGTCACGAAGACACTCGAGGCGATCGCCGGATCGACGTTCATCTTGTCGAGTGCGATCGGGATCAGAAGGCCGGAGAGACCCGCGAACAGCAGATTGATCACGATCGCACCGCCAATCACCACGCCGAGCCCCGGACTGCCAAACCACATCCAGGCGGTCACCCCGATTAGGATGGCCAGGGCAACGCCATTGAACACACTCACCAGAATTTCACGGTTGAGAACGCGCAAAAGATTGCGCGCACCCAGTTCCTGGGTGGCAATACCACGCACGGCAACGGTCATCGTCTGGGTGCCGGCGTTGCCCCCCATGGAAGCGACGATCGGCATCAGCACCGCCAGCGCCACCATGGCCTCGATCGTGTCCTCGAACAGCGCAATCACCACCGAGGCAAGCACGGCGGTGCCAAGGTTGACGACCAGCCAGGTCAGCCGCGAGCGCGCAATGGTCATCACATTATCGGAAATCTCTTCATCACCGACACCGGCCAGGGCACGCAGGTCTTCTTCCGCTTCTTCCTGGATGACGTCGACGATGTCATCAACCGTCAAAACACCGACCAGACGGTCATTCTCGTCGACAACGGCGGATGAAACGAGGTTGTAGCGCTCAAACCGGCGGGCGACCTCTTCCTGATCTTCCGTCGCGAGCACCGCCTGGCGGGTCTCCTCCATGATGGAAGTGACCTTCTCGTCCCGCTTGGTGCGCAGGATCTTGTCCAGGTGAACGGACCCGAGCAGTTTGAACGTCGGATCGACCACGTAGATTTCGTAGAAGCTGTCCGGAAGGTCGCGGGCCTCGCGCATGTAGTCGATCGTCTGACCGATGGTCCAGAACGGGGCAACCGCAATGAATTCGGTCTGCATGCGCCGGCCGGCGCTTTCTTCCGGATAATCCAGAGCCTTTTGCAGCTGGGCCCTGTCCGCATAGGGCAGTTCTTCCAGAATAGCAGCCTGGTCGTCCTCATCGAGGTCTTCCAGAATGTAGACCGCATCATCCGAATCGAGCTCGCCCAGACCTTCGGCAATGACTTCCGTCGGCAGGTCTTCCAGAACCTGTAGACGCACCGCCTCATCGATCTCGGTCAGCGCGGTATAGTCGAAGTCCTCGCCCAGAAGCCGGATGAAGGACGCCCGATCCTCCGGATCCAGCGTCTCGAGAAGGTCACCGGTGTCAGCTTCGTGAAGATCAGCGGCAAGGTGCCTCAAGCCATCCTGATCGTTCGCCTCGATTGCCGCTTCAACAGCCGCAATGAACTCGCGATTGAGATGCTCATCCTCGTCGCGCACCGGAATGTCGGGAACGGGAGAGGCGGTGACATCAAGCTCGGATGCTTCACTCATCTGGCGCCTCCCCTCAAAACGCAACGAACTCTTCCGGCGAAAGGCACCGGACACTCCTCTCCAGATCTAGCGTTTGCGGCGGCAAAGCGCCACCGGAAAAGCGAAACCGGTCCACAGACTTAACTCCGAAATGCCGATCTGGTTCAAAAGCCTGCCAACTTTCCTTGAAGTCCTTCAACGCCTCTCGGGGCCGCTGCACCCCTTGTCCGCTGCAACGCTTCGCAAGTGATCAAGATAGTCACGCGTATCCTGTGGCAGAATGGCCTCGTCATCGGATATGCATCGCTCCGCACGGCGGAATGCGCGGCGTGCTCTTTCGCTGGCAAGACACACTCTGCCTGCAGCCAGCACCTCCTGCTCGACATACCAAAGCTGCTGGCACGTCATCGCGCCAAACCTGCCCGGATCAACGGCAGGATAAACGGAAAGTGACTGCGCAAATGCCGCTGGCGACACAAATGCAAGTGCCAGCCACACGAGAACGAACCTGGTCCGGAGGGCTTTCAGTCGCTCCGCAATGCCCTGTCTCACACCTTCACGCATGGGCGGGAAGCTGCCGATTGGTTGGCGCTGTGTCCGACGTGAGCGCGAGCGCATAGAGCAGCGCAAGCGTGACGCCATAGCGGAACGATGAATAGAGGCTGCCGGCCAAGACCATGAGCAGCGTGCTGTTCGGCATTGCGGGAAGGACGTAGGTAAAAAACAGGATTGCCGAGACGGCAGTCAAGGCAACGCAGACCAGATACGCTTTCCAGGCAATCAGCGGACGAAACACCACAAGAAACAGCACCACGATCATCGCAGCCCCTTCCGCGCTCGTCACGAGAAGTTTCCAGAGCCCCGGCTCGCTCAAGAGACGCGACAAGAAGCTGCCCCATAAGGCGCCACTCGGCACCGTGACAAGCCAGAAATCCTTTACGGCGTAAATTTCAGGGAAAAGCTGTATCAGCAACAGGCAGATGACGAGCGTCAGAATCATGCCGCGGATCACCCAGCGCCAATCCGGCCTTGTGATATCGGACATGTCATCCCTCCCGTGTTTTCTCAATGACTGACAACAACACGACAAAGCGTCATCAAGAGCCCTTCAGAACCGCTTCCACAGCCAGTGCGGACACGCGCCGCAAAGGCCGCATCACTCGACCTCGCACTCCGGCGGCCGAGTATCCATGGTCCAATCCTGTACAGGCAGGGCACCGAGTGAAGTCTTGAAGTTCTTCCCGTTCAGGACCCCCTTGCCCGTCAGAAGGTTGACGTCACACTGCCCGTTCGCATCCGGATCCAGCGTATCGTAGTAGGAATAGGTGTATCCGGCGACCCGGAAGACGCCGTTACGATAGGCAATGGTCAGGACCTGTTCCCAACGGTTGCGTCCGACAGCCGAATTTTCCGAATAGATTTTCAACGAACCGTGTTCGGTTGCTTCCATCCAGGGCTCCTGGCCGTACATGCCGCCGCGCCACACCATGTCTTTCGAATGGGCAACCTGTTTCCAGCCCTCTCCTGCGTCCGTAAAGACGTAGAGATCGGCGCCTTCTTCCGTTTCAACGAGGATTGCGCGAAAGCGATTGATATCGCCGTCGACGGGAGACGTGACTGCACCGGCAATGGCACCGGCCGGGACCATTGCCTCCTGCACTTTCTCTTGTTCTTGCGCCTGAAGCGGACCTGCCAGCAAGCTCAGGCTCATCATTGCCACACAGGACGAAGTACTGATGGAACGGAAATTGAACACGTGCGGCTTCCTTCGATTTCGCATGAATGTGCCGGACCGGTTTTTGCCAGTAGCCCGCTGAGGCTGTTCCATGCAGAAAAGCACATCGCAACAAACCCAAAAAGCCGGTATCTGAATTTTCCCAGAGCAATCAGGTATTTTGCGGGCAGTGCGGAAAAGCAAAAAGGCCACCCGGAGGGGCAGCCTTTTGAGGAAGCATCGGTAGAAATGCTTCGAATATGGTGCGGTCGAGAAGACTCGAACTTCCACGGGTTTTACCCCACAGCGACCTCAACGCTGCGCGTCTACCAATTCCGCCACGACCGCATATTCGATTATTCCCGGCGCCTCTCAGCGTCGAGGCGCTCCATGTAGCAAAAGGAATTTGGGGGCGCAAGAGGCCTTTTTGCATTAATTCACAGGCACGCGATTTTTCTTATGCAGAAATGCTTTAGTCCCTCACAGAGGGCCATCGGTACGCATGGGCCGGATGTCCGGCGGACGCATCAGAACTTCCGTGATCGAGATGCCTATCCGCTCGCCGAGCAAAACCACCTGCCCCTTGGCGACCAGCGTATTGTTGGCATAGATCTTCACATCGTCGTCTTCGGCCACATCAAGGTCGATAACGGCGCCACGTCCCATGCGGAGCAACTGGTGGACAGGCATCTCGTTCTCCCCGAGAACGACGGAAATATCGACTTTGATTTCATCGAAGGTAGTCATCGGACGCCTTGATCCTTAAATAGGGCTACTGACCCGCCAGCGCTTAACCATACCACGGCATGGCAAGCCAGCTCAAAAAACAATGAAGTGTCATCCACATGTCACCCGCCGATAGAGACGCTCTTTCCCTTAGTTTTCTGCCAGTTTCCGGCTCGCGGCCGGTCGAATGGCGGATTTCAGACGAACTGGTCGATTATGAGACCGCTCTTCGGGAAATGGATGAAAGGGTCCAGAGAATCATTGCCGGCGAAGCCGACGAACAGGTCTGGCTGCTGGAGCATCCCCCGCTCTACACCGCCGGCACCAGCGCCAAGGACAGCGATCTTGTCGCTCCCGACCGCTTTCCGGTCTACCGGACAGGGCGCGGTGGACAGCACACCTACCATGGGCCCGGGCAACGCGTAGCCTATGTCATGCTCGATCTGAAGCGGCGTCAGCAGGATGTGCGGGCTTTTGTTTCCGCACTTGAAGCCTGGCTCATCAGCACGCTCTGGCACTATCACATTCGCGGCGAACGCCGGGAAGACCGCGTCGGCGTCTGGGTGCGTCGGCCAGACCGCGGGGCGACGGTCGAGGACAAGATCGCCGCAATCGGCATCCGCCTGCGCAAATGGGTCACGTTCCACGGCATCAGCTTCAACGTGGAGCCTGAACTGGATCATTTTGACGGCATCGTGCCCTGCGGCATTACCGAACATGGCGTGACCAGTCTCGTGGATCTCGGCCTGCCCGTTACCATGGCCGAAAACGACAGCGTCCTTCGGGCCGAATTTGAAAAGATATTTGGCCCCACGGTTTCCGTTTGAAGCCACTTGCGCGGTGGAGGCTTCAAACAGGTGCATTGAACTCTAGGTAATATCGAGTTCAAACTCGAGTTGTAACAAAAACAAAAAAGCAACCTCAAGAAATTCCATTGTTATTTTTGCGAGTAACATTCAAAATCGCATGAAGTTTTCATTTTTTTAGTTCAAAGACGGCTTGGAAACCGGTCGGATTTAGTATTCCTTCATTCAGATGAGCGAATACAGACACAAACCTTCTCAACCATGGGAATGAAGTTTGTGACCCAGGCTCTCTCAGTTCGCTCCCGTCGGAGCGTGATCACCAAAATCCTGCTGGCAGCCGCCGGCGTCATTGTTCTGATCTTCGCCGGCTTTGGCCTCTTCAACGACACCCTTCAGCGCAACGCAAAGACGGACGAAGTTCGCGACTACATGACCGGTGTCGGCCAGTCGGAAGTCAATATCGTCACAAACTGGTTCGAAGCGCGCATGCTGCTCATCGAAGCGTTGTCCGAACGCATTGCCAAGCAGCCCGAGGTAACGCCCGAGTTCTTCGACCTCAAGACCCTGACCAGCAATTTCAGCGCGACCTATTTTGGTGTGGAAGCAGACGGCGCCTTCAACATGTGGCCGCCGGCAGATCTGCCCGAAGGCTACGATCCGCGCGTGCGCCCCTGGTACAAGGATGCCGTCGCAAAAGGCGGACCCGTGATCACCGCCCCCTATCAGGACGCCTCAACCGGCAATCTCATCGTGACGGCTGCAACACCGGTAAAAACCGGTGGCACCCTTTCCGGTGTGGTCGGTGGTGACTTTGACATCACCACCCTGGCGAACATGCTCGCCTCGTCGAACATGAGCGGCCTCGGTTACGTCTTTGTGGCCGATTCCAAGGGCACCATCCTGGTGCACCCGGACAGCAACATGATTTCCAAGCCGCTCAGTGAGCTTTTCCCCAACGAGCCGGTCAAGGTAAGTGCAGAACCGCAATACGCGTCCAGTGTGAATGGCGACCGTATCGTCCAGTTCGTTCCGGTCACCGGATTGCCGGTCGACTGGCAGATTGGCCTTTCCGTTGATCGGAACGCCGCCTTTGCGAGCCTGACCAGCTTCCGCTATTCGGCACTCTTTGCGACCGTGATTGCAACCGTGCTGATGCTTGCCATCCTCGGCACCCTGTTCCAGACACTGCTGGCCCGTCCGCTCGCGTCCGTGACCAGTTCAATGGCCCAGATTGCGGAAGGCGATCTGGAAACCCCGGTCCTGGGCCTGGAGCGGAACGACGAGATCGGCTCGATCGCCAATGCCGTGGAGGTGTTCAAGACCAACGGCAAGGAACAGCGTCGCCTGGAAGCCGAACGCGCGACCGAGCAGGAAGCCAAGCATCGCAGGGCAGCAACCGTCGACCAGTTGCTTGGTGGTTTCAACCAGGAAATCCGCAGCGTTCTGGAAACCGTTTCCAACGCCACAGAAGAACTGGAACGCACCGCCCGCGAGTTGGCGCAAACTTCCGAACAAAGCTCGACCGATGCGGAATCGGCTGCCCGGACCACCGGCGATACTGCCGCCAATGTCCGTTCGGTTGCCGCAGCCTCCGAGGAACTGACGTCCTCTATCGCCGAAATCGCCCGGCGTGTTGAAGAGCAGGCCGGTATTTCCGAACGGGCCTCCAGCGCGGCTTCCCAGACGGATCAGACCGTACAGAGCCTGGTGGCTACCACCGACCGGATTAGCCAGATCGTCAGTCTGATCAACGACATTGCTGCCCAGACCAACCTTCTGGCGCTGAATGCCACCATTGAGGCGGCCCGCGCCGGTGAAGCCGGCAAAGGCTTTGCGGTTGTTGCATCGGAGGTGAAATCCCTGGCCAACCAGACTGCCCAGGCGACAGAGGAAATCGCAACGCAGATCCAGGCGATGCAGACAGTTTCGAACCGCGCTGCTGAAGCCATCCGCGATATCAGCAACGTCATTGCGGAAATGTCCGAGATCTCCAAGGACATCTCTGTGTCGGTTGAACAGCAGAGCCTGGCGACCAACGAGATTTCGCGAAACGTCAACGAAGTCTCCACGGGTACGGACGCCATCTCCGAGACGATTATCCAGGTCTCCAGTGGCGCTCAGTCAACCGGCCGAAACGCTGCGGATGTTCTGTCTACAGCAGAGGCACTGACCAGCGAATCCGCCAACCTCAGCTCGAAGGTCGACCGCTTCTTCGACGACATCCGCGCTGCCTGATCTGGCCCAAAGGCAACTGGAAAAGGCGGGCCGCTGAGCCCGCCTTTTTTTGTTGCCATACCGGCAAACACACCCGATCAAAAGCTGAGCGTCAGGTGCCGGCCGCACCGCGCCCGGCTATTGAGCGCAGAAACACTTTCAGCTTTTCAGTTCCGCCAGGCGACCACCCAAGTGCCCGCAGCCGGTCTGTCGTCATTTCGCCTGGCGCCTGGTCCGATCCTGTCGGCACCTCAAGGTTCAAACCTGCTTCGGCCGCATAAAGTGCCAGAAGGTCCTGGCGGTCGAGCAGAAGATCCGAGACGTTGTAGATCTGAAATGGTTCTTCATTTTCCCGTCGCGCTTCCAGAACCAGGGCAACGGCAGCAGCAAGGTCGTCCCCGTGAACTTCCGTTCCCCTGCGCGGGGTAATCGGAATACCGGATGCAAAATCCCTGAAAAGCCCCGACCATTTGTGGTCTGCCGAGCCTGACCCAGGGCCGTAAACACCGGTCGCGCGCAAAACGATGCCGCGCATTCTCTGGCCGCATAAAACCTTGAGTGCCCTCTCCCCTGCAAGTTTCACGTCGCCATAAAGCGTATCGGGTGCTGGTGCATCCGTTTCCGTAAGCTTTTCGCCTTGTCGGTGATCACCGTAAACAGCCCTGCTGGAGAGGAAAACGACTGTCCGGCATCCCATCTTCGCGGCCGCTTTAAAAAGACGTCGGGTACCGTCGACATTCAGCTTCCTGAACCGCTCTGGATCGTCCCCCTCACCGCCCCGGAACTTGCCGGGCTCATGGACCAGCGCACAATGAACGAGTGCATCGGCTTGCGGGAGTTGAGGATCCGCATCAGCAAGGTCATAGGTTCGAAAGGCTGCCGCGACGCCGTCAACCGGACGTCTGCCAAGAAGCGTAACCGTGCAGCCATCGTCAAGCAGCCGCTTCAGGATGAATCGGCCAACCGTTCCGCTCGCCCCCGTCAGAAGTACATGCATCAGGACGCCTGCTTTGCCGCCCACTCCAGAGGTCCTGGCAGGCCGGCCAAATCGTCCGGAATGTCGACCCCGGTCGCAAAAGCCTGCCAGAGATCGATCAGAGGACTTAACTTGGCGGTCTTTTCATGCCCCTCCTGCCAGGGCTTTTCATACTGGTAATGCAGCACATGGATCTGCTTCCAGTTCCAGAGTTCCGGCAGGTTGAACCAGACATACTGGAGCGTGTTGAAGAACACCGGCAACCCGTGCCAGTCGGGAAAATAGTCTTCCAGAAACGTCTGGTCCGTGCGCCGCCAGAAGGCCTCCGGCCTGTCCAGACGCGCCAGCATGGCCTCGAACGTGGTCCTATTCGGCCGGGCGGTAAAGACACCGCTGTTCAGACGGTGGAAGTCCTGCAGGCTTTCGTAGACGTTGGGCGCTGCGCAGAACTCGGGATAGCCAAATAGCTTGTCGCAGTTCTGCAGCACGATGGCATCAGCATCGATGAAGATGACCCGGTCATATTCCTCGAGTTGCCACAGCCGCAGCTTGACGAAGTTGTCCAGAGGCGTGTGAAAGACCGGCTTTCCGCCCTTTGTGAACGGGGCCGCCTTGTGAATGCGGCCGCGTTCATGGCGGGCGTTGAAGCTTTCGCTCGTTGGCAGGCGCTCACACCGGCCAAACCGCGGACCGAATTCCGCAAGGGGGGCAAGATCCGCCTCACCGACCCCGGGCGTGTAGAGGACCACGAGGTCGGCTTCGGTTCCCGAATGCTGGAGCGAGCGCAGAAGCGCCGTCGCCCCGAGCACATAGTCCCGGTTCGTCACCAGTGTCACATAGGCACATGTGCTTCCAGGTGCCCGGTCGAACTGAGGAGTGTCTTGCATTCCCGGCCTCAGGAGACGGATTTCAGACGCGGATGTTCCGGATCTCGTTCGATCTCGTCGGCAATTTCCTTGGTCCAGGCGGACACTGCCGGTACTCGGCTGCGGTCGACGCGGTAGGCAAAGTTCTTCGCGACGTCCACCACCTCGCTCAACAGGCCTTCTTCCAGCGTGATCGGATTGAGGCCCAGTTCCAGGAACTGCTTGTTCTCGACAACCAGATCGTTTTCCGCCGCTTCCTTGCGCGGGTTTGGCAGATAGGCAACCTTCGCGCCGGTAAGACGGGAAATCAACTCTGCCAGATCCCGCACCCGGTGGGTCTCGGTCATCTGGTTGAACACCTTGACCCGGTCGCCCTTTTTCGGCGGGTTCTTCAATGCCAGTTCAATGCAGCGAACCGAATCCTGGATATGGATGAAAGCCCGTGTCTGGCCACCGGTGCCATGAACCGTCAGTGGATAGCCGATGGCTGCCTGGATCAGGAACCGGTTCAGAACCGTGCCATAGTCGCCGTCATAGTCGAACCGGTTGATCAGCTGTTTGTGGCGAAGGGTCTGTTCCGTATGCGTACCCCAGACGATCCCCTGGTGCAGGTCGGTGATCTTTAGCCCGTCGTTCTTGGCGTAGAACTGGAACAACAGCTGATCCAGGCACTTGGTCATGTGATAGATCGAGCCGGGGTTGGCCGGATAAAGAATTTCCTGAGCCGCTTTGGAGCCGTTCAGGGTCTCGACGTCAACCGACAGATAGCCTTCCGGAATTGCCGCGCCGACACTGGAATAGCCGTAGACGCCCATGGTGCCGAGGTGGACAAGATGCGCATCGAGATCCAGCTCCACCATCGCGTTGAGCAGATGGTGCGTGGCATTGACGTTGTTGTTGACCGTGTAGTTCTTGTGCTGATCCGATTTCATCGAATAGGGCGCAGCGCGCTGTTCGGCGAAGTGGATGATGGCATCCGGCCGGTTGTCTGCAAGCCAGGCCTTGAACACTTCGTAGTCGCGGGCAATATCGATCAGGTGGAACCGGATTGTATTGCCGGTTTCCTGCTTCCAGATCCGGGTGCGTTCCTGGATCGAATCCATGGGCGTCAGCGATTGCACGCCTAGTTCGGCATCGATCCAGCGACGGCTCAGATTGTCGATGATATGAACTTCATGGCCCTGATCCGACAAATGCAAGGATGTGGGCCAGCCGACAAAACCATCACCGCCAAGTATCGCAATCTTCACTGAAAATCTCCCGGTTTCACGTTTCGGCACCGACCGTGCGGCACCGATTGCTTCATCTGAAAGATCAGATCATTGCGATATTTCCGTGACAACTCAACTTCGAATGTCGCGATTGATATAGAAAAGACGATTGGCCACAGCCGGTTAAGCCGTATCGCGCACCTCAAAGGCACCCGAGCAGGGCTCTACCGGCTCAAGGTCCTTGACCAGGTTTACCCTTGCAAGAGACGGCCCATGCCAGAGCACATCCAGCATGTCGACAACGGTATCGGACGGGCCTGAAAACACGGCTTCGACCCCACCGGAGCTGAGATTGCGCACCCAGCCGGCCAGTGCCCTGTCTTCAGCTTCACCCGCACACCAGGCGCGGTACCCAACACCCTGGACCCTGCCCTCAATCAGCACGTGAACGGTCAATGGATCGGCGGTCATTCAGGTCTCCGAAGTTCGCGATGCTGCAAAAGCTTAGTGCAAACCTGTCCGTTCGCAAACGCCTGCGTGTGCTTCAGGCTGTGGACACTTGCGTATCGCGCTTTTGCTCGTCCAGCATGACCAGCAGCGACGCACCGACAATCACCAGCGCACCCGGCCAGAATGCACCGCTCGGTGCAAAACCGAAAGCGAAGAAGCCGACCGCTATATTCAGCGGAAGCTTCAGGTGGTCGAAAGGCTGCACGAAGGCCGCATCGGCCTTCTGGTAGGCAAGGGTCAGCAGGTAGTTTGCCAGCACAGTCAGGGCGCCGGCCCCCACGAGCAGCCACAGCGCCGGACCGGTTGGCACGATACCGCCCTCTCCCAGCGCAAGCAGTGCATTGACCGGTGTCAGGAGCAGCAGCAGGTAGATGGTGATGGAATCGGCATCTTCAGTTGCAGTCAGCTTTTTGGTGACGAGCGAAGTTCCTGCCCAGAATGCAGCTGCCCCGACCGGCAAAAGTGCTGCCAGGCTGAAGCCTTCCGTCCAGGGCTCCAGAATCACCATGCCGCCGGAAAAGCCCGCCAACGTCGCGAGCCACCGGATCAGGCCAACCCGTTCCCTGAAGAACAGCTTGGCGCCAATGATCACGAAAAACGGCGAAGTCATCACCAAGGCGATTGCCTGCCAGATCTCGACCTGCGCAAGACCGGCGACCCACAACTGGATCCCGATTACCGCAAGAACACCCCGCGCCAGATGCCATCCGATCTGATGTGTCTTCAAGGCGGAAAAGCCGCGCCGCAGGACGAATGGCAGGCCAACGAGAAGGCCCAGCGCATATTGCCAGAAGGCCGCGGACGTTGATGGTACGCCCAGTTGCATGGTCGAGGCCTGCAGGGCGCCGTTCACGATGGCAAACGAAGCCCCTGCCCCGATCATGGCAAGTGCAGCGAATATGGGCTTCTTCGAATTGGTAGACATGGGCGTCCTATCTGCGATCCGTTCCGTCATCGTTCAGAACAGTCTCAAAAGACACACGCCCACCGGCCTATCAACAACTGGCGGCGGTCAAGTTCTCTCTCATCCGGACTTTCGGGCAGCTTCGCTTGACGCCACCTCAACCGTCGGCTCCGGCATCTCACCGGATCTGCTGACCTTCGAACAATTTATCCGAAGCGCTCGCGGGCTCCGGGTTTCCCCGATACCGCCGGTGGGGAATTTCACCCCGCCCCGAGAACTGCTCTCCAAGAGCTTTCAGTATCCCTGAAATAGACAGGATGCAATAGTGGAAGCATGCCGAAAGGCACGTCAACGGCACATCAGGCCACGCAAACCCGATTTCTGCCAGCCTGCTTGGCGCTGTATAGCGCTTCATCAGCCCTGGCGATGGTCTGGCTGATTTTCTCGCCGTCACGAACGGTGGCAGCCCCTATGCTGACCCGCATCGAGATGAGCTGCTGATCATGCAAGTGGGGCACGGTTTCGACGGCCTTTCGAATGCGCTCGGCGATTTCGAACGCTTCATTGAGGTCGCACCCTTCCAGCAGGCAATAGAACTCCTCACCGCCTGCCCTTGCAAAGATATGCGGCTCTTGAAGTTCACGTTTCAGCAGGCCGACAAGATGATTGAGCGCTGCATCGCCGCAGGCATGGCCGTATCGATCGTTGATCAGTTTGAAATGGTCAACGTCCAGCACAAGGATGGACAGGCTGGCTGACGTCTTTTGTGCCCGTTCCTTTGCTGCAGCCGCCAGCTCGAAAAACCTGCGACGGTTGTAGGCCTCTGTCAGCGCATCGCGCTCTGCTGCCCACTTGAGCTGCTCTTCCAGACGTTTGCGTTCAGTGATGTCGAGCATGGAACCAGCAAGGCCGTTCACCTCGCCGGAGACCCGGTCACGTGTAACAGCCTTGTGGAAGGTCACCGTTCGGCGCTCACCATCAGCATAGCAAACGTCCGCCTCATAGATCTGAACACCCCCCTGCTGCATCAGTTCTTCGTCGGCCGCTTCATAGACCTTTGCCAATTCAGCTGGTGCTACGTCATAAACACTGGCGCCGTTCACCTTGCTGGCCGGCAATCCGATAAACGCTTCAAAAGCCTTGTTGCAGCCGCTGTAGATGCCAGCCCGGTTCTTGAAGAAGATGGGTGAAGGCAGGTTGTCGATTGCTGACTGAAGGTTATCCCTCTCAATGGCGAGATCGCGGCATTTGCGGAACAGCCCACCCTGCCGCGCGATCACGAGTTCTGCGCGTTTAAGGGCAAGCAGCAGAAGGTCCGTGTCGTCGGCGTCGACAACATCATCCACACCGCCTTCCAGCAATGTCAGCTGAGTTTTAGCTGCCAGTTCTCCCGACGAACATGCGATGATGAGGGTCGTATCCCGTATTCTGTGAAAATCGCAGGTCGGCAATTCCCCCGTCGCCCCGACATCCAGAAGACAGACCTGAAACGGGCAAGAGGATAGCGGCTGGACAGTGACCTGGTGCAGGACGTAACCGGCTGGAAGCGACGGCGGCGGTCTTTTGGCAGGCGAATAATACCCGACGTCAACCGCCTTTTCAGACGGTACCGACGTATTTTGGGTATCCGTTGCATGCATCCGTTCTGCCAAGGCGCACTCCTTTGAGCTTAACCTACGGGAAAATCGATAAATTCGGAGTTAAGAAAGTTTGCCGGCAACAAGAAGCCACTCTCATTGCCGCAGTGTCGGAATGGACGCCATTAGTGGGTCGCGAAATACGCGGCTATGTCTTGAGGCCTATCTGCTATCAATACCGGATTTTCGGCGGCCAATTCTTCACGGCTACCGTAGCCCCACAAAACGCCAATGCCTGCCACTGCGTTGGCGTTTGCCCCAACAAGGTCATGCTTGCGATCACCAACCATGACCGTCTCCGACGCCTGGATGTTTTCCTCGCTCAGGATATGCGCGATCAGCTCGGCCTTCGCGGACCGCGTGCCGTCCAACTCCGCACCGTAGACCTTTCCGAAAAAGTCCATCAGGCCGAAATGCTCAACGATCCGACCTGCGTAACTGTGGGGTTTTGAGGTACAGACGTGAAGAAGAAACCCGTCTTTCCTGAGTGTTGTCAGCAGTTCGGGAATACCCTCGATCAGCGAATTCTCGAACAGTCCCGTTACCGTGTAGCGCTCGCGGTAAAAGGCTACGGCCTGATCCAGCACAGCCTTGTCTTCCGATCCCAGAAGAACCTTGAAGCTGTCCCAGAGCGGCGGCCCGATGCACCAGCGCAGCTCTTCCACATCAGGTGCCTGCCCACCCATCTTTTCAACCGCATACCCGATTGAACGGGTGATGCCTTCAAAGGGGTCAGTCAGGGTTCCGTCCAGATCGAACAGAATGGTCGAAGTCGTCATGATGCCCCGCAACGTATTGAAAAAGAAAGCGGCCTGGACCGGATGGTCGCAGGCCGCTGAATATCGGCAGTATCCGATGCCTGTCAATCAGGCTGCGTTAGGCGCATCACCCCGGATCAGGAAAACTCCATGATCACGGCGTCAACGGCAAGGCTGTCGCCGGGAGTTGCCTTGATGGCACTCACGACACAGTCGCGCTCCGCTCTCAGCACGTTTTCCATCTTCATGGCCTCAACGACGGCAAGCTGCTCACCTGCCTTGACTTCCTGTCCTTCGGCCACCGCGATGGACACCACCAGACCAGGCATCGGGCACAGCAGCATCTTCGACGTGTCCGGCGGCAGCTTCTCCGGCATCAGGGCATCCAGCTCGGCAATCCGCGGTGTCATCACTTTCGCGACTACGGAATAGCCCTGCCAGTCGAGGCGGTAGCCACCGCGCAGGGTCCGGACCTGTACAGTCACATCCTTCGTGCCGACTTTTCCGGACCAGAGCGGATCACCTGGCGCCCAGTCAGCTTCCACATTGACAACGGGGCCATCGCCGATCGCGACATCAATTTCGACGGGCGTCCCCGGATACCCGGCAGCAAGCCGGATCGGAACATAGGTCTTGTCGAGCTTGATCACCCAATCTTCGCGGATGGCACCGGAATGGGCCCGCAACCGCCCGGGCAGGTGGTCCAGACGCTCGCGTTGCAACGCCCCCATGGACAGGGCAACGGCTGCAAGAACCGCATAGGCCTCGTCATCGGGAACCGCCGGCTCGAAGCCGTCCGGATATTCGTCTGCGATGAAACTGGTAGCCAACTCGCCCGACCGCCAGCGCGGATGGTTCATCAGCGCAGTCAGAAACGGCACATTGTGCTGAATACCGTCGACGTAAAACGCATCCAGAGCTGAACTCATCGCATCGATCGCCTCCGCCCGTGTCGGCGCATGGGTGATCAGCTTTGCGATCATCGGGTCGTAGAACATCGAAATTTCCGAACCCTCGACAACGCCGGTATCGTTGCGGACAGTAATCCCGTTGCTGGCTTCTTCCGCCGGCGGCCGGTAACGCACAAGCCGGCCAATGGACGGCAGGAAATTGCGGTAGGGATCTTCCGCATAAATACGGCTTTCGACCGCCCAGCCGTTCAGCTTGACGTCTTCCTGGGCAAGGTCCAGTTTCTCGCCGGCGGCAACGCGGATCATCTGCTCAACCAGATCGATGCCGGTGATCAGTTCGGTCACCGGGTGCTCCACCTGCAGGCGCGTGTTCATTTCCAGGAAGAAGAAGCTCTTGTCCTGCCCGGCGACGAACTCGACCGTGCCGGCGCTGTCGTAGTCGACGGCCTTCGCAAGCGCGACGGCCTGCTCACCCATCTTGCGGCGCGTTTCCTCATCGAGCAGAGGCGACGGCGCCTCTTCGATGACCTTCTGGTTGCGCCGCTGGATCGAGCATTCACGCTCGCCCAGGTAAATCGCATTGCCGTGCTTGTCGCCCAGGACCTGGATTTCAATATGGCGCGGGTTTTCGATGAATTTCTCGATGAAAACCCGATCGTCGCCGAAGGAAGACGCCGCCTCGGATTTCGAGCGGGTGTAGCCATCCCGCACCTCATCCGCATTCCAGGCGATGCGCATGCCCTTGCCGCCACCACCCGCGGACGCCTTGATCATGACCGGGTAGCCAATGTCCGCTGCAATTTCGACGGCCTGCTCCGGACTTTCTATGACGCCAAGATAACCCGGCACCGTGCTGACCTTGGCCTCATTGGCGAATTTCTTGGATTCGATCTTGTCGCCCATGGCCATGATGGCGCGCGGGTTCGGGCCGATCCAGACAATGCCTTCCTTCGCCAGCGCTTCGGGAAAGCTGGCGCGTTCGGACAGGAAGCCATAGCCCGGATGCACGGCTTCAGCCCCGGTCTCCTTGCAGGCCGCGATGATCTTGTCGGCGATCAGATAGGATTCCGACGCTGCCGCGGGACCGATGTGAACCGCTTCGTCTGCCATTTCCACATGAAGGGCATCGCGATCGGCATCGGAATAGACCGCAACTGTCTTTATGCCCATACGGCGGGCCGTCTTGATGACGCGACAGGCAATCTCACCACGGTTGGCGACTAGTATTTTGGAGAACATGAATTTCCACCCAGCTGGACGATTTTCCATTTTGTAGGCTGCGCCACTTTGGCACGCAACTTATCCAAAGGGCGAGACGTGATTTTGCGGATAGTTGCCCAAACACTCAAAAACGGCATGTCGCGACAAGGACCGGCCAAAGGTAGTTCCGCGGAAAAGCGTCTATTTATCCGAATTTTAATAAACTTATTGCAGGAATTACCAAGGCAATGGGGAACAAATAAATGAAACGCATCCTTTCAGCGGCAATTATTGCGAGTGCTTTACTACCAACTTCCGCACTGGCGGAAACCGCCGGCAAGTGGAAGAGCGGCGAAATCAATGGCTTTACACGTTATTGGACCACCAACAACCTTGGCGCGAACTTCGTAGTCTGGTGTCATCCGAAACGCCGGATCAACGGCACCCTGCTTCATATTGATATCGACGGAAAAATGCCGCCACCACGCAGCAGGATCAAATTGATCATGGACCGCGAGATCCTGGAGCTGCCAATCAACGAGCAGGGATACGTGGAAACGGGTTGCGCCGCGTGTTCCGACAGCTTCGGCTATGTCTGGCACCGTTTGCGGTCATCCCATTCCCTTGCGGTGAAATTTCAAGATGACAGCTATGCAGGATTTTCCCTGCGCGGCGCTCAGAAAATCATTCCTGGAAACGTTTGCCCGACCGACTGGCAGAAACAACATCCCAGGTCCTGACGCATGGCGGCCTGGCCAAGCCCTTGTGGCATGCCAGGCCGCTAGATTGCTTTCTTGATTGAAGGGCTTTTAACAGGACACCTGTAGTTTTGTCGGTGACAGATTACGGAAACGGCTCGATGCGCACCGCCCTCTTTTCTTTTTTCTACCTGACACTTGCCACGAGCTTGCCGGCAATCGCAGCCGATTACGGCAAGTGGCATACCGACACGGCGTATGGCTACGAGCGCTACTGGACCGAAAGCTCTTCAGGAGCACGGTTCACGATCTGGTGCCCGCCCAATCATGCCGTCAGGAACACCCTCATCGGCGTGCGCATCAAGGGTCGCAGGCCAGACCCCGGATCCACAGTCCTGGTCGAACTGGATCACAAGCTGATCAAGTTCAGGGCCGGAAACGACGGTTACATTTACAATGACTGTCCGGCCTGTTCCGATAACATGACCTATTTCTGGCACCGGTTGCGCTCTTCGGTAAAATTCGCCGTGCAACTGGAAGACAGACGCTATTCGGGCTTTTCCCTGAACGGCGTGCGAGAAGCCATGGCGGGGTCTGTCTGCTCCAGCCAGATGGCCCAGAATACGCGGTAAAATCCGGTTAGAGTTCTGACCGATGCGATTTATGTGCTCGCAATCACATTTGCGCGCCACAAGTTGGTGCACACTTCTCCTGTCACCACCTTTCCGGACCGTTCTGTTAGACTAAACCTTCAGAGCGTTCTTTCCGGTGGCAACGGCACGTCAGGAGACTTTCATGCGGAAAATGCTTCTTTGCGCAGCAGCGCTTGCCCTTCCCGGCCTTGTCATGTCGACGGCGGCCGAGGCACGTCCAGACCTTCGCAAGATGACCTGTGCCCAGGCGCAGAACATGGTGCGTCAGCACGGTGCCGTGGTATTCACCACGGGGCAGTACACCTATTCGATGTTTGTTTCGAACCGTAGCTACTGCGACCGTAACCAGGTCCTGTTCACGCAGTTCGGCCAGACGCGGGATACGCCACGTTGCCCGGTCGCGTTCGAATGCAAGGAACCGCTGTTCCCGCGCGGTCTTTCGCGTTGGGACTGACCTGACAGACAGCAAACAGGCCGGAAAATCCGGCCTGATACAATCTCGTGTGTCACTGCTGCGGACCAGCGATCGTCTTCCGGAACCGAGCGAATGAATGCAAATCGGCTCTTCTTGCTAGAGCGGAATATTGTCGTGCTTTTTCCACGGCATATCCGCCTGCTTGGACCTGAGCAGGGCCAGAGCCTTGGACACACGCCGGCGGGTGGAATGCGGACGAATGACATCGTCTATGTAGCCGCGCTCCGCAGCGACGAACGGATTGGCGAAACGGTCTTCGTAATCCTTCGTCCGCTTGGCGATCTTCTCCTTGTCGCCGAGTTCGGATCTGTAGAGGATTTCGACCGCCCCTTTTGCGCCCATCACCGCGATTTCAGCAGACGGCCAGGCGTAGTTGATGTCGCCGCGGATGTGCTTGGAGCTCATCACGTCATAAGCACCGCCGTAGGCCTTGCGGGTGATGACGGTGATCTTCGGCACCGTAGCTTCCGCGTAGGCAAACAGCAGCTTGGCGCCGTGTTTGATCAGGCCGCCATATTCCTGCGACGTGCCGGGCAGGAAGCCTGGAACATCAACGAAGGTCACGATCGGAATGCTGAAACAGTCACAGAAGCGGACAAACCTTGCTGCCTTGCGGCTGGCGTCGGAATCCAGCACGCCGGCCAGAACCATCGGCTGGTTGGCAACGATGCCGACAGTGCGACCCTCGATCCGTCCGAAACCGGTAATGATGTTGCCCGCGAAACTGCCCTGAATTTCGAAGAAGTCTCCCTCGTCGACTGTCTTCAGAACAAGTTCCTTCATGTCGTAGGGCTTGTTCGGGTTGTCCGGAATGAGCGTGTCGAGGCTGGTGTCGATCCGCTCCGGGTCGTCGTAGTTCGTCAACTCCGGCAGGTCCGCACGATTGTTCATCGGCAGATAGTCGATCAGCCGGCGCATTTCCTGCAGGGCTTCGACGTCGTTATCGAAGGCACCGTCCGCAATCGAAGACTTGGTGGTGTGGATCGACGCGCCGCCCAGTTCCTCGGCCGTCACCGTCTCGTTCGTCACGGTCTTCACCACGTCCGGTCCGGTGACGAACATGTACGACGTGTCACGCACCATGAAGATGAAGTCCGTCATGGCAGGGGAATAGACGTCGCCGCCGGCACAAGGACCCATGATGAGCGAAATCTGCGGAATGACACCGGATGCCAGAACGTTGCGCTGGAACACTTCGCCGTAACCGCCAAGGGCCGCGACACCTTCCTGAATGCGGGCGCCACCTGCGTCGAACAGACCGATGATCGGTGCCCGGTTCTGCAGGGCCATGTCCTGAAGCTTGGTGATCTTTTCCGCATGCGTTTCGGAAAGAGACCCGCCGAAGACCGTGAAATCCTTGGAGAACACGTAAACGGTCCGACCGTTGACCGTTCCCCAGCCGGTGATCACGCCGTCGCCGGGGATATGCTGCTCTTCCATGCCGAAATCGGTACAGCGGTGCTGTTTGAACATGTCGAATTCTTCGAAGGACCCTTCGTCCAGAAGAATTTCAATACGTTCACGCGCAGTCAGTTTGCCCTTGGCATGCTGCGCATTGATGCGGCGTTGCCCGCCGCCCAGCCGCGCGGTTTCGCGGCGTTGTTCCAATTCGGCCAGAACTTCTTTCATCCGGTCCTCCCAAAACTTGAGCTTGGATCACGCCGTAGCATGATCCCCCGACAGAGCCTAGTCAGCACATGGGCTTATGGGGAAACTACGCCCTATGAACCTTTCCTGCCAAACGCCCACAGAAGCTGGACGAATGTCAGGCAAAAGCCTTTATGGCCACGCTTTGCCCGATCCCAAAACTGCCCTTGCGTTTCCGCGCGCCGGGACAGACCAGGATCACTTCAATACGTGCCATTTTTCGAAGCACGATTTTCAAACTCGAGAAATCTCATTTCAGGTCCAGGACCCATTCTTAACGGAGTACATTAATGTCAGGAAATTATGTTGTTGATCATCGTGACGGTGTCATCACGCTCGCGCGCCTGCAATATTTCGACGTCAGCCAGGCGAACCTCAAGGAAGATCACAAGAACTGGCTTCGCAGAAACGTCGTTCCGCTGCTGAAAGGCAACGGCAGTATCAGTATCGTCGGACTTTCCAGCCGCAGCGGCAAGGCAGCTTTCAACAAGGCCCTGTCGATGAAGCGGGCTAATGCCGTGAAGACGTTCCTGGAAGAATGCCTACTGTCCTGCTTTCCGTTCGATCTGGTCGACGGACTTGGCGAATCCCTGGCTGAAGAAATGGGTCAGGAAGACGGCGTTGAAGATGGACAGTTCCGTGCCGTGATGATTTACGTGCATTCTCTGCCGACGCCACCCAATCCGAAGGTCATCAAAACCCCGAAAAAGATGAAGCCCAAGCCAAAGGCGGCTTCCACCTTGTGGGTCGGCATCGGTGAAAGCCATTCAGGCGACCTTGTTGCTGTCGGGCGGTACAACTGGAATGGACGCCTTTACCGGGCCAGCGCCGATGACAACGGCTATGTCGACTACGTTGACCTTATGGCAGACGGCTGGAAAATCGGCGGCGGCCTGGGGGGTAGTGTCGGTGGCATCGTCATCGTGGCGCATGGTGTCAAGACGCCCAGCGAGTTCAACAAGAAGGGCGAATGGTCTGATTGGGACCTCGACCTGGCGATTGCCGGAAAGCTGGGGGACGTCCTCAAAGGCATCAAGGGCATCGGCAAGATCGTCAATACGATGGAGAAATACGAGGAACTGAGCCATGCCGCGATCGAACTCACCAAGAACAAGGGGTTCGTCAAGAAAGGTCTCTACACAATTCCGATGCTTGGCGTCGGTGCAGGCCTCCACGTTTGGACCGGGCGCAAATACGGCGACGTCTCGGTGATCTCGGTCGGCAGGACACTGATGCGCTAGCACCCTGTCTCCGGCCACCTATCCGCACACGCACCGGGCAGCAAATCAGATTTCGATCATGCTGCCCGACCTGCCCATCGACTGTGCATATTGGATTGAACACAACTTCTGCCTGACCGAACAAGCAGATGTTACCACTCCGGTCTGGCATGTTTTGACGGGCAGCAGACGCCCCCGATCCGGCCCCTCGTCTTTCCCGGCCAAGCCTGGCAGCAAGGATGCCGTAACGTTCATTTGAGCCCGTCATTTTGGCGAAGTTTGCACGCGCAAGCGGCGAAAAACACCGCCTTCAAATCCTTTTTCAGTGGTCGAAAAAAATATATTCAACCTGAGGGAACCTCAGGATTTTTCGATGAATTTCAGCTCGTTGCCTAATTTGCAGGCACTGTCGCCGCGACATTGAACTTTGACACCTTTCAGAATTTTGCCATGATTGCCCAAGAACGAAGCATCGGCAAAGGGGAGGCAATGGCGGACGAACGCACTTTCTTCAATGAAATGCTCGACGAGGCCAACAAGCCGCGCCAGCCATACGCCCGGCTCGCCAAATGGCTGGAAGACAAACCAGCCAACTTTCTGACCAAGAAGGGCCGCGACGCTGAAACCATTTTCCGCAGACTTGGCATCACCTTCGCGGTTTATGGAGCGGAAGAAGCTACCGAACGGCTGATCCCGTTTGATCCCATCCCGCGCATCATCTCGGCTCCGGAGTGGCGGCGCCTGTCTGCCGGCATCGACCAGCGTGTGCGGGCTCTGAACGCCTTCCTGCACGACATCTACCATCGCCAGGAAATCCTGCGCGCAGGCAGGATCCCGGCGGAGCTCGTGCTGCAGAACGAGGCATTCCTGCCTGAAATGGCCGGGTTCACCCCTGCCCGCAAGGTCTATGCCCACATCATCGGAACCGATCTGGTCCGCGTGTCGGAAAACGAATTCTACGTGCTGGAGGACAACACGCGCACGCCTTCAGGTGTCTCCTACATGATGGAGAACCGGGAGACGATGATGCGTCTCTTCCCCGAGCTTTTTCAGAGTCACCGGGTCGCCGCGGTGGAGCAATATCCCGAGAACCTCCTGCAGACGCTGGAAAGCGTTGCACCGGATCCCTCGAAGTCTTCGCAGACGATCGTTGTCCTGACCCCGGGCATCTATAACTCCGCCTATTTCGAACACGCTTTCCTGGCTGATTCCATGGGCGTGGAACTGGTGGAAGGCCGGGATCTGTTCGTGGATGCCGGACATGTCTACATGCGCACAACGCGCGAACCGAAGCAGGTCGACGTCATCTACCGGCGTATCGACGATGCCTTCCTCGATCCGCTGACCTTCAATCCGGGCAGCATGCTCGGAGTGCCGGGCCTCTTCGATGCCTATCGCGCCGGCAACGTCACCATCTGCAATGCGCCGGGAACGGGTATTGCCGACGATAAGGCGATCTATGCCTATGTCCCGGACATCATCGAGTTCTACACGGGCCAGAAACCGATCCTGAACAACGTTCCGACGTGGAACTGCTCACGGCCGGATGACCTCGCCTATGTTCTGGATAATCTTGAGGACATTGTCGTCAAGGAGGTCCACGGTTCGGGCGGCTACGGCATGCTGATCGGTCCGACCGCATCGAAGCGGGAAATCGCGGAATTCCGGAAAGTCCTGGAAACCAACCCTTCCAACTATATTGCCCAGCCGACCCTGGCGCTGTCGGCCTGCCCGACGCATGTCGCTTCGGGTGTCGCCCCGCGCCACGTCGATCTGCGCCCCTACGTGCTGATCGGTGATCAGGTCCGCATCACGCCAGGTGGCCTGACACGGGTTGCCCTCAAGAAAGGCTCGCTCGTCGTCAACTCCAGCCAGGGTGGCGGCACAAAAGACACCTGGGTACTTGAGGACTGAGAGAACCAGATGCTCGGAAGAACCGCCTCTTCGCTGTTTTGGATGTCGCGCTACCATGAGCGTGCCCAGAATGTTTCCCGTCTCCTTGAGGTCGCCTGTCGTGGCGCCATCATCTCCCATTCGGGTCAGGAGGACGGAACCCACTGGACCTTCGCCCTCGCCTGCTCGGGGTGCGAGACCGGGTACAAGCAGAAATACGAGGAACTGAACGGCCGCAACGTGGCGGCCCACATGATCTTTTCCAAGGAAAACACCTCAAGCGTCCGCAGCTGCCTGGAACTTGCCAGGAACAACGCCCGTGCCGTTCGAACAGGCATCACGGCTGAACTCTGGGAAGCCATCAACACCACATGGATCGAGTTTACCGACGTGAACCCGCAATCCATCACCCAGGAAAAACTGCCGGACTTTCTTGCCTGGGTTAATCAGCGTGCGCACCTGTTCCGGGGCGCGCTGCTGAACACGATCCTGCGCGACGACGGCTATTTCTTCAGCCAGATGGGCAATTTCGTGGAACGGTCGGACAACACGGCCCGCATCCTCGACACGTACTACTGGACCCTGCTGCCGGACAGCGACATCATCGATGACGGCTCTCTGGAGCACTATCAGTGGTCCGCGATCCTGCGTGCCCTGTCCGGGCGGAGAAGCTACCGGTTTGCGTATCCGAATGCCCGACTGAAAGCGTTCAACATTGCCGAGTTTCTGATCCTCAGAACGGAAATGCCCCGGTCCCTTGCCCATTGCTACGACTGGATGGCCGATACCGCGGAAGACCTGGCCCAGTTCTATGGTTCGCGCGAACCAAGCCTGGACATGGCAGCGGACATGGCAAAAGACCTGGCTGAAAAGCAGATGCACGAAATCTATCAGCAGGGACTGCATGATTTCCTCTCGGATTTCATCAACAAAAACAATCTTTTCGCCCATCAGCTTTGCGAAGACTACAATTTCGCCTGACCCTGGAACCCCGCAGAACCGGTGCAGCATGCGACTGACTGTCAGACACACGACCCGATACCGTTACGAGACGCCACTCGCCAACGCCATGCAGCAGTTGCGCCTGACGCCCGAGGATGGCCCGAGCCAGAGAGTTGTCGAATGGTCAATCGAAGCACCGGGCATTGAACGGGCGACGACCTACAAGGACGCTTTCGGCAACCAGGTTCACATGGTGTCGCGCAGCGAGCCGATCGAGGACGTCGAGATCACCGCCAGCGGTATTGTCGAGACGACGGATACCAACGGAATTCTCGGCCACGAACCGGATGCCGGCATCCCACCGCGGATCTACACAAGGGTTACTCCGCTTACGCAATCCAACCAGGCGATCCGCAGATTGGCGGCCAACGCGGAGGGACATGACAAGATTGCCGGTTTCCATGCTCTGATGCATGCCATCCGCGACAAGGTCGACTACAAGGTGGGCGTCACCGAAACGCACGCTCCGGCCACTGCCGTGCTGGCCGCCGGAGAAGGCGTCTGCCAGGATCACGCGCATATTTTCATCGCGGCCGCACGTTCCATCGGCGTTCCGGCAAGGTACGTTTCTGGCTATCTGCTGCTGGAAGACGAACAGGCTTCGGAAGCCCATCATGCCTGGGCCGAAGTGATGATAAACGGTCTTGGCTGGACCGGATTCGACATATCCAACGCAATGTGTCCGACCGATCGCTATATCCGCTTGACGGTGGGCCTGGATTCCCGTTCAGCTGCCCCTATCAGGGGGATCCGTTTTGGCGGGCGTGAGGAAAACCTGCATGTTGAGGTCGATGTGGCCCAGGCCGCGTTCCAGCAACAGCAGTAAGTGTCCTTTCAAACCGCCCGAACAGGCTCACTCCAACAAAAGATATTAAAGGGCAACCTGCGCCCTGCCTGATGGATGCTTGCCCTTTGGGGGCTCCAGCAACGGGTCTTGGCGCAGTCTGAGGGCTTGGGAATGACCTATTGCGTTGGCTTGAAACTGGATCGCGGGCTGGTGTTCGCCGCGGACACACGCACCAACGCCGGTGTCGACAACATTGCCACCTTCAAGAAACTCCACGTATGGGAGGAGCCAGGCGAGCGGGTGATCACCCTGCTCTCTGCCGGCAACCTTGCCGTCACCCAGGCCGTCGTATCGCTTTTGAGTGAGCACATCACGTCCGCGGAAAGCGACCGGGCGACGCTGATGACCGCAAAAACCATGTTCCAGGTTGCCCGCCTCGTCGGCAGTGCGGTTCGTGAGGTCAAGGCGATCGACGGCGAAGCCCTTGCAACAAGTGCGGAAAACTTCTTCGTCACCTTCATTCTGGGCGGCCAGATCAAGGGTGAGGAACCGCGCATGTTCCAGATCTATGCGGCCGGCAACTTCATCGAGGTCTGTGAAGACACGCCCTATCTGCAGATCGGCGAGCACAAATACGGCAAGCCGATCCTGGACCGGGTCACGCGTGCGGACATGCGCCTCGGTGAAGCGGCCAAGCTGGTGCTGCTGTCCTTTGACAGCACGCTGAGGTCGAACCTGTCTGTCGGCATGCCCATCGACATGTTGCTCTACAACACCGACAGCTTTTCCACCGACCGCCAGGTGCGCATTCAGCAGGACGACCCGTATTTCCAGAAACTGTCCCGGGGCTGGTCAGACAAGCTGCGGCAGGCCTTTGCCGATATTGAGGAATTTGAGGTCTGATCCCGCAGGAAACTGTCAGGCGGACGTCACAATCGATCAGTAGAAGCGGACCGGACCCTTCCGGAAAGTGAGTATCCATGAGCAATTCCAGCGACGTCGCCGAGCTTGATCCAACCGCATGGACCAGAGAGCCGGCTAACGAACCGCTGGAAATCAATGATGCTGCGCTCAGGGCCGTGCGCGAGATGATCAAGTCGGGTCAGCGCACGCAGCTGGTCGAACTGCTCAAGCGCTGGGACCCCGTCGACGTCATGCAATTGTTGACGCGGCTGCGCCTGAAACAAGCCCGCAAATTGTTCCAGTGGTTGCCGGCCAACCCGTCGATCAAGGTCATTGCCGAGCTTCGACCGGAATTCCGTTCGATTCTGATGGAAGAATCCACCCTTGAGCAGTTTCGGGATATTCTCGCCGGTCTCGATCCGGAAGACGCCATCGAAATTCTCAACGAGTTTCCGGACGATGTCGCGGACGAACTGATCGCGCGCTTGCCGGATGTGGAAGACATCGCAACGCGCGGTTCCTATGCCGACGACACGGCGGGCCGCGTGATGGCCCGCAAGTTCGTCGCCCTTCCCGAAACCTGCACCGCCGGCGAAGCTGTCGCGCAGATGCGCGCGGAAGCCAGCCGCATTCGCAAGGTCTTTACCGTTTATGTGACCGATGCCGACAGCAAGCTGACCGGAACGGTGGAAGTCGGCAAGCTTCTGCTCGCGCCGGCGGACGCCCCCTTGTCCAGCTTCATGAACCGCGACGTCATTGCCGTGTCCACGGACACTGACCAGGAAGAAGTGCTGCGGCTCGCCCGAAAACGCGACATGCGCACCGTGCCGGTCGTCAGCGGAGAAGGCCACCTGATCGGCAGGATCACGCCCAAGCAGTTGACACGCATCGCCTCGGACGAAGCCAACGAAGACATGCTGCTGATGAGCGGCGTTTCCTCAGAAGCCCGGTCGGATGACACGGTGCTGCGTATAGTACGCGGCCGCCTGCCCTGGCTGCTCGCCGGTCTGGTGGGGGCCAGCGTTGCTGCAACGGTGGTCGGTTCCTATGAAGACCAGTTGGCGGAAGCCGCCATCCTGGCCGCTTTCATTCCCGTCACCATGTCGATGGCCGGAAACGCGGGCCTGCAGGCCTCCGCTGTGGCGGTACAAGGCATTGCGACCGGAGCCTTGTGGTCCGGCGATATCTTCTACCGCCTGCTGAAGGAACTGGTGGCGGCGCTCTTCAATGGCGCTATCGCCGGCACGATCCTGGGCTGTCTCGTGCTCGTGGCTTCGCTGATCGTGCCGCTGGAAGACCCGCTGCACCTTGCCCTGGCCACATCGCTGTCACTGCTGTGCGTCACCACGCTCGCGGCCATGGTCGGCGCTACCATACCAATCATTCTGGACAAGATCGGCATCGACCCGGCCATGGCCATCGGTGTCTTCATCACCTCGTCCAACGACGTCCTCGGCGTGCTCATTTTCTTTCTGATGGCAACGACGTTCTACTTGGGGTGAAGCCAATACGCTCCACACCACATCGCAGGGAAATTGTTACGCTTCACGCAAGATCAGAACCGCCGCGTCGAATTCCTTGCGCTTGTAGGCCCGGACGAGAGCAGCTTCCGCGTCTTCACCCCAGCGCTCGATGTTGAAGTCCTCTTCCACATGAGCGGCCGTCCAGGCGGCATCGGCGTCGAGGTAGTCTTCCAGCAGACCAAGCCCCAGGAGCGCGGAGCCTGTCAGGCTGGTGATCGTATGGAGCGCTGCGAGGCGCATCGGGGTCAGGTCGGAAACTCGGGCCCGATAGGCGACAAGCAGCGCTTCCGGCTGGGCAGCGTGAATGACACCTTCGATCAGCACGAAACGGCCGCCGAGCAACCCGCCTGCCCAGTCCACGACAGGATCCCACAAGCGCCTTTGGGTGTCGATAAGGCTTTGCGGATCGTCCGCGCGGTAGCACAGCGCATCATTGCCGGCAAACCGGGTGATATCGTCAGCCACTTCGCCAAACCGGATGCTGACTGCATCAAGCGCTGAATTGGAAATCCGGGTCAGCGGCATAGTGGCCGGATTGATTTCCTTCTGCTGTGCCTGCCATTCGGCGGCAACCGCTGCAGCAAGCGCCTCACTCGGCAGTAACAAGGCCGCCTTGCCCGGTGTCTTGACGGGCCTTCCGTCCAGATGGATCGCGAAACCGCCGTCCACGGCAACATGGGCTGCTTCCTTGTAGAAACGCTTAGGCAATTCGCGCCGGGAGAGTTCGCGCGCCCGCTGCTCCGGATCCTTGGCCGCATCTTCCTGCAAGGTTTCAAGAAAGTCGCGCATCAGATTGTTTCCTTGTCGAAATCCAGAAGTTCACCAAGTGCCAAATCCAGCTCGGCATAGGTCTGGATGATCTTGTCTGCACCATCAGCACTCAGCCGGTCATGATCATGATAACCCCAGGCAACGCCCAAGGCATGTGTGCCGGCGGCCTTGGCCATCGCCATGTCAAAACCGGTATCACCGATCATGATGGTTCGTGTCCTGTCCGCTCCGGTCTCCGCCATTGCCCGCAGCACCATGTCCGGATGAGGCTTGGAGGGTGAGGTATCAGCTGTCTGGACAGTCACGAAGCGTCCATGCAGATCATGGGTATCCAGCATGTGCTTGACCCCACGCATCGCTTTGCCGGTGGCAATTCCAAGAAGGACATCGTCACGCGCATTCAGCCGCATGATAGCCTCGCGAGCACCCGGATAAAGCGGGTCGAGATCCAGCCCTTCCCTCCTGCGGGACCACTTGGCCTGTTTATACGCGTTGGACATCACCGGGATCTTGTCCTGGTGTTCAGGTCCAACGAGATCCAGAAAAGCCTCGTCCAGCGACCGTCCGACGATTGAGAGCGCCGTTTCCCGGTCAGGCATGGGCAGGCCCGCAGCCTCGAAACCGACCTGCAGGCCCTGCAAAATGGTTTTCTGACTGTCCACCAGCGTGCCGTCGACGTCGAAGATGATCAGATACATGGGCATCCTGTGCCAAGCGAACGGAAAGTAGCCCGCATGTGCCGGGTTTTCCCCCGGGGGTCAAGAGCACATTTGACACTGCGCCGGATTGGAAGTTTTGCCGACATCTACGTCATTGATTGGTAAATTCAACAATAGGCAAAGACTTCCACAGTCTGCGGCAAATTGACGTTCAATCTTTGGATATCGCCAATTTTGAAAAACCGCCCGAAAATTGCCTCTTTAGAGTGATTACCGGTCTCTTGGCCGCTTGCATATTTATCGTAAAGAACTTGGTTACCATGATCGACGATACTGCCGCAGGCGGGTGGGCATGAACGTTTGGGGCAAGATTGTCACCAAAGGATACGAATTTGGAGCGCGGTCGAACAAGACCGGCGTAACAGAGTGGTTTTGTCTGAATGATTCAGAAGAAACAAAAGGTCGGCCTGAAGGGGCAAGCAAAATCCCGGAAGACCAGCCGGACTTTTTATACGATCCTCGCGGGGGCAACTTTGGTGATATCCGGCTTGGCCGGAACCGCCACTTTTCTTGGAACCTCGATCGCCCCGTCTCATTTTGTCGCCGCCGGCACTGAGCCGCAGGAGAAATTGACGCTTGCGCAGACAACCCCTGCCACAGCTTCTCTTGGTCTGGCCCCGATAGCGCTGACAACGAAAAAACGGCAAAGCGCCGAAGCGGAAGCCGCTCTTGCAGCGGAAAAAGCCGCTGAACAGGCAGCAGCAATAGCTGCGAAAGCAGAAGCTGCCCTCAAGGCGGAAGCGGCGGCACTCGAGGCTGAGGCTAAAAAGGCTGCGAAGGTGGCCCTTGCCGCCAAGCTCGCAAGGCTGAAACTCGCCCAGACACTTCTGGCCCATCAAGCTGCTTCAGAAACCACAAGTGTTGCCGCGCTCGATGAACCGGCAGCCGATGACACTGCGCCGAATGTCGAAGTCGCAGCGTTACAAAGCGTCGGCACCGCGGCTGAAGCAGAGACGAATGTTGCTGCAAAACCTGAACAGACGGCCGTGAACATTGCCATGGCTGCAGGTAATCCGGCCAAACCCGGCGCTATTCTGCCGCCGACCCCGGACATGAAACCCGAACCGCCGCGCCGCAGCGCGCCTGTGGTTGCAGAAAACCGTTCTGAAGGCAGGGAAAAGCCTGAACAAGCGTCTCCCGTTCTGGCCTATGCAACGCCAGGAAATCCCGAAGAAGACGAAAACGGAGTGTTCGGCGGTCTCGGCAAATTGTTCGGCAGCGCCAAGCCCGGACTTCCCGGTGCAGGCAGCAAGATCGCCGTCTATGACATCAGCGCCGCGACCGTTCACATGCCGGACGGCACCAAGCTGGAGGCTCATTCCGGCATTGGACACCGGATGGACAATCCGAAGTTTTCGCACGTGAAGATGCTCGGCCCAACGCCGCCCAACATCTACAACTTGAGAATGCGCGAACGGCGCTTCCATGGCGTGGAGGCCATTCGCATGCTGCCGCAGGACCGTGCTGCCATGAAAGGCCGTGACGGCATGCTGACCCATACGCGTCTGCTGCGCCGCTCCATCGGGTCCCATGGCTGTGTTGCCTTCAAGGACTACAACAAGTTCCTGAACGCATTCAAACGCGGCCACGTAAAGACCTTGATCGTCGTTCCGTCGATGGAAAAGCTGCCGACCTATATGGCAAAACTTCAGCGGAGCACCGGAGCCTGACCTTGCAGGCAACTGCCGGATTGGATATGCCTTCTAAACATCCCGTTTTCAGTCGAGAGCGGGATGTTTCATCGTTTTGAGGCCGCCAGTAGATTCTGGTCTGACGGCGTCAATCTGGCAACTGCCGTTGCAGCATAGCGCCCTGCCCGCCCGGAGCTTTTCTTGACCAAGATCATCCTGTTGCTGCTGTTCATGATTGCCGCGATCCAGGTGATCAAACCGCTTGGCTGGCCTGGTCTCAAGAAACGCTCGGATGCCTGGAAACTGGTGGCGGGAGTTGTGTGCATCACCTTTGCGTCGGTGATCCTGGGTGCACTGTTTCAGGGCGTTTGATTACGTCCACCAGGTTTGCAAACATCCGATAGCGAGCTCCCTTCAAATGCTACGATCTGACGACGCTCCAACTCTGCATCTGTTTTGCGGCAAGGTTGCTTCCGGCAAGTCGACATTGGCGGATCGCTTTGCCGAGCGTCCCGGCAACATTCTCCTGCGGGAGGACGTCTGGCTATCCGGTCTCTACGCTGACCAGATGTCCAGCCTCGCAGATTTTGTCCGCTGTTCGTCACTCTTGAGAAAAACGATAGCGCCGCATGTGGCTGCCCTGCTGGAAAGCGGTCTTTCCGTGGTACTGGACTTTCATGCCAACACGAAAGAAAGCCGGCAATGGATGCGCGCCATTGCCGACAAGGTCGAGTGCAAGCATCAGCTTCATTTTCTCGATGTGCCGGATGAGGTCTGCAAGGAACGGCTTCGCCAGCGCAATGCCGCCGGCAAGCACGAGTTCTCGGTGTCCGAGGCCGAGTTCGACCGGATCTCAAGCCACTTTCAGCCACCGGCGGAAGACGAGAGCTTCAATCTGAAGGTCTATCCCGCCGCCGGCAGCTAGGCTTCTGGCAAAGCAGAGAAGTGCTATCAGCGCTTGTTGAGCGCGTCATCCGGATCATCCACTTCCGGATCATAGTCCGTTGCATCAAATCCAAGCAGATTCCAGGTCTGCTGCATGTGCGGCGGCAGCGGTGCCGAAACATCGATCGTGCCATGGCCCGATGGATGCGGGATCACGATCCGGCGCGCCAGCAGATGCAGGCGGTTCTGGATACCACCCGGCAGCTCCCAGTTCTCGATATTGAAATACTTGTCGTCACCGATGATCGGATGGCCGATATGGGCCGCATGTGCGCGCAACTGGTGCGTTCGACCCGTCACCGGTTTCATCGTCACCCAGGAAAGCTTCTGGCCGGACTTTTCGAAGACGGAATAGAGCGACACGGCGTGCTGTGCCTCATCGTCGCCCTGACGAACGATCTGCATGCGTTCTTCGCCGTCATTTCTGGCCAGGAAGGTGGAAATGCGGCCCTGAAACGGCTTCGGAACACCCGCCAGGATTGCCCAGTAGATCTTTTGGGTATTCCGGTGACGGAAGGCCTTTGTCAGTTCCTGCGCGGCCTGACGCGTACGGGCAACCAGAATGATGCCGGAGGTCTCACGGTCAAGACGGTGCACCAGACGCGGCTTGTTGCCCTTGCGGTCGGTATAGGCGTCCAGCATGCCATCCAGGTGGCGCTTGAGGCCTGAACCGCCCTGAACAGCAAGACCTGCCGGCTTGTTGAGCACCATTACCTGGCTGTCTTCAAACAGCAGCATGTCCTCAATGGCCTTGCGGTCGTCAGCAATCAGCTTGGTGGATTTCGGCTTGGCATTCTTCTTGTCGTCCGCCGGAAGTTCCACCCCGAGAGGTGGAATACGGATCATCTGCCCCTTGGCGATACGGGTGTTCGTCTCGGCACGCTTGCCGTCGACGCGGACCTGCCCCGTACGCAGCAGTTTCTGCAGATGACCGAATCCAAGGCCCGGGTAATGGGACTTGAACCAACGGTCGAGGCGCATGCCCGCCTCATCGGCGGACACTTGTTTCTGTTCAATCGCGGACATGTTTTTCTCAAATTCGGCATCCGGCCTGCCGCCGTGACGCGCATCCATCGCCCCTGCATCAAGGCGGGGGGAAAATTCGTTCCGCAGCGTATAGGCGGAATCGGCCCGAAAGGGAAGGAATTCTTAAGTTGCAACCTGGCGCATGATCATCAGTCCGGCAAACACGGCAAGAATGGACAAGGCGACAGAGGCAAGAACATACACGAGTGCCAGATGCGTGTCGCCGCGCTCCCATAGCACTGAGGTGTCGAGCGAAAACGCGGAGAACGTCGTGAAGCCGCCGAGGAAGCCGGTCGCCACGAAATAGCGCAATGACTGCAGGTTGCCGGTCTCATGGCGAACCAGCCAACCGATGAAAAGCCCCATGGCCAGTGAGCCGACGACATTGACAGTAAGAGTCCCGACAGGAAAACCCGGCCCAAACAAACGGAGCGTCGCAAGCGACACCAGATGCCGTCCGCCCGCCCCCAGACCACCGCCCAGCATCACCAGCAAAAGATGTTTCAAACCGTCGCCCCGCTTCTAACTGGTCCCAGCCGTCCCTGAATACGCCGAGTTCAATCCATGCATGGGTGAACCATCACGGAATCTGCCGGGCCAGGGAAAGCCCTATTCGCCGGGAGCCGCCGGCTTTGCAGCCGATTTTTCGCCCATCTGTTCAAACACCTTGACCTGTTCATCGTACTTCGGGTCGATGGTGCCGCAGACACGGTCCCAGAACGAAAAGAAATTGGCGTAATTGTAGCGGAAGCGCGAATGGTGCTGGTCGTGAAAAGTCACGCAGACCATCGGCGAAGGCATACGCGACATCGGCGACGCCCAGAATTCGAAACCGGAATGGCCGATTGTGCCATTGAAATGGTCCCAAAGCCGGTGAACGATCAGCACGGGGATCGGGATCGGCAGGAGGATGACCGCCCACAGATAATAACTCTGCATGACAAAGGCATCGACCAGATCGTCGGAATAGGTACTCCAGACAGTCGGCGCGACCGAGCGGTGATGCTCGGCATGAAAGCGGTACATCGCCTTCGTGTGCATGAACCGGTGGCCCCAGTAGAACCAGGTGTCGAAAGCTAGGATGGAAACGACAAACATCAGGATTGCCGACCACCAGGTCAGCTCCAGCGGCGCGACCAGGGTCCAGCCCTTCATCGAAAGGAAGATGCCGCCGGCAAGACAGCCCGCGGTCACGGTCAACGAATAGACGCTGGCCCGGATTTCCTTCCACATGCGCTTTTCACCACGCCGATTCTGCTGAATACGCCGCTCCGGGTGCCGGTCCTGTATCTTCACCAGCACCCAGCCGGTCGCAAAATACAGGAACACGTTCACAGCGTAGCACGCCGCGTAAATCGGCAGGAATTCAAGCAATATCGTCAGCGCCTGATCGAGCATATCTCTTCATACATCCATTTGGTCGGTTGGCTGACACATGTTAGTACTGTGCGGGCTTACCCGGTTGCCTTGACTTTCGTTTCTTCCGAATCCGGAATTTCCCCGGTCTCTTCCATGGACCGTACCAGCACATCGTACTTCGGATGCACCGTTCCGCAGATCCGGTCCCAGAACGAGAAGAAGTTACCGTAATTGTAGTGAAACTGCGAATGATGCAGATCATGGAACGTCGTGCAAATCAGCGGCGAAGGGAATCGCGACGACTTGGACGCGAAATATTCAAAGCCCGAATGGCCGACCATGCCTGAAATCTGGTCGAACAACCGCAGGGCAAAAACGCTCAAGGCCGGCACCGGCAGCACGAACCAGACCAGAAAATAGAAAAAATGCTCGATCAGGGTGTCGACCGTGGTCGAGCTGTCGTTGCTCCAGACCGTCGGTGCGATCGAGCGGTGATGAGGTACGTGGAATTTGTAGAGCGACGGCCAGTGAAGAATCCGGTGCCCCCAATAGAACCAGGCATCAAACAGGACGAAGCAAACGGCGAACATCAGCGGAAACGACCACCAGCTGAGTTCCAGCGGAGCGAACAGCGTCCAGCCCTGGGTCTGAGCGAAATATCCGGACGACAGCAGGACGGAAGATGTCGCCAACGCCTTCATGGAGGCACGGATTTCCTCTGCCTGTCGTTTCATGCCGTCACGGTGTTTCTGGATCCGCCGGTCAGGATGACGGGCATTTATCGCGATCATTGTGAACCCGGTCGCAAAATAGACCGCAACCATGGCCGCATAGGTGAGCGCCAGAACGATGAGGTAATCGACGAGTAGCCCCATCATGATTTTTCCTGTTTGCCGGTGCCGGCATAAAGCGCTTCGAACCCTTCCACCCGCTCGTCATAGGTCGGATGGATGGTGCCGCAGAACCGGTCCCAGAAGGAAAAGTAGTTGGCGTAGTTGTAGACGAAATACTGGTGATGCTGGTCGTGGTAGAGCGTGCACAGCAGTGGCCAGGGTTTGCGTGCGCTCGGGCTTGCGAAATGCTCATAGCCGCAATGGCCGATGGCGGCCGACACCTGGTCGAACAACCTGTGGCCCAGGAAAACCAGCGGCGGAATTGGCACAACAAAAAGCACAAGCGCATAATAGGAATGGGCGAACAGCGTATCCACACTGGAGCCTGCATCGTTGGACCAGACTGTTGGTGTCACTGTCATGTGGTGCGGCTTGTGGAACCGGTAGAACATCTTGGTGTGCAGGATCCGGTGCCCCCAGTAGAACCAGGTATCGTGCAGGGCCAACGAGATCACGAAGAACAACGGCACAGACCACCAGGACAACGCAACAGGGTCGAACAGCGTCCAGCCACGCAGCTGGGCATAGAGGCCGATGGAAAGGCAGCAGCTCGTGATCGACAGCTGCCCCATGGAAGATTTGATATCGCGCAGGGCATCGTGGGTCGGCTGGCGCTTCTGGATCTTGCGGTCAGGGTGACGCCTGTTCATCACCGTCATGGTCAGACCGGTCGTGAACAGCACGATCAAGCTGGAAGCGTAAAGCACCAGAAAGAAACCCAGAAACACCTCTGGGCCGGTCCCAAAATGTTCGGCAATAAAAGTCATCAACTCAAATATCCACGCGCAATTCCCTAGCCACTTTTGTGCGTAGCGAAAGAGCGGACCTCACGTCAAGGAATGACTTGCCAAATTATGAATATTACCCGGTCAGACGCTTTCCGTCACATGAGCGAAATCGGGATAGATCGAACGGACCAGCTTGTCGACCCGGTCTATTTCCTCTGGAATATCAGAAAGTTTGCCACGTTCTTCTTCCAGAACCGCCAGAAAGATCCGTGCACGCGCCTGGTTTACCTGGATCTGCGGCAAAGTGCCCTCACCTGCCGCAGACAGCACGATGCTGACCAGCCTGTCGGCGGCGTTGAGACGTCCCCACAGATAATCATGTTCCCGCCAGCCGCGATTGAAGAAGGCACCGAACGTATTCAGAGACTTGCCCTTGAGGTCGAAACCTTCCGTATAAAGGCTTGCGGCGTCGGTCGGGCTGATGCGGTCGACCAGGATTTCCGTCACCTCCGAGAAGTCGTTGCGCTGCAACACGGGAAAGGTGATCAGATCGAAAAAACCGAAGCCGATGTAGGTTCCCATCAGGGATGTGTGACGGCTCTTGTCGAGAAGGTTTCGGGCCGTCTCGGCAAAGAGTTCGTCCTGAAGCCTGTCCAGATCGGCAAGCCCCATCATCTGTGTCAGGGATTTCAGCATTGGCTGGACATGCTCGGCAGCGTCCGGACCACCCGCCTCCGCTGCCCGAACGAACGTTTCGGCGAGTTCCCGGCTGCGGCCACCGAAAAACCGGTCATTCCAGCGCCAACCCAGATGATCGATCTGCTCGTAGAGCAATCCCTTCATCTGATCGAGCGCCTCGAAATTGGGCGGCGGTAAGTCGGAGCCCGGACGATAGTGATAGAAGCCGTTTAGCTTGCGCACCGCAAAGCGAAGCCGGCGTATCCGGTAGTCGACATCCAGCCCGCGCAACAAGGCAACAACATGCGGGTCCGTGCGCCCCAGGATGTCCTTGCTCTCGGCTGTCAGGCGGCTGGTGTGACGCGAGTACAGCCCCAGAAGGGCTTCTTCCTGGCCGCGCGCACTGTCCAGCCCACTGAGCCGCGCCGTCAGGCCTGCCAACCGCTCAGCCAGGGAATGAAGTTTCAAGGACTGATAATTGAGAAAGGCGAACCCTGCCTGCTCGAATGCGGCCACGGTTGCCTGCTTGCGGCACAACGAAAGAATGTCAGGTGTCACCCGGCGCCGCTTTGGCAAAATGCCCGCCACCGCCTTTTCCACCATCGGCCCCGCATCATCGATCAGTTGCGAGAGCCAGCGGCTGCGCCGGTTGTTCTGTTCAAGCTCTTTCAGATCATCGCCGATGGGCTCATTGCGCGGAATATGAGCGAGCGAAGCCAGGATCACGCGGAAGAACCCGGGCAACTCCGAAACGGTGCTATCCGTTTCGACCGGAACCACCGGTGACGGATCCACATAGATCAGCCGCCGGGCAACTTCGCGCACCGCCGGCCGATCCTGAATAACGTCAATCACCGGCGCAAACGGTTTGTTCATGACGACGCTGCCATCGACAAAACAATGCTGACCGGCTGTCTCGGACGTCAGGTTCAGCCCTCTTGCAAGAAACGCATCCCGGTTGCGCCACGTCAGGTCGTGATCGACCAGCACCCGCTCCATTTCCGCAACCGTTGCAGGAGGGAACGCCCCTGGAAACGAGGACGTCGCACGAGCCGCAAAGACAATTTCCGGAATGCTGTCGGCATCGAACTGGCTTTCGATATCTCCTGGCATTCTGTGCGCGGCATGGAAACTCAGGATCCGGCGATGATCCCACTCCTCGACATAGTCCGGATCGTCCAGGTGAATGCGTCGCTTGATGCCGTTGTAATCGGTGATCGTCACGAACAGGTCGAGCGTCTGACCACGCGGGATCAGACTGCGGCCGGGCACGGCACCGTCCTCCATCTTCTGGCAGGCATCCAGCATCCAGCTGATGAACCGTTCACCGGAAAACGGCGGTGTGAACCAACGCGCCTGCATGAACAGTCGCAGCTTCTCGCGCGTTTCCGCGCTTTCTATCTGCTTTGTCAGCCGTGTGGAAATCAGCTGATCCAGCACTGGCGAAATGGAAATCTTCAGGTATCGGGACAGACCGGCCTGTGGCCGGGCCAAACGCGTGACATCGGCATTTTCCAGCCACATCTCGCTGTGGCTGTCGAGTGGCAGGTCGTGGGTGATGGCCCGCGCAAGCATGATGCCGTTGACGCCACCTGCAGACGCACCGGCAATTGCGTCAACCACCACCCGGATGTCGGCAACGGAGGACAACAGATCGAGCAGATCCTTGTAGGCGCTTTGAACCGGAGGAAGCTCCTGATCGGGTATTTCCTGGGCAGAACCGTTCGACTTGCGGTCAAGACGAACGCTCGACGCCCGAACAAGATTGAGGATTTCCCGGCTTACGCCATGCATGTAGATGGCAAGCGAAACGCCGCCATAAAACACCAGCGCCAATCTGAGTTCGATTTCCTTCATGAGGTCACCGTGGGGAACATGTTGAAGTCCTAACACGAAAGAATGGCTACTATCTTTATGCGGCGGACCTTTCCATTCGCCAATCAAGACATGGCGGAACTATGCTCCCGCCCGATCACTTCTATGCAAACATGGTTTGACGACGAGGCTTGCCGGGAACTTGGCGCTCTGAAGCCTGCTACGATTTTCCCCCGCCTGACCTGTATATTCCGCTAAGATAGTTCATGGATCCGACAGTGATTCTTTAAAGTTCAGCATTATAAAACAGACAATGAGACCAGACCTTTTCGACGCGGAATGAAATGGCCAAGAGTGTAGATACAGCTGCCCAAAGCTCCGATGAAACCGGGCAAGCCGACCAGACGACCTCGCTGCAATCCCTGCAGGAAGAGAACGACTATCTGCGATCCGAGTTGGAAGATCTGCGCCTCCTGTACGAGGCGACCATCGAGCATGGCGAAGCGGTCGAGGACCAGCTGGCGGATCAATCCACCAAGCTCGAGGCACTTTCGCGGCAGCTCGCCAAATACCTTTCGCCTCAGGTCTATCAATCCATTTTCGAAGGCCGTCAGGAAGTCAAGATTGCGTCCACACGCAAGAAACTGACGGTTTTCTTCTCCGATATCGCCGACTTCACCGAAACGGCAGACCGGCTTGAATCAGAAGAACTCACGGCAATCCTCAACCAGTATCTGACGGAGATGTCGAATATCGCGCTGCGCTACGGCGCGACCATCGACAAATACGTCGGCGACGCCATCCTGATCTTTTTCGGTGACCCGGAAACACGTGGTGTGACCGAGGACGCGCTTGCCTGCGTACGCATGGCCATCGACATGCAGGACCGGATGAAGGCGCTCCAGGGTGCCTGGCGGGAAGCCGGTATCTCCAAACCGATGAAATGCCGCATGGGGATCCATACGGACTATTGCACCGTGGGCAATTTCGGCAGCGAAGACCGGTTGGACTACACCATCATCGGACGTGGCGTGAACACGGCCTCCCGCCTGGAAAGCCTTGCCACACCGGGCTCTATCCTGATCTCCTTCGAAACCTATTCGCAGGTGAAAGAGCAGATCAAATGCGCTGAAAATGGTGAAGTCAACGTCAAGGGGATTGCCTATCCGGTCTCCACCTACGAGGTAATCGGCCTGAAGGAACCCGTTCCGGTCAAGGATGATCTGGAGGTCGACCTGGTGTCCCGCCAGCTGGACAAGATTTCCGACACGATGGCACCGGAAGACCGGGACAGGCTGATCGCCACACTCAAGAGCGCCCTCGACCGTCTGACATCCACCGAAACCGCCTGATCTTTCAGGCTACCGAGCTCAGCCTCGTTCCTTGCGCCGCTTGTCCCAGAACTCAAGACGTTTTCTCAGTTCCCGCTCAAACCCTCTCTGGGGTGGGTCGTAATAGGTCTTGCGGCCCAACTGCTCTGGAAAATAATCCTGACCGGAAAAGCCGTCGGGAGCATCGTGATCGTATTGATAGCCGTCGCCGTACCCTTCCTGCTTCATCAGCTTGGTGGGCGCGTTGAGGATATGCTTGGGCGGCAGCAGAGAGCCGCTGGATTTGGCATCCCGCATCGCCGCCTTGTAGGCCACGTAAGCACCGTTCGATTTCGGCGCCGTTGCAAGATAGATCACCGACTGCGCAAGCGCCAATTCCCCTTCGGGCGACCCGAGCATCTGGTAGGCGTCACGGGCCGCATTGGCTTGCACCAGTGCATTGGGGTCGGCCAGCCCGATGTCCTCAACCGCCATGCGGATAAGACGCCGGGCAAGATAGAGCGGGTCCTCGCCGCCATCCAGCATCCGGCAGAACCAGTAGAGGGCGGCATCGGGATCGGAACCCCGCACGGACTTGTGCAGCGCGGAAATCAGATTGTAATGGCCGTCAGCACTCTTGTCGTAGATCGGCGCCCGCCTCTGGACAATTTCCTGCAGGCGCTCGGCATCGAAGACCTCGTCCTCTCCTGCGGCGCGCCAGACATCCTCGGCCAGGGTCAGAGAAGAGCGGCCGTCGCCATCGGCCATGCGGATCAGCACTCGTCGGGCTTCCTCGTCAAGCGGCAGCTTACGCTCTTCCAACTCCTCTGCCCGCGCCAACAGTTTTTCGATGGCGTCCGCGGAAAGGGAATGGAACGTCATGACGTGAGAGCGCGACAGCAAGGCCGCGTTAAGCTCAAAGGACGGGTTTTCCGTGGTCGCACCAACCAGCGTGATCGTGCCGTCCTCCATCACCGGAAGGAAGCTGTCCTGCTGCGCCCGGTTGAACCGATGGATCTCGTCTACGAAGAGCAGTGTTGCCCTGCCGCTCATGCGCCGGGCGCGAGCCGTTTCGAACACCTTCTTCAGGTCCGAAACACCAGAAAAGATCGCCGAGATCTGTTCGAACGCAAGGTCCGTTTCATTGGCCAGCAACCGGGCAATGGTTGTCTTGCCGGTGCCCGGCGGCCCCCAGAAGATCAACGAACCAAGCGTCCGCGTCTTCAGCATGCGCGACAGCGTGCCTTCCGGCCCGAGCAGGTGATCCTGCCCCACCACATCGGCAAGTTTGGTCGGTCGCATCCGGTCCGCCAGTGGCCGCGGGCCGGACTGGCTTAGCCCGGAAGCTTCGAACAGATCGCTCACACTGTCTCCTAACCGCGCAGGATGAGCTGTGAAACCTTGCCGTCCCGCTCGATATCGAGCTGCCAAACACGCGGTGGCTTCTTGGTGATACCTTCCAGCATTTCGGTGGTCTCGACGGTTTGCCGGTTGATCCCCCGGATGATGTCGCCCGGGCGAAGCCCCACACGGTCCGCGGTGCTGCCGCGCTTCACTTCGGCAATCACGACACCGTCGAAAATCCCTTCCATTCCAAGTTCCTCGGAAACGGCAGGCGAAAGGTTCATGACCGTCGCGCCTTCGAAGGGCGAATAGTCGACAAGTTCACGCGTATCCCGTGGAATGGTTTCGGGAGCCGGCTGCAGTGACACGGTCACATGCTCTTCCGCACCGTCCCTCAGGACAACAAAATCGGTCTGTTCGCCAATCATCTTTGTTGCAAAACGATAGCCGAAGGAATTGGGATCGGTCACTTCCTTGCCGTCAACCGCAATCACCAGATCGCTGACCCGAAGCCCGGCCTCAAAGGCAGGAGACCCATCAAAGACTGCCGTTACAAGCACACCGCGTGGCCGGTCGAGAGACAGCGCTTCGGCGATTTCGGCATTTACCAGCTGCACGGTCGCGCCCAGCCAGGGCCGCTGCACCTTGCCGCCATGATCGGCGGCTTTCGCAACGAAACGCGCCATATGCGCCGGAATGGCAAAGCCGATACCGTTGGAGCCGCCGGAGCGAGAATAGATGGCCGAGTTGATGCCAACCAGCTTGCCGGTCATATCGACAAGCGCACCGCCGGAGTTGCCCGGGTTGATTGCAGCGTCGGTCTGGATGAAGAACTGAAAGTCCGTTACGCCGACCTGCGTGCGAGCCGTGGCCGAGACGATGCCCTGGGTAACCGTCTGGCCGACACCGAACGGGTTACCGATGGCAAGCACGATGTCGCCGACTTCAAGGCTGTCGGAATCCGCAAAGTCGATGCTCTCGAATGGTCCATCACCCCGGATCTTCAGCACCGCGAGATCGGTACGTTCGTCCATGAGAACGATATCGGCATCGAATTCACGACGGTCGTTCAGGGCGACGCGAACGTCGTCCGCGTCCTTGATCACATGATGGTTGGTGATCACCGTACCATCACTCGAAATGATGACGCCGGATCCAAGGGACGATTCAACCCTCTGCCGTGGCCTGTCGTTCCCGCCGGGCTGGCCGAAGAACCGGCGAAAGAAGGGATCGTCCATGAAGGGCGACACTTGCCGACGCTGGACCACCTTACGGCTGGCATAGACGTTGACCACCGCCGGCGCGACCTTTTTCACGATTGGCGCGAAGGAGAGTTTGATCTGCGCATCGCTTTGCGGAACAAGCCGAAGATCGGCCGGAGACGGCTGCACAGTCTGCGAAAGCGCAGCAGACATACCCATCAGGCCGACCAGGCCCGCTATGACAAGGGAACGCGTAAAGCTGGTCAGAACCAGGCGCATGGCGGGTGCCTCTTTTTCGAATCTTCTCATATCCATCGCGATACATGGCAGATAGGGAGGAAAAGAGGCAAATACAAAAGGGGCCGCCGGATTTCCGGCGGCCCCTTTTTCATCATGCAGGCTTACTTCAGGCCGAACGAACCTGCGCAAGGAAGCTGCGCACTTCGTGATCCAGCTCTTCAGCTTTCGATGCCATGTCCGCTGCTTCTTCGGAGAAGTTTTGTGCAGCCATGTTGGTATCGTTCGATAGAGAAGAAACGTTGCGGATGTCCTCGGTAACCTTGGAGGTTCCACCGGCGGCCCGTTGAGTGTTCTCTGCAATGCCCTGCGTCGCGTAGCTCTGCTCTGTAACGGCTGCAGCAACTTCGCTCACCGACTTTGTAATCTCGTCGATGGTCTTCTGGATGTCGCCGATGGCATCAACCGCATCGTCGGTTGCTCCGCGGATGGCATCGATCTGCTGCTGGATTTCGCCGGTTGCCTTGCCTGTCTGGGACGCAAGATCCTTGACCTCGGAGGCAACTACCGCAAAGCCCTTGCCGGCTTCACCGGCACGTGCGGCTTCAATGGTGGCGTTAAGGGCCAGAAGGTTGGTCTGGTCGGCGATATCGGAAATCAACGTGACGACTTCGCCGATCCGGTTGGCAGCTTCCGCAAGCGAGCGCACTGTATCGTTGGTCGTTTCCGCACGTTTGGTTGCTTCGGCAGCAACGCTGGAAGAGCGTTCGATCAGCGTCGAGATTTCCTGGATCGAGCTGGAAAGCTGATCGGAAGCTGCCGCAATCGATTCCACTTCGGCCAGAGTTTCTTCCGACATAGTGGCCGCATTGGCAGATGTTTCGCCTGCCATGTCGGTCATGCTGCGCATCTTGTTCGCCGATTCGCGCAAGGTTGCAGCGGTATGAGCCACCTTGTCGACGACGGTGCCGACGGTTGCTTCGAAGTCGCCGGCAAGGCTTGCCAGCATTTCCTGGCGCTGCTCTGCCTGACGTCTTGCATCATCGGCTTCCTCGGCTGCACGACGCTCGTTTTCTTCAGCCGCGTTCTGGCGGATCTGAAGAACGGCCCGGCCGATGTCGCCGATTTCGTCCTTGCGGTTCGCAGCCTTGATCTCTGCACCAAGATCACCGGAGGCAATCGCGTTGAGAGCGCCTACAAGAGTGGTGAGAGGACGGGTGATCGACTGGGAGAAGAACAAGGCAATGACGGCTGCAACGGCAATTGTTGCAAGCGACCAGAGGAACATCTGATCGCGCATGCGAATGACGGCAGACAGCGTTTCTTCAACGCTCTTCTCTGCAACGATGGCCCAGTTCTGCCCCTGGAAGGCTAGCGGACGGGCAACGACAAGATCATCAACGCCATCAGCCCCCTGAACGATACCGGCTGAAGCGGTGCCGGCGGCAGCTTCAATCGCCGGTCCGCTGGAAACGCTGGTGCTGAGCGCGGTTGGCGCACCTGCAAGCGGCATGTCGCTGAGCGCGAGGCCGTCCTGGTTGATCACGTAAACCTGACCGGTTTCCCCGAGGTCTTCACGGTTCGCGACAACTTCACTCAGGAAATCGGAATCGATCCGCATGACCGCAACACCGCTGAGGCTGATCGTACCAAACGAATTCATGAACACGGGCGATGCCAGGAACAGAGAGCCCTTGCCGCCGGCAGGGGTGTAGGGTGCAAAGACACTGGCAGCGATCTCGCCCTCACCCAGCTCCTTGGCAGCATTGTAGACCATCTCCAGGCCGGTCCCTTCGGCAACACTGCCTTCACCAAGCTTGGACAGAAATTCGTCACCCTTGGTGACCGAATAAAGAATGAGACCGGCGTTATCGAGCAGATAAAGATCCGCGAAGCCGCCGTTCTTCCAGACATTGTAGAAGGCCGGGTGCGCCTCGGTGTGGCGCCAGGCATACATTGTCTTCTGTTCCTTGCCTGTTACCGCTGCACGTTCTTCCGGGCTCTGCGGTGCCTGGAACAGGCCGAGAATTTCGTCCTTTTCCTTGGCAAGGTTCATGGTCGCGTTGCCAAGGTTGCTCAACGGATCCGACACGCTGGACGCCAGGTTCACGATCTGGGACTCAGCTGCGTGCAGGCGCGACTGCAGGAGCGCGTTACGCGCTGTGATGACCATGCCAAGTTCGGCTTCTGCCGCTTGTTGCAATCCGTCGCGACCGGTCATGTAGCCGATGACACCCACCGCCGCACATGCGGCGACTGTAATCACGATCATCAGAGCCGGAATAACAAAAGAAAGTCGAAGAGAAGGCGACCTCTTCTTAGAAGCGGAATTCGTTTTGGCTATCACAGTAAATCTCCCCAGCCTCTCCCACTAGTCCAGGAGGCATGGCTAGAAGCTAGGCAGTTTTCCTTAAATCATTGATAATTGCGGTCTCATTATTCGAAACGAATACGTTTAGGCGCACAGTCACTAAAACAACAAAAAAAGGCGGGCAAATCTGCCCGCCTTTCCCGATTGCCATTTAGGCAATTATTACGCTGCGTTTTCAGCTGCTTCTTCAGCTTCAACGCGAGCACGGTCTTCAGCACCGCGTGCTTCCGGATCACGGTCGACCAGCTCGATGACAGCCATCGGAGCGTTGTCGCCATAGCGGAAGCCGGCTTTCAGCACGCGGGAGTAACCGCCGCTGCGGTCCTTGTAACGCTCACCGAGCGTTTCGAACAGCTTGGCAACCATTGCCGCATCGCGAATCTGCGAAATGGCCTGGCGGCGTGCATGCAGGTCACCGCGCTTGCCCAGGGTGATGAGCTTGTCGATGATCGGCTTCATTTCTTTAGCCTTCGGCAGGGTCGTTACGATCTGTTCGTGCTTGATCAGCGACGCTGCCATGTTCGCGAACATAGCCTTACGGTGGCTAGAGGTCCGGTTGAGCTTGCGGCCGGATTTACCGTGGCGCATGGCCCTCTCCTTTTTCTTTCAGGCAGTCAGTTCTTCTGGTTGAACTCTTGCCCGGTTGATCCTCACAGGACGCGTACGCCCTTAGTACTGATGGTCTTCGTAGCGCTTGGCGAGATCATCGATGTTCTCAGGCGGCCAGTTGGCAACTTCCATGCCGAGATGGAGACCCATCTGGGCGAGAACTTCCTTGATTTCGTTCAGCGACTTGCGGCCGAAATTCGGGGTCCGCAGCATTTCCGCTTCGGTCTTCTGAATGAGATCGCCAATATACACGATATTGTCGTTCTTCAGGCAGTTTGCAGACCGTACAGACAGTTCCAGCTCGTCGACCTTCTTCAGAAGCGCAGGGTTGAAAGCCAGTTCCGGGACGCTGTCCTCGGCGACTTCACGCTGCGGCTCTTCGAAGTTGACGAAGATGGAGAGCTGATCCTGCAGAATGCGTGCAGCGAATGCCACGGCGTCTTCCGGCTTGACGGAACCATCGGTTTCGACAGTCAGGGTCAGCTTGTCATAGTCAAGAACCTGGCCTTCACGGGTGTTTTCCACCTTGTAGGAGACCTTCTTGACCGGAGAGTAGAGGCTGTCGACCGGGATCAGGCCAATCGGCGCATCTTCCGGACGGTTCCGATCGGAAGAATGGTAGCCCTTGCCGGTGTTGACGGTGAATTCCATGCGGATTTCAGCGCCTTCATCCAGCGTGCAGAGCACCAGTTCCGGATTGAGAACCTCGACGTCGCCAACAGTCTGAATATCGCCGGCGGTGACAACACCCGGACCCTGTTTGCGCACGACCATGCGCTTGGGACCCTCGCCTTCCATGCGGATGGCGATTTCCTTGATATTCAGCACGATGTCGGTGACATCTTCCCGGACACCCGGGATCGACGAGAACTCATGCAGAACGCCATCGATCTGAACGGCAGTCACGGCGGCACCCTGCAGAGAAGACAGCAGGATACGGCGCAGCGCGTTGCCAAGGGTCAGACCGTAGCCACGCTCGAGCGGCTCGGCAACGACGGTTGCCAAGAAGCGCGGGTCTTCACCCGGCTTGATCTCGAGTTTGGTCGGCTTGATCAGTTCTTGCCAGTTTTTTTGAATGGTCACGTTTTCGTCCCTTCGGCTATCCCGCCCGGCGGATCAGCGCCAGGCCATTCTTTGCCATTTGGAGAAACAAGTACCTAAAGCTGGGAAGCCTTAGACGCGGCGACGCTTGCGCGGACGGCAGCCGTTGTGCGGAATCGGCGTCACGTCACGGATGGACGTGATCAGGAAACCGGCGGCCTGCAGGGCACGCAGAGCAGATTCACGACCGGAACCCGGACCGCGCACTTCCACTTCCAGGGTGCGCATGCCGTGCTCGGCAGCTTTTTTCGCAGCGTCTTCCGCAGCAACCTGGGCAGCATACGGAGTGGACTTACGGGAACCTTTGAAACCGAGTGCACCGGCGGACGACCAGGAGATCGCGTTGCCCTGTGCGTCGGTGATCGTGATCATGGTGTTGTTGAACGTGGAGTTCACATGCGCGACGCCAGAAGAGATGTTCTTGCGTTCGCGGCGACGCACGCGCGTCGTGTCTTTAGCCATTCTCTTATCCTTGTTTTGATCTCGTCACTGCCGTAATGCCGGCAGCTCCACCACCAATCGAGGCAGGGTAATTATTTCTTCTTACCAGCGATTGGCTTAGCCGGACCCTTGCGGGTACGTGCGTTCGTGTGCGTCCGCTGACCGCGAACCGGCAGGCCGCGACGGTGACGCAGGCCGCGGTAGCAGCCAAGGTCCATCAGACGCTTGATGTTCATCGCGGTCTCACGACGCAGGTCACCTTCAACGAGGTAATCGCGGTCGATGGTTTCGCGGATGGACAGAACTTCTGCGTCGGAAAGCTCGTTCACACGGCGGGCAGCATCGATGTTGTTCTTCTCGATGATTTCCTGCGCGAACTTCGCGCCGATGCCGTGAATATACTGAAGCGCGATGACAACGCGCTTGTTCGTCGGGATGTTAACGCCAGCAATACGTGCCACGTTCGTCTCCATGATTACGCAGCGAGACCATGGTCTTGCCGCAGGTTGTAATGCCCGCGTCCGGTGGAGTCCGGCCCTTGCGGGTACGAAAATGCCGGGGTAACCCCGGCACAGAGAATGCCGGCCCCACTTACATGGAACCGGCTTAACTGTAAGGTAGAGCGGGTCGTTTAACGGCTCTAAACCTTTTCGTCAAGTCCTTGAAGAACGGAATCTATTGAAGCCGTTACTTCATCAATGGACTGCATGCCGTCAATCACGGAAAGAAGACCTGTCTTCTCGTAATACGGCACAACAACTGCGGTATCGCGGTTGTAGGCTTCAAGGCGTTGCTTGAAGACTTCCGGATCATCGTCCTTGCGCACCGGCTGACCCGCAGCCTGTGCATCAGCAGCGCGCTTGATGATCCGATCGACCAGCTTCGACTGGTCGACACGCAGTTCGATGACGGCGTTCAGCTTGAGGCTGTTTGCTTCCAGCATCTCGTCAAGCGCTTCGGCCTGGGCGAGCGTGCGGGGAAAACCATCAAGAATGAATCCGTTCCTGGCATCTTCTTCGGCGATCCGATCGCGGATGATACCGACAACGATCTCATCCGACACGAGACCACCTGCGTCCATGACTTCCTTGGCTTTAACGCCTACCGGGGTCTGGGCGGCCACTGCGGCCCGCAGCATGTCTCCGGTGGAGAGCTGCGGGATCGCGTATTTCGCAACGAGGTGCGCGGCCTGTGTCCCCTTCCCCGCTCCTGGCGGTCCAACCAGAATAAGCCTCATCGACGCCTCCCACTTAATTTCGCTTTTTTCACCAGACCCTCATATTGGTGCGCAAGCAAATGCCCCTGGATCTGTGACACGGTATCCATCGTCACGCTTACGACAATCAACAAAGAGGTGCCACCGAAATAGAACGGAACGCCTGTCGCCGAAATAAGGAATTCGGGTAATAGACAAACGACGGTGATGTAAATTGCACCGACCACCGTAATGCGCGTCAGAACGTAGTCGATATACTGCGCTGTACGCTCGCCGGGACGGATTCCGGGAATGAAACCGCCGTGTTTCTTCAGGTTGTCCGCAGTGTCGCTCGGATTGAAAACGATCGCGGTATAGAAGAAACAGAAGAACACGATCATCGCTGCGTAGAACACCATGAATAACGGCTGGCCGTGACCAAGCGCCGCAGTGATATACGTCAGCCACTCATTGCCCGAACCCTGACTGAAGCCGCCAATGGTGGCAGGAACCAGCAGGAGGGAAGAAGCGAAGATCGGCGGAATCACACCGGCAGTATTGAGCTTGAGCGGCAGGAACGAGGTGTTGCCCTCGAACATTCGATTGCCCATCTGGCGCTTAGGATACTGAATCAGCAGTCTGCGCTGAGCCCGTTCCATGAACACGATCAGTGCGATCACCACAACAGCCAGTATCAGGATGCCGAGAATCAGGATCGTCGACATCGAGCCCTGGCGACCGAGTTCAAGCACATTGACCAGCGCGACCGGCAGACCGGCGACAATGCCGGCAAAGATGATCAGCGAAATACCGTTACCGATACCGCGCGATGTGATCTGCTCACCGAGCCACATCAGGAACATGGTACCGCCGACAAGCGTCAGGACAGTTGATGCGCGGAAAAACCAGCCCGGATCGGCGACCACATTGGTCGCTCCTTCCAGACCGACTGCGATACCGTAAGCCTGGAAAGCCGCCAGGATTACAGTACCGTAGCGCGTGTACTGGTTGATGACCTTGCGGCCCTGCTCGCCTTCCTTCTTCATCTGCTCGAGCGTCGGTACGACGGTCGTCATGAGCTGCATGATAATGGAGGCGGAAATATACGGCATAATGCCGAGAGCGAAGATCGCCATGCGCTCGACAGCACCGCCGGCAAACATGTTGAACATGCCGATGATGCCGGACTGGGCCTGATTGAAGGCCTGCGCAAAGGCGTCCGGATTGATGCCGGGCAAGGGAATGTAAGTGCCCAGTCGATAAACCAAAAGCGCCCCCAGTGTGAACCAGATGCGCTTTTTGAGTTCTTCAGCCTTGGCGAAAGCTGAGAAATTGAGATTTGACGCCAGTTGCTCGGCGGCCGATGCCATGCCCTACTCCGGAATGCTTGCCCAAGAAATGGGTGAAGCCCAGGCTGTTAAGCCTGAGCTCCCAGAACGGCAACCTTGCCGCCTGCTTTTTCGATCGCTGCGATAGCGCCCTTGGAGGCACCGGCAACTTCAAAGGTCACTGCAGTGGTGAGTTCACCGTTGGCAACGATGCGCACACCGTCACGGACCCGCTTGACAACGCCTGCTGCCTTCAGCGCTTCGACGGTAACCGTCTCGGACGCATTCAGCTTGCCTGCATCAATCGCCTTCTGAACACGGCCAACGGACACAGTGTTGTAGTCCTTGGCAAAAATGTTCGTGAAGCCGCGCTTCGGCAGACGGCGGTGAAGCGGCATCTGACCGCCTTCAAAGCCTTTGATGGCAACGCCGGAACGGGACTTCTGACCTTTGACACCACGGCCACCAGTCTTGCCCTTGCCGGACCCGATGCCACGAGCCACACGCATGCGGTCTTTTACGGCACCTTCGTTGTCACGAAGTTCATTGAGCTTCATGTTCGTTTCTCCTCACCCCGTTCTTACGCGTTGTCTTCGACGACGCGAACGAGATGCTGGACCTTATTGATCATGCCGCGCACTTCAGGAGTATCCTTCAGTGTGGAACGGCGGTGCATCTTGTTCAGGCCGAGACCGACGAGCGTCGCGCGCTGGTCCTTAGGACGGCGCAGCGGGCTGCCGATCTGTTCGACCGTGACAGTCTTTTCGGTGTTCGCCATGGAACATACCCTCTCTCAGCTGGGGACCGGAGCCGCTAAGGTCAAGCCTCAGCGGCAGCCGAAGCCGCCTCATCGTTGTTGTCACGACGGCGGGACTGCAGCACAGAGACCTTCAGGCCACGGCGGGCAGCGACGGAACGCGGGCTGTCTTCCTTGGTCAGCGCAGCAAAAGTTGCACGCACCATGTTGTAGGGGTTGGAAGTCCCCAGAGACTTGGCCACAACGTCCTGGACGCCGAGCGTTTCGAAAACGGCACGCATCGGACCGCCTGCGATGATACCGGTACCGGCCGGAGCTGCACGAAGCAGAACCTTGCCAGCGCCGTGACGGCCTTCCACATCGTGGTGGAGGGTCCGGCCTTCGCGAAGCGGTACACGGATCATCGTGCGCTTTGCTGCTTCAGTTGCCTTACGGATGGCTTCCGGCACTTCACGCGCCTTGCCATGACCGAAGCCGACGCGGCCCTTCTGGTCACCAACCACAACGAGTGCTGCGAAGCCGAAACGACGGCCACCCTTGACCACTTTCGCAACGCGGTTGATGTGAACGAGCTTGTCGACGAATTCGCTGTCTCGCTCGTCGCGATCGCGATTTTCTTGTCTCGCCATATTATACGTCTTCCGTTCTTAAGAGCGCCAACGGGCGCTGGTCAGAATTCAAGTCCACCTTCACGGGCTGCATCAGCAAGCGCTTTTACGCGCCCATGATACTGGTACCCGCCACGGTCGAACACGACCTGCTTTACGCCAGCGGCAGCAGCACGCTCGGCGACAAGCTTGCCAACGGCTGCGGCTGCAGCGACGTCGGCGCCCGTTTTCAGGCTGCTCTTGAGATCTGTTTCGATCGTTGAAGCAGAGACAATCGTATGTCCCTTCGCATCGTCGATGATCTGGGCGTAGATCTGCTTCGACGAGCGGAAGACAGAAAGGCGCGGACGACCGTTCGCGGCTTTCTGAATCGAACGGCGCACGCGATCGCGGCGGCGCTCGAAAGCTTGTTTGCTGTTCGCCATGATCTGGGTCCGTTACTTCTTCTTGCCTTCTTTGCGGACGATGAACTCGCCTGCATAACGAACGCCTTTGCCCTTGTAGGGCTCCGGCGGGCGGAATTCACGAATTTCAGCTGCAACCTGACCGACGCGCTGTTTGTCGGTACCGGTGATGTTGATTTCCGTGGGTTTCGGGCACACGATATCGATACCATCCGGGATCGGATAGACAACGTCATGAGAGAAACCGAGCGCCAGCTGAAGGTTCTTGCCCTGGACCTGAGCGCGATAACCGACACCGGTGATGGCGAGGTCTTTCTTGAAGCCCTCGGTTACGCCAGTGATCAGGTTCGCGACCATGGTGCGGCTCATGCCCCACATGGAGCGAGCCGGCTTGGAGCTGTTGCACGGATCGATTTTGATCCCATCATCCGTCATTTCGGCCAGAACAAGATCATTGAGCACGAAAGACTTTTCGCCTTTCGGGCCCTTGATCGTAACAGTCTGACCGTCGATCGATGCCGTTACCCCGCTTGGCACGGGGACTGGCTTTTTGCCAATACGAGACATATGACCAACCTTGTCGTTGTTTTAAAAGTGAGGATGCCGCATCAGAAGACGCGGCAAAGAACCTCACCACCTACGTTTTCGTCCCGCGCCTGATGGTCGCTCATGACACCACGCGGAGTCGAAATGATCGACACGCCCAGGCCATTAGAGACATGCGGGATGTTTTTCACCGACGAGTACACGCGGCGGCCCGGCTTGGACACACGTTCAATCGTGCGGATAACCGGTTCACCGTCGAAATACTTCAGTTCGATTTCCAACTCGGACTTACCGCCCTCGTATTCAACCGTGGTGTAGCCACGGATGTACCCCTCTTTTGCGAGCACATCAAGTACATGTGCGCGCAATTTGGAATTTGGTGAACTGACCTTGTTCTTGCGACGCATCTGCGCGTTGCGAATGCGGGTCAGCATATCCCCCAACGGATCAGAAATTGCCATCGGAGTTTCTCCTTACCAGCTCGACTTGACCAGGCCCGGGATCTTACCCAGGGAGCCCAGTTCACGAAGCGCAATACGCGACATCTTCAGCTTGCGGTAAAAACCGCGCGGACGGCCGGACACTTCGCAACGATTGCGAACGCGGTTCGGCGCGGAATTCCGCGGCAATTTTGCCAGCTTCAGGCGTGCGTTGTACCGCTCTTCCAGGGACAGGCTTTCATCTTTAGCCAGTGCCTTCAGGGCAGCGCGCTTCTCAGCGTATTTCTTTACAAGCTTCTCGCGGCGCTTGTTCTTCTCGATTGCGCTTTTCTTCGCCATCGTCGATCCCTTCCTTGCCCGTTACTTCGTGAACGGGAAGTTGAACGCGCGCAGAAGCTCGCGTGCTTCGTCGTCATTCGGCGCCGTGGTGCAGATGATCACGTCCATGCCCCAGATCTGGTCGACCTTGTCGTACTCGATTTCCGGGAACACGATGTGTTCTTTGATACCCATGGCGTAGTTGCCGCGACCGTCGAAGCTCTTCGGGTTCAGACCACGGAAGTCACGTACGCGCGGCAGCGCGATGGTGATCAGACGGTCCAGGAATTCGAACATCTGCTGGCGGCGCAGGGTAACCTTTGCACCAAGCGGCATGCCTTCGCGAACCTTGAAGGTTGCGATCGACTTTTTCGCCTTGGTGATCACCGGCTTCTGACCGGCAATCAGTGCCAGGTCGTCAGCTGCGATACGCGCCTTCTTGGAATCGCTGACCGCTTCGCCGACACCGACGTTGAGGACAATCTTTTCCAGCTGCGGAACCTGCATGACGTTCTTGTACTGGAACTTCTCCAGAAGCTGCTTGCGCACAACTTCGTCATAATGCGTCTTGAGACGCGGCACGTTAGTGGTCTCAGCCATCGATCAGGTCTCCCGAACGCTTGGCCACACGGACCTTGGTGCCATCGTCCTGCACTTTGAAGCCGACGCGGGTCGCCTTGCCGTCCTTCGGATCGGCCAGTGCAACGTTGGAAAGGTGAATCGGGGCCTCCTTGGCCACGATGCCTGCTTCCTGCGTCTGGGTCTGCTTCTGGTGGCGGCGAACCATGTTGATGCCGCGGACCAGGGCCTTGTTGTCAGCCGGCAGCATCTGGATGACTTCGCCGGACTTACCCTTGTCACGGCCGGTCAGCACAACCACCGTGTCGCCTTTTTTAATTTTCGCAGCCATCAGAGCACCTCCGGCGCGAGCGAAATGATTTTCATATGGTTCTTTGCACGGAGTTCACGCGGTACCGGTCCGAAGATACGGGTGCCGATCGGCTCCTTGTTGTTGTTGACCAGCACGGCCGCATTGCGGTCGAACCGGATCACGCTGCCATCGGGACGGCGGATATCCTTTGCCGTGCGCACGACGACAGCCTTCATCACGTCGCCCTTCTTAACGCGGCCCCGCGGAATTGCCTCTTTCACGGAGACGACGATGATGTCGCCTACCTGGGCATATTTACGCTTGGAGCCGCCGAGCACTTTGATGCACATGACACGACGAGCGCCGGAATTATCCGCGACGTCGAGGTTTGTTTGCATCTGAATCATGACTGGCTGCCTTGTTCTTCTGATGGCGCTCGGGTCACGGGCGCCTGATGCTCACTGAATGGAGCGCGGTCACTGAGCGACCACGGTCCAACGTTTGTTTTTAGAGATCGGCGCGCATTCTTCGATCTGAACAATGTCGCCAACCTTGTACTGGTTGGTTTCGTCGTGTGCGCGGTACTTCTTGGTCCGGCGCACAGTCTTCTTCAGCAGCGGGTGCGTGAAGCGGCGCTCCACATTCACCGTCACCGTCTTGTCATTGGCGTCGCTGACAACGGTGCCCTGCAGGATACGCTTCGGCATGGCCGTCTCCTTACGCGTTCGCCGACACGCGCTTTTCGCGCATGATCGTCTGGATACGCGCGATATCACGGCGGATCTGCCGGACACGCGCAGTGTTTTCAAGCTGACCCGTAGCCCGCTGGAAGCGCAGGTTGAACTGCTCTTTCTTCAGGCCTTCAAGCTCACTGCGGAGCTCGTCGAGGGTCTTAGCCCGTACATCGGTAGCCTTCATGGCTCTAACTCCTCGCCTGCCCTACTCGCCGATACGCTGAACGAAGCGGCACTTGATCGGCAGTTTGGCTGCAGCAAGACGCATGGCTTCACGCGCAATGTCTTCCGGCACACCGTCGATTTCGAACATGATCCGGCCTGGCTTGACACGGCAAGCCCAGTAATCCGGAGAACCCTTACCTTTACCCATGCGGACTTCAGCAGGTTTCGAGGAAACCGGGACGTCCGGGAAGATGCGGATCCAAACACGACCCGCACGCTTCATGTGGCGGGTCATAGCACGGCGGGCCGCTTCGATCTGACGTGCCGTAACACGCTCCGGCTCAATCGCCTTCAGACCGAATGCGCCGAAGTTGAGGTCAGTGCCTCCCTTCGACAAGCCGTGGATGCGGCCCTTGTGCTGCTTGCGGAACTTTGTGCGCTTCGGTTGCAGCATCGTTCTTCTCTCGTCTTTCTTAAGTTACGAGCGGCAGGCAGCTTGAATTAAGCTGCGCGCTCGCGGCCCCGATCCCGGCGTCCGCCGCGATCACCCTGGTTGCCTTCGGAAGCAGCGGTCGCACGGCGCTCAGACGCCATCGGATCGTGTTCCAGAATTTCACCCTTGAAGATCCAGACCTTCACACCGCACACGCCGTAAGCCGTGTGAGCGCTTGCAACACCGTAGTCGATGTCTGCACGCAGCGTGTGAAGCGGGACGCGGCCTTCGCGGTACCATTCGATACGCGCAATTTCCGCACCGCCGAGACGGCCACCGCAGTTGATACGGATGCCCTGTGCACCGAGACGCATGGCGGACTGAACGGCCCGCTTCATGGCGCGACGGAAAGCAACGCGGCGTTCCAGCTGCTGGGCAATCGACTGGGCGACCAGGGTCGCGTCGATTTCCGGCTTGCGCACTTCAACGATGTTGAGATGCACTTCGGAATTGGTGATGTCGGCGATCTTCTTGCGAAGACGCTCGATATCGGCACCCTTTTTACCGATGACCACGCCCGGACGACCGGAGTGAATGGACACGCGGCACTTCTTGTGCGGGCGTTCGATAACAACCTTGGACACGGCAGCCTGCTTCAGTTCCTTCAGCAGGAGCTCACGGATGCGGAAATCTTCGTGCAGAAGATCGCCGTATTCGTTCTTGTTCGCGTACCAGCGGCTGTCCCAGGTGCGGTTGATCCCGAGGCGCATGCCGATCGGGTTTGTCTTATGTCCCATCAGGCAGTCTCCTCAACTTCGCGCACGACGATGGTCAGGTTCGAGAACGGCTTCTCGATCCGGCCAACACGACCGCGTGCACGGGCCTGGAACCGCTTGATCACAAATGCCTTGCCGACATGTGCTTCAGCAACCACCAGGTTGTCGATGTCCAGGTCATGGTTGTTTTCCGCGTTCGCAATGGCAGACATCAAGGTTTTCTTGACGTCCTGCGCAATGCGCTTGCGGGAGAATGTCAGGTCCGCGATCGCGGAACCGACTTTTTTGCCACGGATCGAAGCCGCAACGAGGTTCAGCTTGCGCGGGGAAACGCGCAGCATGCGGGTCATTGCCCGGGCCTCATTGTCAGCGAGCGTCCGCTCACGCTTCGGCTTGCCCATCGTTACTTCCTCTTCGCCTTCTTGTCGGCGCCGTGTCCATAATAGGTCCGGCTCGGCGAGAACTCACCGAACTTGTGACCGATCATTTCCTCAGACACCAGCACCGGAACGTGCTTTTGACCGTTATAGACGCCGAAGGTCAAGCCGACGAACTGCGGCAGGATGGTAGAGCGGCGGCTCCAGGTCTTGATGACCTCGTTCCGGCCGGACTCACGGACCTTGTCCGCTTTCTTCAGCAGATACCCGTCGACAAACGGACCTTTCCAGATCGAACGTGCCACGATCCTTGCCCTTTACTTCTTCGCGTGACGGCTGCGGACGATAAACTTATCAGTCTGCTTATTGCGCCGCGTACGCTTACCTTTGGTCGGTTTACCCCAAGGAGTAACCGGATGACGACCGCCGGAGGTCCTGCCTTCACCACCACCGTGCGGGTGGTCGATCGGGTTCATGGCAACACCGCGAGTATGCGGACGAATGCCAAGCCAGCGGGAACGGCCTGCTTTACCCAGGTTAACGTTGGCGTGGTCCGGGTTGGACACGGCGCCAATGGAAGCCATGCAGGTTCCGAGCACACGGCGCTGCTCGCCAGACATCAGGCGCAGCGTGGTGTAGCCCTGGTCGCGGCCGACGATCTGAACGAACGCACCTGCCGAACGAGCGATCTGGGCGCCTTTGCCCGGCTTCAGCTCGACATTGTGCACGATCGTACCAACCGGAATGCGAGCCAGCGGCGCGGCATTGCCCGGTTTCACGTCGACGGATTCACCGGCGATGACGGTATCGCCAGCAGCCAGGCGCTGCGGCGCCAGGATGTAGCTCAGTTCACCGTCTTCGTAACGGATGAGTGCAATGAATGCGGTCCGGTTCGGATCGTATTCAAGGCGCTCGACCGTTGCCGGAACGTCCCATTTACGGCGCTTGAAGTCGACAAGACGGTAAGACCGCTTGTGACCGCCACCGCGGTTCGGAGACGTCAGGCGGCCGGCGTTGTTGCGGCCACCGGACTTGGACAGGCCTTCGGTCAGGGTCTTGACCGGCTTGCCTTTCCACAGACCAGAGCGATCAACTTGAACCAGCTGACGGCGGCCTGGGGACGTCGGGTTGAATGTCTTAAGTGCCATTTTTCTTAAGTCCCCGTCTTAGAGCCCGGTGGTCACGTCGATTGCGTGACCTTCCTGCAGCGTAACGACGGCCTTCTTGTAGTCGGACTGACGGCCGATGCGACCGCGGAAGCGCTTGACCTTGCCCTTGCGGACCAGGGTGTTCACTGCCGTGACCTTTACACCGAACAGCGCTTCGACTGCGGCCTTGATTTCCGGCTTCGTTGCATCGTTAGCAACTTTGAAGACAACCTTGTTCTCTTCGGAAGCCATCGTCGACTTTTCGGTGATTACCGGGCCGACGATTTTGTCGTAGTGAGGAAGTTTGCTCATTTAAAGCGCTCCTCAAGTGCGGACACCGCAGCCTTCGTCAACACCAGGGTGTTGGCACGCAGGATGTCGTAAACGTTGATGCCCTGAACCGGCAGCACATCCAGATGCGGAATGTTGCGGGATGCCAGAGCGAAGTTTGCATCGACCTCGGCGCCGTCAATGATCAGAGCGCTGGTCAGGCCGAGCTTGGTCAGCTGTGCCTTGAGCGCCTTGGTCTTTGCTTCGGCTGCCTTGGCGTCTTCGACAATAACGATGCTGTCTGTCTTGGCTTTCGCCGACAGGGCATGCTTCAGGCCGAGGGCGCGAACCTTCTTCGGCAGGTCATGGCTGTGATCGCGAACGATCGGGCCGAATGCCTTACCACCACCGCGGAACTGCGGGGCCTTCTTGTTGCCGTGACGTGCACCGCCGGAACCTTTCTGACGGACGAATTTCTTCGTCGTGCCGGAAACTTCCGAACGGCCCAGTGCCTTGTGGGTACCTGCCTGGCGCTTGGCCAGCTGCCAACGCACCACACGGTGGATCAAATCGGTGCGCGGCTCGAGACCGAAGATCTCGTCAGACACCGTGATCGAACCGGCCGCCCCACCTTCGAGGGTCTTGACCTGGAGTTCCATCACTCACTCTCCTTCCCGGCGGCCGCAGTCGCTTCGGTTGCTTTGAAAGCACCCGGAACCGGAACGTTTTCCGGCAGCGCCTTTTTGATCGCGTCGCGGACCAGGATCCAGCCGCCCTTGGCGCCCGGAACAGAGCCCTCGACCATGATCAGGCCACGCTCAACATCAGTGCGCACAACCTTCAGGTTCTGCGTGGTCACGCGGGCATCACCCATGTGACCGGCCATTTTCTTGCCCTTGAACACGCGGCCCGGGTCCTGACACTGACCGGTAGAACCGTGCGAACGGTGCGAGATCGAGTTACCGTGCGATGCACGGCCACCACCGAAGTTGTGACGCTTCATGGCACCGGCAAAACCCTTACCGATAGAAGTGCCGGTCACGTCGACAAACTGGCCTTCGACGTAGTGGTCAGCGGTCAGTTCCGCGCCAACGTCGATCAGGTTTTCCGCAGAAACGCGGAATTCGGCCACGGTCCGCTTCGGCTCAACCTTTGCAACAGCAAAGTGGCCACGCAGTGCCTTCGGCGTATTCTTTACTTTACGGGTACCTGCACCGAGCTGCAGCGCAGTGTAACCATTTTTTTCGTCAGTGCGGTGGGCAACCACCTGGCAATTTTCCAGCCGCAGAACGGTGACCGGAACATGCTCGCCTGCATCGTTATAGATGCGGGTCATGCCCACTTTCTGAGCGATCACTCCAGAACGCATGGATGTGTCCCCTTCGACCCGGCTTAGAGCTTGATCTCGACGTCGACACCAGCGGCGAGGTCGAGCTTCATGAGCGCGTCCACCGTCTGGGGCGTCGGATCAACGATATCGAGAAGGCGCTTATGCGTACGCATCTCGAACTGATCGCGGCTTTTCTTATCGATATGCGGCCCGCGAAGCACCGTGTACTTCTCGATCCGCGTCGGCAGCGGCACGGGACCCCGTACCTGAGCACCGGTCCGCTTGGCCGTATTGACGATCTCCTTGGTGGAGGCGTCGAGAATACGGTGGTCAAACGCCTTCAGGCGGATCCGGATATTCTGACCGTTCATTGTTGTTGTTCCCAATAAGACTGCGGGCCTGCCCGCGTTTCACTTGAAAGTCACCGGCAGGCCCGGCTGTCGATTATTCGATGATGGATGCGACGACGCCAGCGCCGACGGTACGGCCACCTTCGCGGATAGCGAAGCGCAGGCCTTCTTCCATGGCGATCGGCACGATCAGCTCAACCTCGACGGAGACGTTGTCGCCCGGCATCACCATTTCCGTGCCTTCCGGCAGGGACACCACACCGGTCACGTCCGTCGTACGGAAGTAGAACTGCGGGCGGTAGTTGGTGAAGAACGGGGTGTGACGACCACCTTCTTCCTTGGTGAGGATGTAAGCCTCAGCCTTGAACTTCGTGTGCGGGGTAACAGTACCCGGCTTGCAAAGAACCTGGCCACGCTCAACGTCTTCACGTGCGATACCGCGGATCAGCGCGCCGATGTTGTCGCCTGCTTCGCCGCTGTCCAGCAGCTTGCGGAACATTTCAACGCCGGTGACCGTGGTCTTCTGCGTGTCCTTGATGCCGACGATTTCGACTTCTTCGCCAACCTTCACGATGCCACGCTCAACACGACCGGTCACAACCGTACCACGGCCGGAGATCGAGAAGACGTCTTCGATCGGCATCAGGAACGGAAGGTCCTTCGGACGCTCCGGGGTCGGGATGTACGCGTCGACCTGAGCCATCAGCTCACGGATCGCATCGCGGCCGATGGCCGGATCGCGGTTTTCAACGGCTGCCAACGCAGAACCCTTGACGATCGGAATGTCGTCGCCCGGGAATTCGTAGGAAGACAGCAGTTCGCGGATTTCCATTTCGACGAGCTCGAGAAGCTCTTCGTCGTCGACCTGGTCAACCTTGTTCATGAACACGACCAGAGCCGGAACACCAACCTGGCGAGCCAGGAGGATGTGTTCGCGGGTCTGCGGCATCGGGCCGTCAGCGGCAGAACAGACCAGGATCGCGCCGTCCATCTGCGCTGCACCGGTGATCATGTTCTTGACGTAGTCGGCGTGACCAGGGCAATCGACGTGTGCGTAGTGACGGTTTTCCGTCTCATACTCAACGTGTGCCGTGGAGATGGTGATGCCGCGAGCCTTTTCTTCAGGCGCGCCGTCGATTTCGTCGTAAGCTTTTGCAGTCGCACCGCCGGTTTCAGCCAGCGTCATGGTGATTGCTGCGGTCAGCGTCGTCTTGCCGTGGTCAACGTGGCCAATCGTGCCAATGTTAACGTGCGGCTTGTTGCGCTCAAATTTTTCTTTCGCCATCGGATTACTCCGTTTCTCTAGTTCTTCTTGACGTTAAGAGGATGGGCTCAGGCGTATTTCGCCTGAACCTCTTCGGCGACAGCCTGCGGCACCTGCTCGTAGTGATCGAACACCATCGAGTACTGTGCGCGGCCCTGAGACATGGAACGCAGGTTGTTCACGTAACCAAACATGTTGGCCAGCGGGACCATTGCGGTGATGACAGTAACGACGCCCCGGTTCTCCGTACCCGCGATCTGGCCGCGGCGGGAGTTCAGGTCACCAATCACGTCACCCATGTAGTCTTCCGGTGTGACAACCTCGACCTTCATGATCGGCTCGAGCAGTTTCGGGCCGGCCTTTGCAATACCTTCGCGGAAACCGGCACGGCCGGCGATTTCGAAGGCGAGAACCGAGGAGTCAACGTCGTGGTAGGCACCATCGATCAGGGTTGCCTTGATATCGAGCATCGGGAAGCCCGCCAGCGGACCGGAAGACATGACGCTTTCGATACCTTTGGTAACGCCCGGGATGTATTCCTTCGGAATGGACCCGCCGACGATCTTGCTTTCGAAGACGTAGCCTTCGTTCGGCTCGGCCGGCTCGATGACCAGCTTGACGCGAGCGAACTGACCGGAACCACCAGACTGCTTCTTGTGGGTGTAATCCACTTCAGAAACCTTGGTGATGGTTTCGCGGTAAGCCACCTGCGGCGCACCGATGTTGGCTTCGACCTTGAATTCGCGCTTCATGCGGTCGACGATGATGTCCAAGTGCAGCTCGCCCATGCCGGCGATGATGGTCTGACCGGATTCTTCGTCGGTTTTGACGCGGAAGGACGGATCTTCAGCAGCCAGGCGGTTGAGCGCGAGGCCCATCTTTTCCTGGTCGCCCTTGGTCTTCGGCTCGACAGCGATCTCGATGACCGGCTCCGGAAATTCCATGCGCTCCAGGATCACCGGCTTCAGCGGATCACACAGGGTGTCGCCAGTCGTGGTGTCCTTCAGGCCTGCGATAGCAACGATATCGCCTGCATAGGCTACATCAATGTCTTCGCGGGAGTTGGAGTGCATCTGCATCATCCGGCCGACGCGCTCACGCTTGTCTTTCACGGTGTTCAGCAGGGACACGCCCTTGTTCAGAACGCCGGAATAGATGCGGCAGAACGTCAGGGAACCAACAAACGGGTCATTGGCGATCTTGAACGCCAGCAGGCCGAGCGGCTCTTCGTCGGAAGACTTGCGAATAATTTCGCTTTCGGTCTTCGGGTCGATACCCTTGATGTCCGGAACTTCAACCGGGCTCGGCAGGTAGTCGACAACTGCGTCGAGAAGCGGCTGAACGCCTTTGTTCTTGAACGCGGAACCGCAGAAGACCGGAACGAATTCGGTGCTGATCGTACCCTTACGGATAAGCTTCTTGAGCGTCTCGATGGAGGGCTCTTCGCCTTCCAGATAAGCTTCCATGACAGCTTCGTCGACTTCGACAACAGTCTCGATCAGAGCGTCGCGAGCTTCCTGAGCGCGATCTACGAGATCGGCCGGGATGTCGACAACGTCCCAGGCAGCGCCAAGGTTTTCAGACTGCCAGATCAGAGCCTTCATTTCCAGAAGGTCGATACAGCCAGCGAATTCGCTTTCAGCGCCAACCGGAAGCTGCATGACCAGCGGAGTTGCGCCGAGGCGTTCCTTGATCATCTTGACGCAGCGATCGAAATCGGCGCCCAGCTTGTCCATCTTGTTGACGAAGATCATCCGCGGGACATGATACTTGTCGGCCTGACGCCAAACAGTTTCAGTCTGCGGCTCAACGCCAGCGTTTGCATCCAGAAGGGCGACGGCACCGTCGAGCACGCGCAGGGAACGTTCAACTTCAATGGTGAAGTCAACGTGGCCCGGGGTGTCGATGATGTTCAGGCGCTTTTCTTTCCAGAAAGCGGTGGTTGCAGCAGAGGTGATCGTGATGCCACGCTCCTGCTCCTGCTCCATCCAGTCCATGGTGGCTGCGCCGTCATGGACTTCGCCGATCTTGTGGCTCTTACCAGTGTAGAAGAGGATCCGCTCAGTCGTAGTGGTCTTTCCAGCATCGATGTGAGCCATGATGCCGAAGTTGCGGTAGTCCTCGATTTTATGCGTGCGCGCCATTGCGTCAGCCCTTCGAAGTCACAAATTACCAGCGATAGTGCGAGAATGCGCGGTTGGCGTCTGCCATCCGGTGCGTGTCTTCGCGCTTCTTGACTGCGGTACCACGGTTGTTTGCTGCATCGAGCAGCTCGCCGGAAAGACGGTCAACCATCGTGGTTTCGTTACGATTGCGAGCCGCAGTGATCAGCCAGCGAATTGCCAGCGCCTGACGGCGGTCGGTACGAACCTCGACCGGGACCTGGTAGGTCGCACCACCAACACGGCGGGAGCGAACTTCCACTTGCGGCATGACGTTTTCAAGAGCAGCGTGGAACACTTCAATCGGGTTCTCGCGGGTCTTGTTTTCGACGACGTCGAAAGCACCGTAAACGATGCGCTCGGCAGTCGACTTCTTACCGTCGTACATGATGGAGTTCATGAACTTCGTTACGACGATATCCCCGAACTTCGGATCCGGGTTAATTTCGCGTTTTTCAGCGCGGTGACGACGGGACATCTGATGTGCTCCTTACTTCGGCCGCTTCGCGCCGTACTTCGAACGGCGCTGCTTACGATCCTTGACGCCCTGGGTATCGAGCACACCACGGATGATGTGGTAGCGCACACCCGGCAAGTCCTTTACGCGACCGCCGCGGATCATAACCACCGAGTGTTCCTGAAGGTTGTGACCTTCACCCGGGATGTAGCCAATGACTTCGAAGCCGTTGGTCAGGCGGATTTTGGCCACCTTACGCAGAGCCGAGTTCGGCTTCTTCGGCGTCGTCGTGTAAACGCGGGTGCAAACACCACGCTTCTGGGGGCAGGCCTCCATGGCCGGCACCTTGTTCCGCTTCGGCGGATCTTTCCGCGGCTTGCGGATCAACTGGTTGATGGTCGGCATTCTTTGCCCTTTACCTTGTCCATCCAAAAATTCGTATGCAACTGCAGTCCCCCGCTGACCTTGACCCCTCCTCGGCCTGAGCCGTGAAGACATGCAAAATCGCGCCCGCGCGCTCAATGAAGAGCGGCCGGCGCTGCGAAAAACCAGAGGACCACGAGTTACCCCGCGGTCATGCAATCGACGCGTATTCGCCTATATAACCCGGCAGCGTTTAAGAGGACTGGGTCCTGCGCCTTGGTGGCGCTGGACGGGTTCGCACTTACCGCCTGCCCTTGGGATGCGCGGAAACTACTCATATGCACCCATTGCGTCAAGTGCTTTGTCGAAAAAACAGCGTTTGTGCGGGTTACAGATCCGCCATCTGAATTTCCGACATGATTTCCGCTACTTACCAGCGCCAAACGATAGTTTTCAGCAGCTTTTCGGTAATATTATTGCGCTGGCGGATTCCGCATTCCGGCGGAATTCTGAATCAACTCTAACCGGAATGACTCAAATCAGGTCAGATCGGTGGCGTTTGCCAGGTGATCGGGCAACGCAGGCCCTTGATTCATGGGACCGATTCCAGACGGACCCGCCATAAACGCATTCCGGATTCGCCGGCCATAGCCCCTCACCCGCCGATATGCGCCTGATGCACGGCAGGTATTTGCGGGCGAGTGTTCTTCCAGCCTCCTCAGGCCGTGAAAGTCACGATCGCAACGTTTCCGGCAAGCGCGTCCTGGTAGGCACCTTCGTAAACCGGATCATCCGGTTCGCCATCCATCACGCCGATCTGGTCGAGCTCGGCTTCCGCAAACCCCTGAGCAGAGAGAGATTCAAGTGTCTTGCGAACCGCGTCGTCGTCATCCGGCGCTGTCAGCAGCGCGTGAATGGTGATGGCGTCATCCGGCGAAGCGTCTTCGTTTTCCCAGACCCTGCCAATGACGATGTAGACCACCGGGTCCAGTTCAAGTTCATTGTCGTTCATATCATCAGGCCTCTTTTGCCTCATTATACAAGAAAGGCCGCCCGAGGGCGGCCTTTCGACAGTTCGACGGGAAACCGATTACTCGGCTGCACCGGTCATATCTTCCAGAAGGCCTTCCGCTGCACTGTCCGAAGACTGCTGACGTTGCGCTTCCTGGATCAGGTCGTCGCGATGCGTCGCGATCTGACGGATCCGCTTCATCACTCCACCGGTACCGGCCGGGATCAGACGGCCGACGATGACGTTCTCCTTGAGGCCGACCAGCGGGTCGGTCTTGCCGTTGACAGCCGCATCGGTAAGGACGCGGGTCGTCTCCTGGAAGGAGGCGGCGGAGAAGAACGAACGCGTCTGCAGCGATGCCTTGGTGATGCCGAGCAGAACCGGCACCCCCTTGGCAGGATCGCGTGCATTGTCGATCGCCCGGCGGTTGGCTTCCTCGAAGTCGATCTTGTCGATCTGTTCGCCGGAGAAGAACTCCGTATCGCCCGGATCGGTGATCTCGACCTTCTGCAGCATCTGGCGGACAATCACTTCAATGTGCTTGTCGTTGATGGTCACGCCCTGCAGGCGGTAGACTTCCTGGATCTCATTGACGAGGTAAGCCGCAAGGGCCTCTACGCCTTTAACTGCCAGGATGTCGTGCGGAGCCGGGTTGCCGTCGAGGATGTACTCACCCTTTTCAATGGCATCGCCTTCCTGAAGATGGAAGTGCTTGCCTTTCGGGATGAGGTATTCGACGGGCTCGACACCTTCTTCCGCCGGCTCGATGATGACGCGACGCTTGTTCTTGTAATCGCGACCGAAGCGGATCGTACCATCGATTTCGGCGATGATCGCATGATCCTTCGGACGGCGAGCCTCGAACAGTTCCGCAACACGCGGCAGACCACCGGTGATGTCCTTTGTCTTGGCGCTTTCCAGCGGGATACGGGCCAGAACGTCACCAGCCTTGACCGAAGCTCCCGGCTGAACGGACAGAACCGCGTCAACTGAAAGCATCAGACGGGCATCGGAGCCACGATCGGTCTTGGAAATGCTGCCTTTTTCGTCCTTGACGACGATAGCCGGCTTGAGATCCTGACCACGCTGCGAAGAACGCCAGTCAATGACGACACGCTTGGTGATGCCGGTCGCTTCGTCGGCCGTTTCCTGAACGGACGCACCATCGACCAGATCCTCGAAGTCCACGATACCATCGACTTCAGCAAGCATCGGACGGGTATACGGATCCCACTCGGCAATCCGCTGTCCGCGCTTGACCGCATCGCCTTCATCGACATGCAGCTTGGAACCGTAGGCCACACGATGCACGGCACGCTCGTTGCCGTCGCTGTCGATGACAACGATGGACATGTTGCGAACCATGGCAATCAGGTTGCCGTCGCTGTCGCGATTGACCGAACGGTTCCGGATCTTGATCGTGCCGTCGACGTTGGACTCGATGAACGAGCTGTCGACAACCTGTGCGGTACCACCAATGTGGAAGGTACGCATGGTCAGCTGCGTGCCAGGCTCACCGATCGACTGTGCGGCGATGACGCCGACAGCTTCACCCATGTTCACGGGCGTACCGCGAGCAAGGTCACGACCATAGCAGGTCGCGCAGACGCCGGTTTCGGTTTCACAGGTAAGAACCGAGCGGATCTTGATCTGCTGAACCTTGGCAGCCTCGATGGCATCAACATCCTTCTCGTCGATCAGCGTGCCCTTGGGGACAAGCAGTTCGCCGGTCTGGTTGTTGTAGACATCTTCCGCAGTCGTACGGCCCAGAACGCGCATGCCGAGCGAAGCGATGACGTTACCGGCATCGACGATCGGAGCAACGGTGATGCCGCGCGTGGATCCGCAATCCGGTTCCAGGATGATGGAATCCTGGGCGACGTCCACCAGACGGCGGGTCAGGTAACCGGAGTTTGCGGTCTTCAGAGCGGTATCGGCCAGACCCTTACGGGCACCGTGGGTGGAGTTGAAGTACTCCAGAACCGACAGGCCTTCCTTGAAGTTCGAGATGATCGGGTTCTCGATGATGGAACCGTCCGGCTTGGCCATCAGGCCGCGCATGCCGGCCAGCTGCTTCATCTGCTGTGGCGAACCACGAGCACCGGAGTGCGACATCATGTAGACCGAGTTCATCGGCTTCTGACGACCGGTTTCCTCATCGATCTGGACCGCCTTAATGCGGGCCATCATCTCGTCAGCAATCTTGTCGGTACATTTCGCCCAGGCATCGACAACCTTGTTGTACTTTTCGCCCTGGGTGATTAGACCGTCGTTGTACTGCTGCTCGTATTCGGTCGCGAGCGACGAGGTTTCGGCCACCAGCTTGTGCTTGGTGTCCGGAATGACCATGTCGTCCATGCCGAAGGAGATGCCGGCGTTACAGGCGTTCTTGAAGCCAAGCTGCATGATCCGGTCACAGAAGATAACCGTCTCCTTCTGACCGCAGGCACGGTAAACCGTGTCGATCATCTTGGAGATGTCCTTCTTGGTCATCAGCTTGTTGCAGACCTCGAACGGCACTTCATGGTGCTTCGGCAGAAGCTCCGCGATGAGCATGCGGCCCGGAGTGGTCTCGATGATTTCGGAAGTCGGATTGCCTTCCGCATCGATGGACCGATACCGGCCCTTCACCTTGGTGTGCAGCGTGATGACCTTGTTGGCCAGCGCATGGTGGATCTCACCAGTGTTGCCGAAGACCATGCCTTCGCCCGGCTCACCTTCTGCCATGATGGACAGATAGTAGAGACCCAGAACGATATCCTGCGAAGGAACGATGATCGGGCCACCGTTTGCCGGATGCAGAATGTTGTTGGTCGACATCATCAGCGTACGCGCTTCGAGCTGGGCTTCCAGCGAAAGCGGTACGTGAACAGCCATCTGGTCACCGTCGAAGTCGGCGTTGAAGGCCGAGCAGACGAGCGGGTGCAGCTGGATGGCCTTGCCTTCGATCAGCGTCGGTTCGAAGGCCTGGATACCAAGACGGTGCAGCGTCGGCGCGCGGTTCAGGAGAACCGGGTGCTCACGGATGACTTCGTCGAGGATGTCCCAGACTTCCGGACGTTCCTTTTCAACCAGCTTCTTGGCCTGCTTGACGGTCGAGGAGAAACCCTTGGCGTCGAGGCGCGAATAGATGAACGGCTTGAACAGCTCAAGCGCCATCTTCTTCGGCAAACCGCACTGGTGCAGCTTCAGTTCCGGACCCACGGTAATAACCGAACGGCCGGAATAGTCGACGCGCTTGCCGAGCAGGTTCTGACGGAACCGGCCCTGCTTGCCCTTCAGCATGTCGGACAGCGACTTCAGCGGACGCTTGTTGGCGCCGGTGATGACGCGGCCGCGGCGGCCGTTGTCGAACAGGGCGTCAACGGACTCCTGAAGCATGCGCTTTTCGTTCCGGATGATGATATCCGGAGCACGCAGTTCCATCAGGCGGCGCAGACGGTTGTTACGGTTGATCACGCGGCGGTAGAGATCGTTCAGATCGGACGTCGCGAAACGGCCACCGTCAAGCGGTACCAGCGGGCGCAGATCCGGCGGGATAACCGGAACCACGGTCATGATCATCCACTCCGGGCGGTTGCCCGATTCCATGAATGCTTCGATAACCTTCAGGCGCTTGGCAAGCTTCTTCGGCTTCAGTTCGGTGGTCGCCTCGGCGATCTCCTGACGCAGCTTCTCGCTCTCGCGTTCCAGATCCATGCTCATCAGGATCTCGCGGATCGCCTCGGCACCGATCATGGCGGTGAAGGCATCTTCGCCATACTCGTCCTGAGCGGCGATGAAGTCTTCTTCCGACAGAAGCTGGTGCTGCTTGAGCGGGGTCAGGCCCGGCTCGAGAACAACATAGTTCTCGAAATACAGAACGCGTTCCAGGTCCTTCAACGTCATGTCGAGCAGAAGGCCGATACGGCTCGGCAGGGACTTCAGGAACCAGATGTGCGCAACAGGCGCAGCCAGTTCGATGTGGCCCATGCGCTCACGGCGAACCCGCGACAGGGTGACTTCAACGCCACACTTTTCGCAGATGACGCCTTTGTATTTCATGCGCTTGTATTTGCCGCAAAGACATTCGTAGTCCTTGATCGGGCCAAAGATGCGCGCGCAGAACAGACCGTCGCGCTCAGGCTTGAACGTACGGTAGTTAATGGTCTCCGGCTTTTTGATTTCGCCGAAAGACCAGGACAAGATCTTTTCCGGGCTCGCAAGCGAAATCCGGATATTGTCGAAGGTCTGTGCGGGAGCCTGCTGATTGAACAGGTTCATGACCTCATGATTCATGATCCATCTCCTTCGATGCGCGGTGGGGGAGCGAGCTCTTGCGCCCCTCCCCGCAACCGGCATTCCAAGTCATTTGTGGTCCGTAGGCGGGGTTATTCTGCGGCGTCCGCAGTTTCTTCCTCGCCGATCACGGGGACATCGGTTCGTTGCAGTTCAACGTTGAGACCCAGGGACCGCATTTCCTTCACAAGCACGTTGAAGCTTTCCGGAATGCCTGCCTCGAAGGTGTCGTCGCCACGAACGATGGCCTCATAGACCTTCGTACGGCCGGCGACGTCATCCGACTTGACGGTGAGCATTTCCTGCAGCGTGTAGGCTGCACCGTAAGCTTCAAGCGCCCAGACCTCCATTTCCCCGAAGCGCTGGCCACCGAACTGTGCCTTACCACCGAGCGGCTGCTGGGTGACGAGCGAGTACGGGCCAATGGAACGGGCATGGATCTTGTCGTCGACAAGGTGGTGGAGCTTCAGCATGTAGATGTAGCCCACGGTAACCTTGCGGTCGAACTCTTCACCGGTCCGGCCATCGTACAGAACGGACTGGCCGCTCGGGTCGTAGCCGGCAATGTTGAGCGCCTCGACGACATCGGGTTCACGAGCACCGTCGAAGACCGGCGTCGCGATGCTGACGCCCTTCTTCAGCTGCTCCGCCAGGCGTACGATACCTTCGTCATCGTATTCCTTGACGTTGTCGCCCTTCATGTTGTCGCCGTAGATCTCGACAATCTTGCCGCGCAATTCGCCGATCTCGCCTGACTTCCTGTACTCGTCGTACATTTCGCCGATCCGGTTACCCATGCCGCGGCAGGCCCAACCCAGGTGGGTTTCAAGGATCTGACCGACGTTCATGCGCGACGGAACGCCGAGCGGGTTCAGCACGATGTCGACATGCGTGCCGTCTTCAAGGAACGGCATGTCTTCGCACGGGTTGATCTTGGAGACCACACCCTTGTTGCCGTGACGGCCGGCCATCTTGTCGCCCGGCTGAAGCTTGCGCTTCACGGCAACGAAGACCTTGACCATCTTCATGACGCCCGGCGGCAGTTCGTCACCGCGCTGCAGTTTCTCGACCTTGTCGATGAAACGCTGCTCGAGACGCTTGCGGCTGTCGTCATACTGACCACGCAGAGCTTCGATTTCGGACATGAACTTCTCGTCGTCGGTGGCAAACTGCCACCACTGCGAGCGCGGGAAGTCGTTGAGAACGTCCCCGGTCAGTACGGTGTCCTTCTTGGAGCCCTTCGGGCCGGCAATGGCGGTCTTGTCCATCAGCATCTCGGCCAGACGGCCATAGACGTTGCGGTCGAGGATCGCCTGTTCGTCGTCGCGGTCCTTTGCGAGACGCTCGATTTCCTCGCGCTCGATCGCCATCGCGCGTTCGTCTTTTTCAACGCCATGGCGGTTGAAGACGCGCACTTCGACAACGGTACCGGAAACCCCCGGCGGCAGGCGCAGGGAAGTATCGCGAACGTCGGACGCCTTTTCACCGAAGATGGCGCGCAGAAGCTTTTCTTCCGGCGTCATCGGGCTTTCGCCCTTCGGAGTGATCTTGCCGACCAGGATATCGCCCGGGTTCAGCTCGGCACCGATGTAGACGATACCGGCTTCGTCGAGGTTCTTCAGCGCTTCTTCCGAAACGTTCGGAATGTCGCGGGTGATTTCTTCCGGCCCAAGCTTGGTATCACGCGCCATCACTTCGAATTCCTCGAGGTGGATGGAGGTGAAAACGTCATCGGAGACGATGCGTTCGGACAGGAGGATGGAATCCTCGAAGTTGTAGCCGTTCCAGGGCATGAACGCGACGAGCACGTTCCGGCCGAGCGCAAGATCACCGAGATCGGTCGACGGACCGTCGGCAATGATGTCGCCCTTGTGGATCCGGTCACCGACACGAACCAGCGGACGCTGGTTGATGCAAGTGTTCTGGTTGGACCGCTGGAACTTCTGCAGCCGGTAGATATCGACGCCGGACTTGCCCGGATCGAGGTCTTCGGTCGCACGGATAACGATACGGGTCGCATCCACCTGGTCGACAACGCCAGCACGGCGGGCACCGATGGCAGCACCGGAATCGCGTGCCACGATCGGCTCCATGCCTGTACCGACGAACGGTGCTTCGGCACGAACCAGCGGAACGGCCTGACGCTGCATGTTCGAGCCCATCAGTGCGCGGTTGGCGTCATCGTTCTCAAGGAACGGAATGAGCGCGGCCGCGACGGACACGAGCTGTTTCGGCGAAACGTCCATGAGGTCGACCTTGTCGGACGGAACCATCATGTTTTCACCGGCATGACGGCAGGTGATCAGCTCTTCGGTGAACCGGCCCTCGTCGTCGTAGACGGCGTTGGACTGGGCCACGTAGTGCTTGGCTTCTTCCATGGCGGAAAGATAAACGACTTCGTTGGTAACGGCGCCGTCTTTCACTTTCCGGTACGGGCTTTCGATGAAGCCGTACTTGTTCACACGGGCAAAGGTCGCCAGCGAGTTGATCAGACCGATGTTCGGGCCTTCCGGCGTTTCAATCGGGCAGATACGGCCGTAGTGCGTCGGGTGAACGTCGCGGACTTCGAAGCCTGCGCGTTCGCGGGTAAGACCGCCCGGGCCAAGTGCCGACAGGCGGCGCTTGTGGGTGACTTCCGACAGCGGGTTGGTCTGGTCCATGAACTGCGACAGCTGCGAAGAACCGAAGAATTCACGAACGGCAGCAGCAGCCGGCTTCGCGTTGATCAGGTCCTGAGGCATGACCGTGTCGATTTCGACAGAGCTCATGCGTTCCTTGATCGCACGCTCCATGCGCAGCAGACCGACGCGGTACTGATTTTCCATCAGCTCGCCGACAGAACGAACACGGCGGTTGCCGAGGTTGTCGATGTCGTCGATTTCGCCCTTGCCATCGCGCAGTTCAAGAAGAACCCGGATGACTTCCAGGATGTCGTCCTTGCGCAGCGTGCGAACGGTGTCAGCACACTCCACGTCGAGACGCATGTTCATCTTCACGCGGCCAACGGCGGACAGGTCATAGCGCTCTTCGTCGAAGAACAGCGACTGGAACATCGCCTCGGCAGTGTCGATGGTGGGCGGCTCGCCCGGACGCATCACGCGATAGATGTCAAACAGAGCATCTTCACGAGACTCGTTCTTGTCGACCGACAGGGTGTTGCGGATATACGGACCGGTGTTGACATGATCGATGTCGAGCATCGGCAGCTCGTGGTAACCACGATCGACCAGTTCTTCCAGCAGCTTGCCGGAAATCTCGTCGCCTGCTTCAGCGTAGATTTCACCGCTCTTCATGTCGACTATGTCTTCAGCCAGATACTGGCCATGAAGGTCTTCGTCGGTCACTTTCAAGGCGGTGACGCCTTTTTCCTCAAGCTGCTTGATGGTGCGCTGAGTGATCTTCCGGCCACCCTCGATCACCACTTCGCCGCTGTCGGCGTCGATCAGGTCGTAGGACGCCTTGGTGCCCTTCAGACGATTGCCGTCAAACGGCATGCGCCAGGAGCCGTCCTTCTGACGGGTGTAATCGATACGCTTGTAGAACGTGTTGAGGATTTCCTCACCATCGAGGCCAAGCGCCATCAGCAGGGACGTAACCGGGATCTTGCGGCGACGGTCGATGCGCGCATGCACGATGTCCTTGGCGTCGAATTCGATATCGAGCCAGGAACCGCGATACGGGATCACGCGTGCTGCGAACAGCAACTTGCCGGAAGAATGGGTCTTGCCCTTGTCATGGTCGAAGAACACACCCGGAGAACGGTGCATCTGGGAAACGATGACGCGCTCGGTGCCGTTGACGATGAAAGTGCCGTTGTCGGTCATGAACGGCATGTCGCCCATGTAGACATCTTGTTCCTTGATGTCTTTCACGGACTTCGCGCCGGTGTCTTCATCGACATCGAACACGATCAGGCGCAGGGTAACCTTCAGCGGAGCCGCAAAGGTCATGTCGCGCTGGCGGCACTCATCGACGTCGTATTTGGGAGCTTCAAATTCGAAGGAAACAAATTCCAGAAGGGAAGTGCCCGCAAAATCGGAGATCGGAAATACGGACTGGAAGACCGCTTCAAGGCCTTCATTCTTGCGGCCACCGCCCGGCATCTCGTCGACCTGCAGAAACTGGTCGTAGGATGCTTTTTGAACCTCGATGAGATTAGGCATAGCCGCGACATCGCGGATCGATCCGAAATATTTACGGACCTTTTTGCGACCGTTGAACGTTTGGGTCATTGTCGCTCCTCGTATCGGCCGGGTAACGGCTTCCCGAAACGCCCCTTTTCCAATCGGGCGAGCGCCCGGGCGCTTCGGAAAACCGTCCCCCCTGGATCAACCTGCTTCAGGTGCCCTCACCTGAAACCAGACAAGTTGACCGGTCTTAGGGGCCTAGAACATCTTCATCTGCCGTCTTGCGAAAGCAGGATGCCCTAGTGGTACGTTTGCCCCGGAAACGGGACAATCCCGCCGGGGCTAGGTACGGTCCCGGTTGCCCGGGACCGTTCAAAAGGCCGGTAGGCCTTTATTATTTCAGCTCGACAGATGCGCCAGCTTCTTCGAGCTTCTTCTTCAGCTCTTCTGCTTCGTCTTTGCCAACGCCTTCCTTGACCGGCTTCGGAGCGCCTTCGACGAGCTCCTTAGCTTCTTTCAGGCCAAGACCGGTGATTGCGCGGACTTCCTTGATGACGTTGATTTTCTTGTCGCCGGCAGAAGCCAGGATAACGTCAAATTCGGTCTTTTCTTCAGCAGCAGCTGCATCGCCGCCACCAGCAGCAACAGCAGCAACTGCGACCGGAGCAGCAGCAGAAACGCCCCACTTTTCTTCCAGAAGCTTGCTGAGTTCAGCAGCTTCCATAACGGTCAGTGCGGACAGTTCTTCAACGAGCTTTTCAAGATCAGCCATTTTTCAGTACCTTAAGTTCGAACCAGTTTTGGTTACGTGAGACAGTGTGTTTTGGACGCCTTATGCGGCCTCGTCCTTCTTGGCGTAAGCGCCGAAGACGCGGGCAAGCTGCCCGGCCGGAGCGTTGACAACCTGTGCAATCCGGGAAGCCGGGGTCTGGATCATGCCAACCAGTTTCGCACGCAGCTCATCGAGCGACGGCATGGTTGCCAGAGACTTGACCCCATCCGGGTTCAGGTTGGTCGAGCCAAGAGCACCACCAAGGATCGCAAACTTTTCGTTTGCCTTGGCGAAATCGACGGCTGCTTTCGGAGCGGCTACCGGATCGTCGGAATGGACGATAACGGTCGGGCCCTGAAACAGGTCGGAGATGTGCTCAAGGTCGGTGCCTTGAAGGGCGAGTTTGACAAGGCGGTTTTTTGCGACTTTTACAGTGCCGCCGGCTTCACGCACGGATGCCCGCAGTGCGGTCATCTGAGCTACCGAAAGGCCTGCATAGTGCGCGACGACGACAACACCGGTGTTACCCAGCTCGGCGTTGAGGGCCGACACGAACTCGTGCTTTTCCGCTCTTTCCACTTGCCTTCTCCATTTGGCGGCTGTGACGCCGCCGGTTTACCTTGCCGCCTGGCAGATGGTCCCGAACCCGGTAACCGCCTGTCCTGGCGACGCTCAGGGTCCTGTCCCCTCACCTTCGCGCCAGAAGCGCTCGGCAAGGTCTGGTTCGAACCAGGTTTTCCACCGGATCGGTGGGAAATTCGGTTCTCACCCATCTATGCAGGCCTTGTTTGGCTTAAGCCGGTTTCCCGGCACCTGCAGTCTCGGACAGGGCAACCCGGCAGCAAGCCGCCGGGTCTATTCGGCCTTACAGCCGAAATCTCGTATCAATCCGGAAAGACCGGATTATTCGCCAGCAACGGTGGCGAGATCGACCTTTACGCCCGGGCCCATCGTGGAGGACACGGCGATGCGCTTCAGGTAGGTGCCTTTTGCGCCAGTCGGCTTGGCTTTCTGAACGGCGTCCAGCAGAGCCTTGACGTTCTGGGTGATCGCTTCTTCAGAGAAGGACACCTTGCCAACGCCAGCGTGAACGATACCGGCTTTTTCAACGCGGAACTGAACAGCGCCGCCCTTGGCGTCGTTGACGGCGGACTTGACGTCCGGGGTCACGGTACCAACCTTCGGGTTCGGCATCAGGCCGCGCGGGCCGAGAACCTTACCGAGACGACCGACGAGCGGCATCATGTCCGGAGTTGCAATGCACCGATCGAAGTCGATCTTGCCGCCCTGAACTTCCTGAACCAGCTCTTCTGCACCGACGATGTCGGCGCCAGCAGCCTTGGCTTCTTCGGCCTTGTCGCCGCGAGCGAACACAGCAACGCGAACGGTCTTGCCGGTGCCGTTCGGCAGGATGCACACGCCGCGGACCATCTGGTCTGCGTGACGCGGATCAACGCCGAGATTGATCGCAACTTCAACGGTTTCGTCGAACTTGGTCTTGGAACGGTCCTTCACGAGGCCAATGGCTTCGTTCAGGGAATACAGCTTGTTGCGGTCGATACCTTCACGAGCTGCCTGGATGCGCTTTCCAACCTTCGCCATGATCTTACTCCGTTACCTCGAGGCCCATGGAGCGGGCGGAGCCTTCGACCATCAGCATAGCTGCGTCGATGTCGTTGGCGTTCAGGTCCTTCATCTTGGCTTCGGCGATTTCCTTCACCTGTGCCTTGGTCACAGAACCAACCGTGCCACGGCCCGGGGTCTGGGAGCCCTTCTGCAGCTTGGCAGCTTTCTTCAGGAAGAAGCTGACCGGAGCCGTCTTCACTTCGAACGTGAAGGACTTGTCGGAGTAGTAGGTGATCACGGTCGGGCACGGTGCGCCCTTTTCAGCATCCTGCGTAGCGGCGTTGAAGGCCTTGCAGAATTCCATGATGTTCAGACCACGCTGACCGAGCGCCGGACCAATGGGCGGCGACGGAGTAGCGGAACCTGCCGGCACCTGAAGCTTCAGGAAACCTTCGATTTTTTTCGCCATGTTTCTCTCCAGTCATTAACAGCTGAATGGCTCTTCAGCTGATTGGGAGTTGGTGGTTCGGCCCTGTTGGAACCCGGCGAAGAGTTCCGGAACCTTCCACCCTTTCATCCCGGATGCCGCATCCTTGTGGACACTGCGACCGAGCTCTCAAGCCACCCCTCGGGGCAGCAAACGATCAGAGCTTGTCGACCTGACCGAATTCCAGTTCCACCGGCGTTGCACGGCCGAAGATGGACACGGCCACCTTCAAACGCGCACGCTCGTCATCCACTTCCTCGACAAGGCCGGAGAAGGACGCGAACGGACCGTCGGAAACACGCACCTGCTCGCCAACCTCGAAAGTCACGGACGGCTTCGGCCGGTCCACGCCTTCCTGCACCTGGTTGATGATGCGCATTGCTTCTTTTTCCGGGATCGGCATCGGCTTCTGATCCGCGCCCAGGAACCCGGTTACCTTCGGAGTATCCTTGATGAGGTGGAAAGCCTCGTTGGTCATTTCCATCTTCACCAGGACGTAGCCCGGGAAGAACTTGCGCTCTGCATCGACCTTGCGGCCACGGCGCACTTCAACGACCTTTTCCATCGGAACGAGAATCTCTTCGAACAGGTCGGACAGACCCTTCTGCTCGGCCTTTTCGCGGATGGACTCGGCGACCTTCTTCTCGAAATTGGAGTAGGCGTGCACAATGTACCAGCGCTTGGCCATGGATCTCAGTTCCGTTTCTTGTTCTTTGTCTTCAAACCGGACAGTCGCCCGGGCGGCTGACTGAAATTAGCCGCCGACACCCAGAAGATAGCCGATCCCGAAGCCCATCAACTGATCTGCCACGAGAAAAAAGATCGCCGCGATCACAACCATGATGAAAACCATGACAGTGGTCACTGCTGTTTCTTTGCGCGTCGGCCAAGTTACCTTGGACGTTTCCGCGCGTACTTCCTGGATGAATTTAAAGGGATTGGTCTTCGCCATTCCGATTCCGGTCTGTTAAATACGAGTGGGCGCGCGAAAAACTTCGCGCGCCTCACTCGAGGAAACTCTTTAAGCCCTCGAGGCAGATTAATCAAGAGCAAATTGGCAGGGGCAGCAGGGTTCGAACCCGCGACCTACGGTTTTGGAGACCGTCGCTCTACCAGCTGAGCTATACCCCTTCAGAAGTCCGCCTGGGCGAACTTGCTCCTGATACCCTCTGAAGCCGCACATCGCAAGACTTAAGAGGCGGGACTGCCGGGCACAAGGCCCGGCAGCCCGAAATCATCTTATTCGATGATGGATGCGACGACGCCAGCGCCGACGGTACGGCCACCTTCGCGGATAGCGAAGCGCAGGCCTTCTTCCATGGCGATCGGCACGATCAGCTCAACCTCGACGGAGACGTTGTCGCCCGGCATCACCATTTCCGTGCCTTCCGGCAGGGACACCACACCGGTCACGTCCGTCGTACGGAAGTAGAACTGCGGGCGGTAGTTGGTGAAGAACGGGGTGTGACGACCACCTTCTTCCTTGGTGAGGATGTAAGCCTCGGCCTTGAACTTCGTGTGCGGGGTAACAGTACCCGGCTTGCAAAGAACCTGGCCACGCTCAACGTCTTCACGTGCGATACCGCGGATCAGCGCGCCGATGTTGTCGCCTGCTTCGCCGCTGTCCAGCAGCTTGCGGAACATTTCAACGCCGGTGACCGTGGTCTTCTGCGTGTCCTTGATGCCGACGATTTCGACTTCTTCGCCAACCTTCACGATGCCGCGCTCAACACGACCGGTCACAACCGTACCACGGCCGGAGATCGAGAAGACGTCTTCGATCGGCATCAGGAACGGAAGGTCCTTCGGACGCTCCGGGGTCGGGATGTACGCGTCGACCTGAGCCATCAGCTCACGGATCGCATCGCGGCCGATGGCCGGATCGCGGTTTTCAACGGCTGCCAGTGCAGAACCCTTGACGATCGGAATGTCGTCGCCCGGGAATTCATAGGAAGACAGCAGTTCGCGGATTTCCATTTCGACGAGCTCGAGAAGCTCTTCGTCGTCGACCTGGTCAACCTTGTTCATGAACACGACCAGAGCCGGAACACCAACCTGGCGAGCCAGGAGGATGTGTTCACGGGTCTGCGGCATCGGGCCGTCAGCGGCAGAGCAGACCAGGATCGCGCCGTCCATCTGCGCTGCACCGGTGATCATGTTCTTGACGTAGTCGGCGTGACCAGGGCAGTCGACGTGTGCGTAGTGACGGTTTTCCGTCTCATACTCAACGTGGGCCGTGGAGATGGTGATGCCGCGAGCCTTTTCTTCAGGCGCGCCGTCGATTTCGTCGTAAGCTTTTGCAGTCGCACCGCCGGTTTCAGCCAGCGTCATGGTGATTGCTGCGGTCAGCGTCGTCTTGCCGTGGTCAACGTGGCCAATCGTGCCAATGTTAACGTGCGGCTTGTTGCGCTCAAATTTTTCCTTCGCCATCGGCGTCGCTCTCTGTCCAATACTCGGTTCGGTCGAATTAGGTCGAGGCGGGACGCGTTCCGGCGCCTTGGACAGATCCGCGAGCGACGAATTGCTTCCCGTTGAACTTCTTGTCAGGATTTCCGGGCGAAAGAGCCTTCCGTTCCGGACACTCCGATCAGCACCCATGATGGAGCGGGTGAAGGGAATCGAACCCTCGTCGTCAGCTTGGAAGGCTGCTGCTCTACCATTGAGCTACACCCGCACAACGAGAGAACCAGGAACGATGGTGGAGGAGGTTGGATTCGAACCAACGTAGGCATAGCCAACGGATTTACAGTCCGTCCCCTTTAGCCACTCGGGCACTCCTCCATCTCGTCCTGCTTCACGCCGAAGCGATCAGGATGGCTTACCGAAGAGCCCGCCCGGAAGGGGCGAGCAATCCCGTGGCGCGTGTTATGCAGATAGGGCCCCGCCCTGTCAACGTCGATTTTGCAAAGAATTGAACAAAATCAGCAGGACGCTCGAAACAGACGCTTCGAACGTGAGCTATTGCCAAGGCCGATGGCACCACCAGATTGCCGCAGCACGGCTGCGATGTCACGGTTCCCCTGCGTTTTGCTGAAAATCCGGCTTCACGCGACCCCAGCCTGTGGACAACTTTCATCAACGCGCCCGTTCCTTTGACGAGGCCATTTGTGCCAATGCCTGCACCTGCTGCCCTTTTGAAAAACCAGTCGGACACGACTGCACCCTTGAGCAGATTCTTTTGTTGTTGTACCTACAACAAATGTCATCTTCCCTCAAAGATATCGATTTCCAGCACATGGGCAGAACCTGCCTCGGTCACGCCGCCCGGCGCACCGCCAATCTTCTGACCCGTCATTATAATAGGCACATGGCAGTTCTCGGCCTTGAACTGACCCAGGCCCAGCTTTTGGCTGCCATAGCCGACGGATCTGCAAGTTCGGCGGCAGAGATCGCCCGTTTTCTCGGCATCGACCGATCCACGCTGGCCCGAAACCTCAAGCCTTTGGAAGTTGCCGGTCTTGTAACCCGACAAGATGGCAAAGGCCGAAAGGTTCTTCCTGTGCTGACACAACTGGGCGAGGCAAAGGTGATTGAGATCCACCGCACCTGGCTCAAGGCACAAGAAGAGGTCAGCACATTGCTTGGCCCGGACGGCGCTGATGCCGTTCGCACCCAGATGTCCACGTTGCGCAAGGCGGTTCACATTCTGGAAAGCCAGGAAAAACCTGCCGCAGACACTGCCTCCCAATCAGACCCCGACGAGACCACCCTTTCAGGACACCAATCATGAGCGATCCCCAGACCCTGACCGAAAACGGCAAGACCCACACCCTTGGCGCGCTTCCAAAGGCAGCCTTTGCCACCATGACCGGGCTTGATATCTTCGAGCGCATGATGGCAGGCGATCTGCCTGCCCCGCCGATCATGGTGCATTCCAATATCAGGATGAAGGAATTCTCCGAAGGCCGGGCCGTCTTCACCGGCCAGCCAGCGCGCGAGTTCCTGAACCCGCTCGGTACGGTCCATGGTGGCTGGATTTCGACGCTGATCGACACGGCGCTGAGCTGCGCGGTACACACCACGCTGCAGCCCGGCGAATTCTACACCACCACATCGCTCAACGTGAACATGGTTCGCCCGCTGCTTGAAACCAGCGGAGAAGTGGTTTGCGAGGGGCGGATCGTTCACCGCGGCTCCCGCCTGGCGACCTCCGAAGGCGATCTGCGAGACGCGAACGGCAAACTGATCGCCCATGGCACCGTCAGCTGCATGATCCTGAAGCCCTCTTGAGGCAATGGATATGGAACAGTCGCACTGTCTTTCCCTCTTTTCCTGACGTGGAAATCCCGGTAGAGCTGCGCCATGAGTGACGACAAGAAACCTTCGCGCCCAGCCGGCAAGCCGGGCTTTCGTGGCAACAAGAAGTTCGGTGGCAAACCTGCGCCGCGCCGTCCGGGCCTCCCCCCGGAAGGCCCGGTGCTGCTTTACGGCCTCCACACCGTGGAAGCGGCCTTTGCCAACAAGGATCGCAAGCGGCTGAAGCTGTTCGCAACGGACAATGCCGTTCGCCGCCTCGAAGAACGTGGCGTGAAGATCGATGTTCCTGTCGAATCCATGATGCCCCGCGCGCTGGACCGGATGGTGACGAAGGATGCTGTCCATCAGGGCATGATTCTGGAAGCCGATCCCCTGCCCGCTTATGGCGCCGAGCATCTGAAAGGTGCGCGGCTCGTGCTGGCACTTGACCAGGTCACGGATCCGCACAATGTAGGCGCAATCCTGCGCTCGGCTGTCGCGCTCGATGCCGATGCGGTGGTAACAACCGAACGCCACGCACCGGAAGAAGGCTCCGTTCTGGCGAAATCCGCTTCCGGTGCACTCGACATGATCAAACATGTCCGGGTGAAAAACATGGCCCGCTTCATTGCCGAGATGAAGGACGAAGGCTTTTCCTGCATTGCCCTCGACAGCGATGGCCCGGCAAGTCTTGAACAGACACCGTTCAGCGACAGGACAGTTCTGGTGCTGGGCTCGGAGGGAAAAGGCGTGCGTCAGGGTGTGCGCGAAGCCTGCGGCCTGACAGCCCGCCTCGACATGCCGGGCGAGATTCGCTCGCTCAATGTTTCAAATGCCGCTGTACTGTCACTCTATGTGGCGCGGATGAAAATGGGGCTGTAAGGCCCCTCTCCTTTCACCATCCGATTCAAAGCACCTCTCCGCGCGCTGCAGTCACGGAACTGGCGGCAGTTCTGTTCGCCCGCGTCGCCTCCGACCGGGTCAGGCAAGGCGCCAATAGCAGACTGATACCGATCATCGGTGCCAGCACCATGAGAGCCGCCCGAATACCGAAGGCATCGGCGAGCGGCCCGATGGTGAGCGGCCCGACCAGAAAGCCAAGCAGAGCCACAAAGGAAAGCACGGCGACATTGGAAGCCGCACTTCCTCCTGGCGCTGCGGATGCCGCGGTCACTCCAAGAGGAAACGCGAGCGCTGCTCCCGATCCCAGAACTCCCAGACCGATAAGTGCAATCGGCGCGTTCGGTGCAAGCCATATCAGGCTCAGACCGATCAGTCCGATGAGCGCAAGCACCTGCCCCAGGCGTCCTGGCGCCGCAACCTGGCGCAAGCGGTCTCCCATGAGCCGGGTCGAAGCCAGACACAGCGAAAAGATCGATATGCCCAGCCCGGCGAGGCCCGGATTGGCGGCAAAGGCATCCCGGAGATAGACCGCAGCCCAATCCGCAACGGCCCCTTCCACCAATGTCGTTCCAAAAGTGAAAAAACAGACGCCTAGCAAAACCGGATGTGGCACCCGGAAACCGCGTTGCTCGGGTTTGGCCGACTGCCCTTCGGGCGGCAAAGGCAACCGCAGGATTACAGGCAACACCAGGGCCTGAACCAGGATCGCGATCGCGATACCGGCCACAAGGGGCGACAGGGCAAAACCCGCCACAGCCGAGCCAATCAGCGTTCCAGACAGAAGTCCGAAGCTCCAGCAGCCATGGGCTCTGCTCATGATCTTGTGATGGGTGCGCGTCTCATAATCGTCAGCCAGAACGTTGAGCCCGAGTTCCAGGATGGACATCGATCCGCCGACAAGCGCGAGCGCGGCCATCAAAAGCCACTGGGTTGTCGCCATGAAGGGCAACAGCATGGCGAGAAGAAAGACCGGATAAAAGACCAGCGTGATCCGCTTGGCACCGATCCAGCCTGCAATGCGCCCCGCGATCATCAAGGTTGTCAAAGTACCGACCGGCGCCCCGACAAGCGCAATCGCCAACTCGCTGTTGGTCAGTCCAAGCGTGGTCTGGACGCCTGGAATATGCGGCAGCCAAGCCCCGAGTGCGATCGGCTGCAGATAGAAAATGAGGCAGATGCGCTGCGCTTCAGTCATTTAAATCGATCCAATTGGCGCACATGATTTCGGGCAGAACCACATGTGTCACGGCAGATTTTCCACTGAGGGTGAAACGGAAGTGATGACAGGACCGAACAGTGTTTGGTCTATCCAGCCTGCCTTCCGGTAAAACCAGAGGAGCCCGCGCAGAAAGCGACAGGCTGATATTCAGAGTGCGCATTTATGGGTGCAAAACCCGGTTCATGCAAGCTGCCGCCCCCTCTTCGCAGAGCCCCTTCAGCGCTTGCGAACGCTGGATTGGCGGATGCCGCAGTTTGGACGTCGCCAAGCGTCCACCTTGATCAGGGGCACATCGGCTATGCGGATCAGTGCTTGATGTGCTGCGCGAGCTTATTATGCCAAGGCAAGGAAATGATTCCGTTCCAGGGAACTGGCAAGATGGCCGCGCGCTGCCCCTCTGACCGAGAAATATGCCTCTTGATTGCGCCTACGCCACAACTGCTTCCCTAAATTTGCAGGAATGACATTGGAATCGAGACGTCGCGATACTGAATTTCTGGGTCGCAGAAACTCTGCACACGCGAAACTATCCACAGCGGCTACCCAATTTTCGAAATTATCAGAGAGGTTTAGCTGGTTTTCCGGAATCAGAATCGAAAAATGCAAATCAAGGCATGGACAAGTGCGCCCAATCTGGTAGAAGCCATCCCCGGCGCCGGTATAGCTCAGCTGGTAGAGCACGTGATTTGTAATCTCGGGGTCGCGGGTTCGAATCCTGCTGCCGGCACCATTCCCCCCCCATTCAGCTTGAAACTCTATTGTGTCGCTCGCCGCTGGCACTTTGCTATCGCGTGCCTCGGGCGACACGGACCATATGTTCTCGCCACGCGTTGCAGCCAGCCTGGCGCTGCATCAATGAACGCCGCAGCATCTTCTTCATACCTTCCTGGCGCAGATCCAGTTCACTCTGGCTCCAGATCGCGTCGAATGCCGTGCCGACGGCTAGCGGTCTCAACTCGCTGTTTCTGGAAAAGACCCGCTCGCAGGCAAGATCGAATATGGCCTCGCGCTGGTACTCGTCAGCCACGGACCGTGCCGCATGGAATGCCATTTGCTGGCAATAACGCATCCAGGCGGATGCAAGGGTTTTCGCCGGTGTTTCCAGCCAGCTCGTGTGAGTGTTGCCGTCGTGGTAGAGCTTCCTGTAGAGCGGCCGGTCGAGATAAAGCATTTCTCCCTGGATCGCCTGGCGCATGATCCAGGTACTGTCGGCGAACATGTTGTCGAACCGGTTTCCGGGAACGGTCAGATCACGAAGGTTTGGCGGTGTCCGGTTGACCGCCCGAAAACTGACGCCGGCATAACTCATCCCGAACACCTGACTGATCCGCGCTTCCAGGTCTCCGCTCACGCTTTTGCTGCGGATGATGTGTTCATCCGGCCTGCCGACGGTCTGAATTGCGGTGCAAGCGCTTCCGGCAGCAGGTGTCTTTTCCAGAAGATCCACAAGCGTGGCGTAATAGTCCGGCTCAATGGTGTCGTCTTGCGGCAGGATGGCAAAATACGGCGTCCTCACCCTTCTGATCAGCCAATTGGCGTTTTCCACCCAGCCGAGTCGTCCTCGCTGATGGTAGATACGCACGTTTGCCACGCGCCGGAACGGTTCGAAGGTTTCCCGTTCGAAACCGCCATCATTGGAAATGACAACACGAAAGTCGCGAAAGCTCTGCTCCTGCACCGACGCAAGCACCCGTTCAAGAAACCCGTTCGGCCGGTAGGCAGGAATACAGATTGTCAGACGAGGCCGTTTCCATGGCCATATTGCAGGAAACTTCATGAGGCGATGACTTTTTGAACCTGGCTTGAAGATGCCAGCGCGTCCGCCGCTTCAAGCGCGAACATCGGTGCGGTCGTGTATTTGCCCGGATCAAGGCTGCAATAACCATCGGCCACGAGGCTGGGGCCTATTCTGCTGCGCTTGTGCAGATCGCTCACGCGATCGTCGATATCACTTGCACCCCTTGCGTCGATAACTCCGCCGATCAACGGTGCTTCGTCCGTCTCGGGAAAGCGCAGGAACTCAGCTAACTTCGGATAGTAGGCTGCAAGTGCGGCAACGGAACTGCGCACAATTTCGGCCTTTCGGGAAGAAGCGATCTCTGGGTGCGGAAGCAAAAGGTCGCGTGTGCTGGCGAGCATCATCGACGGGTACCAGGACAGATACACCCGGCCTGTCTCATACCGCACGACATCCCCGTATCGCCCCAACATGAGCGTAACATTCGCCAGATCTTCGACAACATCCGGCAGCAGTACCGCCATTTTGTAGCGCAGGAACCACGAGGCATCATCAGCAAAGCCGCTGGCATGATCAAGAAAGCGGCGCTGCTCCCAGGCGGCGTTGAGCACCCGGTCGAATGGTCCGTCAGCGCGATGTTCACCAACCACTTGCCATCCGGACCGGCTTGTCTCGAAACGCGTCACCCTGTGATTGGACTGGAACTCGATTCGCGGGTGAGAAAGAACCGCTGCGCGCAGTGAATCAGCAATGGCTCGAGTGTCGACGGATCGTTCCGGCGTTCCGAAGGCCGCCTCGATCTTGCCAGCGTCAGAGCCATAAGGATGGGAGGTCAGGCGCCGGAAGGCCGGTAGATCCACTTCGCCGAGGTAGTCTGCATTTGGTGCCGCTAGCCGCTCGCGGAGGATGTCTTGCACCAGCACAAAGTGCTGTTCTACCGCACCCGCGGAAAGCTGAGACCCCTCGGGAACGGCATAATCGAATGGCTGCGTTACGGAAGAAGCGAAAAGGTCTTGCGCCATCCACCGGCACACGATGGACCGGAATTGAAGCGCGCCGTCGATCATGCGCCGTGCGGTCAGACCTGAACTGTCCCCGCCGTAAACGAACCCGAGATGGATCTTGCCTTCGTTGACCAGCGACGCCGCAGTCAGCGGTTCTGCCCCCGCATCGTAAAGCACGACGCGGTTACCGCGATCAGCAAGTTCCAGAGCTGCGATCGAGCCGGCAATGCCGGCGCCCACAATCGCCATGTCCCGGCACGATTTCATCCAAGAACGACCGAAATCATGTTTCCCCACACCTGTTCCGGAACGGGTTCTCTTACCTCAAGCGCAGCAAACCGACCAGTGGAACAGATACATTATCGGTCGTCATTCCACGTCGCCGATGTATTTTGCCTGGTTGATCAGCTCCTGGCATTTTGCTTCGTTGCCTGCGTGCCGTTCCTTGTTCGCTTCCTGGAGCAGTGCGCGCATCTTCTCTGCAACAGTGATGTCGATACCCTCCCTCTCGGAGTGGGTAACGGCATTTTCAACCTTGTCGATGTCCGCCTGACAGTCGGCAAGTGCACCATTGGTAGCGACCAGCATCAGCCCTGCGGCCAGAAGACTTCCGGCAAGCGGATTGCGATAGCATCTCATGTCATTCTCCCTTTCGGACAGGCTGGTCGTCGATTGCGGCGAGACGCCTCAATGGCGACCAGCATTCACTGCATGCGGTGATGCAGATCCATCATGATCCAGAGACTGCCGCCGACCATGATGAAAATGAGCACCGCGGCAAAGGCCAGAAAGAACAGGTTTTCGACCGGGGTGGATTTCAGGTCGATGTGTAGAAAAAATACCAGGTGAACGATCACCTGCAGAACCGCGGCAACAGCGATGACGAAATATACGGCACTGCCTGTGAGCAGTCCGCCCCAGACCAGGGCGAAGGGAATTGCCGTCAGCACAACTGCAAGCACAAACCCGGTGAGATAGGTAGACAGGCTGCGTTCAGCGGAATGGTTCATATGTGCCCCCTATAGAACGCCCGGCAGATAGACCGCCGAAAAGATCCCGATCCAGACAATATCGAGAAAATGCCAGAACAGCCCGAGCCGCATCAACCGGGAACGAACCGGCGGCGTCAAGCCCTTGACCATGATCTGGCCAATCATAACCACGATCCCGAGTGCCCCGAACGCAACGTGCAGTCCGTGTGTGCCCACCAGCGTGAAGAAGGCGGACAGAAAGCCGCTTACCTCCGGACCCGCACCTTTTTCGATCATGCCGGCAAATTCACTCAGCTCCATTGCCAGAAATGCGAAGCCGAGCAGCAAGGTCACAAAGAGCCATTGGACCACGCGGCCCTTCTGGTCGTTCATCAGCGCAATGTTCGCCATCCCGAACGTCAGGCTGGAGACCAGCAGCAAGCCGGTTTCAACGGCAGTCCTGCTAAGATCGAAGAGCTCTTTTGACGTCGGACCCGCTGCGGAATTTTCCGACAGGACAGCGTAGGTCGCAAACAACAGCGCGAAGATGACCGCGTCGGTCATCAGATAGATCCAGAACCCGAATTCCCTGGAATGAAGGGAGTGCTTCTCTTCCTCTTCAAGGATGATTGCAGCAGACATCGGCCCCTCCCTCAAACCGTTCCGGACAACGGTGCGCCAGAGGCGGCACCGCGCGGCACAAAATCGCGCATGTCGTGCAGGTCGGCCGGCGAGATCTGAGCGAGGCGTTCACGCTCGATCCGGGCGACTTCTGCTGCCGGCAACACGAATTCGCTGTTGTCGTCGGACGCCCGGATACCGACACATACGAGGGACAGCACGAAGCTCAGGGCGACGAGCCACCAGATGTACCAGATGAAGGCAAAACCGAGCACAAATGCCAGCGCACCAAGCACCGGGCCGATCCAGGTGTTTTTCGGCATGACGATGTCTTCGTAATGCTGCGGCGGCTGATAGGCCTCCCCCCGGATCTTCATGTCGTGGAACGCGTCGATATCGGTCACCTCGGGAAGAACCGCGAAGTTATAGGCAGCTGGCGGTGAGGACGTCGCCCATTCCAGGGTACGACCGTTCCACGGGTCCCCCGTGATGTCCCTGGCGGATCCCCATTTCCTGGCCGAAACGTAAAGCTGGATGGCGATGCAGGCGATGCCGCACAGGACGAACAGAGCCCCGATCGCAGCGACGATCAGAAAGGGTTGCCAGGTGGGGTCGGCATAATGCTCCATCCGCCGGCTCATGCCCTTGAAGCCAAGGACGTAGAGCGGCATGAAGGCGAGATAGAAACCGATGATCCAGCACCAGAAGGACCGCATGCCCCATTTGGCGTCCAGCTTGAAACCGAAGGCTTTGGGGAACCAGTAGTTCATGCCGGCGAAATAACCGAAAAGAGCGCCCGGGATCAGCATGTTGTGGAAGTGCGCCACCAGGAAGGTGGAATTGTGCATCAGGTAGTCGGCGGGCGGCAGGGCCAGCAGCACACCGGTCACGCCACCGATGACGAAGGTCACCATGAAGCCGATGGTGTAGACCATGGACGTGTGAAACTCGATCCGGCCCTTGTACATGGTGAACAGCCAGTCGAAGATCTTCACCCCCGTCGGCACCGCGATGATCATCGTCGCGATGCCGAATATGGCATTCACATTGGCAGACGAGCCCATCGTGAAGAAGTGGTGCAGCCAGACTGTGAACGACAGCAGCGCGATACAGGCGGTCGCATAGACCAGTGAAGTGTAACCGAACAGTCGCTTGCGCGAGAATGTCGCCACCACTTCGGAAAAAATACCGAAGGCCGGCAAGATCAGGATGTAGACCTCCGGATGACCCCAGATCCACAGCAGGTTGGCAAACATCATCATGTTGCCGCCGTCACCGTTGGTGAAGAAATGGAAGCCGAGCGTGCGATCGAGTGTCAACTGACCGGCGACCACCGTCAGCGCCGGAAAGGCGAAGGCAATCAGGATGGAAATGCACAGTGTCGTCCAGGTGAACATCGGCATGCGCATGAAAGTCATGCCCGGGCAGCGGTTCTTGACGATGGTCACGATGAAGTTGATGCCTGAGAGCGTACTGCCCACCCCGCTGATGATCAGCGCCCATAGCCAGTAGTCGACCCCCACACCCGGACTGTATTCAGCCCCGGAATATGGAGGATATCCGGTCCAGCCGGCTTGCGAGAACTTGCCGACCACAAGCGATATCAGCACCAGAGCCGCACCGGCTGCCGTCATCCAGAGGCTGACGGAATTCAGGAACGGAAAGGCGACGTCCCGCGCGCCGATCTGTTGCGGCACGATGATGTTGATGAGCCCGGTCAGGAACGGCATGGCCACGAAAAAGATCATGATCGTGCCGTGGGAGGAGAAAATCTGCTCGAAATGTTCCGGCGGAAGATAACCTTCGCTGTTCAGGGAAACCGCCTGTTGCGCCCGCATCATGAGAGCATCGACAAACCCGCGCACCAGCATCACCAGAGCCAGCACCACATACATGATGCCGATCTTTTTGTGATCGACGCTGGTCAGCCAGTCTGTCCAGAGAACTTTCCAAGCGCGCAGCCAGGTGATCAGCAGGAACACGGCAATACCGCCGCCAACAGTTACTGCCGCCCCACCCATGGCCACCCAGGAATAGAACGGCAGGGCCTCAATCGTAAGACGTCCCAGCATCAAACAGCCCCCCGGCAGATGAGTTCGGCGGCCTTGCTTTCGTAAGGGCCGACAATCGGCGCGTATTTGCGCAGGATGATCGAAAAGAGATCCGTCTCGTAAGACGAATAATGCCGGACTGGATCGGCAACGCTCTTTTTGTGCAGGTCCACATATGTCTTGGCGTCCAGCACATCAGCGGATCCTGTTGCCTTTTCCTTCCAGGCGGCGAAATCCGCTTCGTTCATGGCATGAGCCTTGAAGTGCTGGTCGGAAAAGCCGTCGCCGGAATACATTGTGTTGCGGCCGTTGAAGGTGCCTGGACCATCTGCGATCAGGTTAAGTTCGGAGCGCATGCCCGCCATGGCGTAGATCTGGCCACCGAGTGCGGGGATCATCAGTGAATTCATGACCGTGTCGGAGGTGATCTCTATGGTTAGCGGCCTGTCTGCGGGAAAGGCCAGTTCATTCACGCTGGCCGTGCCGAGTTCCGGGTATAAGAACAGCCATTTCCAGTCGAGTGCGACGGCCTGCACCTTGAAAGCCGGCTTGTCGGACGCCAGGGCCTTGTAAGGGTCAAGCCTGTGGGTCGCATCCCAGACAATGGTTCCGATGACAATCACGATTGCAGCTGGAACCAGCCAGACCACGGCTTCAATGCCCCAGGAACCATCCCACTCGGGCGCATAATCCGCGGTGTTGCCATTACGCTTGCGATATCGCCAGGCGAACAGCAGCGTTAGTATGATCGCGGGAATGGCGACGATCATCATGATGCCGAATGCCGTGAACAGCAGATCCCGTTCCGCCAACGCGATAGGCCCTTTCGGGAAGAGCACCGGCGCATCGGAAAGTGCACAACCTTGCAACAACGGGAAAAGGCATACGAGGCCGACCGTCGCGGCAGACCTCAAGGCAATACGGACCCTTAGTCCGGCAATCCGATCAACCATGGCACCCCCGTTGAAAAATGGATAGGGACTGTCTGTTTGCAACACTTGTGGCGGCGCGCCCGCCAGGAACGATATGCTTTACTTTTGAAAAGCCTAGCCGAGCCCGCGCGGCATTGAAAGAGCGAAAGTTGCAGAAGCCGGCAGACACCAGCAAACAGGTTAGCCGGACAAGTTGAGCAATGCCTGCAGCATGAGGTTCGCCCCCTTCTCGATATCCGACCAGTCGCTGTGTTCTTCGGGAGCATGGCTTATGCCGGCCCGGCTGGGAACGAAGATCAGCCCGGAAGGGCAGAAAGACTGCATTGTCTGGGCATCGTGACCGGCTCCGGAAGGCATACGCCGCGCCGGTAATTCGTTGCGTTCGGCAAGGTCGGCGAGCTTGTCGGCAAGCTCGCTATCCAGCGAAACCGGTGACAACCAGCTCCTCTCGGTCTTGTTCAATTTCAGTCGGTGCCGGTTGGCGACAATGTCGGCGCTTTCCAGAAAACGCGATTTCAGCCCCACCATTATCTCTTCCGACGTGTCACGCAGAATCACCGAAAAGACTGCACGACCTGGAATCGTGTGGGGATGGTTCGGCGAAAGTTCGACATGACCAATGGTAAACCGGCTCTGGTCGGTGCCGTGCATCTGGATCAGATCCGGAATTGTCCCGGCAAGCTCGGAAAGCCCGGCAAATGCATCCGCCCGCAGATGCATGGGTGTTGTCCCGGAATGATTGGCGATTCCCGTCAGTTCCAACTCCAGATAACAGACACCGGAAACCTCCTCGGCGATGCCGATAGGAAATTCTTCGGCTTCAAGAACCGGCCCCTGCTCGATATGGAGTTCCAGAAAGGCATTTATCGAACCGGCCGGACGGGCTGCTTTCAGGATGTCCATCGGCTCGAGACCCAGACTGTTCATGGCATCGCGCAGCCGGACCCCGTCGGCATCAATCGCCTGCTCGATCCATGCCGGAGTGATCGCCCCGGCTATGGCCTGTGAGCCGAGCATGCCCCCGAAACGGCCCTCTTCTTCGGAAGTCGCGGCAACTTCGATCGCTGTCCGGGGCGTTATTCCGGCATCCTTCATCGTTCGCACGCATTCCAGCGCAACACAGGCGCCGAGTGCTCCGTCAAAAGCCCCGCCATTGACCACGGTGTCGAGATGCGATCCGGCCATGACGCACGGCCCGTCCTCAGGTCCATACCGGCCAAACAGGTTGAGTGCGCCGTCTCTCCACACCTGCAGATCGTCGGCCCTCATCTGTGCCTCGAACCAATCCCTGCACTCCAGATCGACCCGAGTGAAGCCTGGTCGCGTGTAGCCGCCGGTTTCAGGAACAAAGCCGAAGCGATTCACTCCGTTGAGAAGCGTTCTGAGACGCTCCGGGTCGATACGGATTGCGTGCTGCGGCATCCTTGTTTCCCCCTATTTATCAGCGCTTAAGCGTTTATCTGGCATCGAGAGCACAACCCTCGAGCGAAAATAAATATGAAATAATTATTGCAGAATTGCAATTAATCATGATTAATTATTCGTCAGAAACAACGAGGGGAATGGTCATGAAAAGATTCCTAGCCGCGGCTTTCGCCTCGGCCTTCCTCGCCTTTGCACCCCAGGTGCAGGCGCAAACTCCGCCCAATGTTCTGGTTGTCGGCCAGATCGCGGAACCCAAGTCACTCGACCCGCACGCCGTCACGGCGGTGAACGATTTCCGCATTCTGGTGAACTTGTATGACGGACTTGTGCGCTACAAGGACGGCACTCTGGAAGTCGAACCGTCCCTTGCCGAAAGCTGGACCATTTCGGAAGACGGCAAGACCTACACGTTCAAGCTGCGTGAAGGTATCAAGTTCCACGACGGTTCCCCCTTCAACGCGGAAGCGGTGAAGTTCAACTTCGACCGTATGCTGAACGAGGAAAACCCCTATCACGATACGGGTCCCTTCCCTCTCGCGTTCTTCTTCTCCACTGTTGAGGACGTGGTCGTCGACAACGAAACCACCGTCACCTTCAACCTTAGTGCCCCTTACGCGCCGTTCCTGTCGAACCTTGCCTATCCGACGGGTCTGATCGTCTCGCCCGAGGCCGTCAAGCAATACGGCAAGGATTTCGGCCGCAATCCGTCCGGTACCGGCGCCTACAAGTTTGCCGAATGGGAAGCCAACGCCAAGGTGGTTGCCGTCAAGAACGAAGACTACTGGGATGGCGCTCCGGACCTGGAAGCGCTGATCTACCGTCCGATCACCGACGCCAACACCCGGATCGCCGAAATGCTCTCCGGCGGACTGGATGTGATGGTTGAAGTCCCGCCGGACAGCCTGCAGCAGTTCAAGGACGATTCAACGTTCAATGTGCTGGAACAGGCCGGACCTCACGTCTGGTTCCTGATCCTGAACACCCGCGAAGCTCCGTTTGACGTCAAGGCCGCGCGCCAGGCCGCCAACTACGCCATCAACAAGAAGGCGCTGGTGGAAAACATCCTGCAAGGTACGGCCGACGTCGCAGCAGGGCCGACACCTCCTGCCTTTGCCTGGGCCTACAACGAGAGCCTGGAGCCCTATCCCTACGATCCGGAAAAGGCCAAGGAACTCCTGAAAGAAGCTGAATACGCCGGACAGGAAGTTACTTTCTATGTCACCGAAGGCGGCTCCGGCATGCTCGACCCGGTTGCCATGGGCACGGCCATCCAGGCCGATCTCCAGGCCGTCGGCATGAAGGTCAAGATCGAGACCTATGAATGGAACACCTTCCTCGGCAAGGTGAACCCGGGTCTGCAAGGCAAGGCTTCCATGGCGGAAATGGCCTGGATGACCAATGACCCGGACACGCTTCCGTTCCTGGCCCTGCGCACCGAAGCGATGCCCGAACAGGGCGGGTTCAACTCCGGCTACTATTCCAACGCCAAGGTGGACGAGCTTTTGGAAAATGCCCGCGAGGAAACCAACCAGGAAGAACGCGCAAGGCTCTACAAGGAAATGCAGGAAATCGTCCAGGAGGACGCCCCCTGGGTCTTCGTTGCCAACTGGAAACAGAATGCCGTCACCAAGGCATCGGTTGAAGACTTCAAGCTGCAACCGTCCTTCTTCCTGATGCTTCAGGATGTCAAGAAGCCTCAATAAGACGACACGTCTCCCGGCGGACCTTGAACGGTTCGCCGGGATTTTCGTATTCGGACCTGCACGCAGCAAGTGCCGAAGGAAACGTAAAGGCGCACCCCGGCGACACAACACTCCCTCATCCTGAGGAAGCGCAAGGCGCTGTGTCGAAGGATGGGCCACTTGCTCCGGAGTGTGCCGCCCATCCTTCGAGACGCGCATAAATGCGCTCCTCAGGATGAGGTTGCGGAGGCGGCAAGGCTTCAGGAAATGGCCGGCCGCACTCAGAAAGAGGGAGAGACCATTGGCTTCCTACATAGCCAAGCGTCTGCTGGCTGCCATTCCGGTCCTGTTCGGGCTGACGATCATCGTCTTCCTGATCATGGCGATGATCCCGGGAGACCCGGCAACTGCCATTCTCGGCTCCTACGCGACACCGGAAAATGTCGCCAAGCTCAACCGCGATCTCGGCCTCGACAAAACCCTGTTCGAGCAATACGTCATCTGGATCGGCAACCTGTTCCAGGGTGATCTCGGCCGCTCCTACACGCTCAATCGTCCGGTGCTGGATGAAGTGATGGAGCGCTTTTCGGCAACCCTCATTCTGGCCGGAACCTCGCTCATCCTGTGCTCGATCTTCGGCCTTCTTGCCGGTATTGTTTCCGCCGTCCGTCAGTACGGCTGGGCGGACAAGATCATCACGCTGCTCGTTCTGATCGGTATCTCGACCCCGTCTTTCTGGCTCGGCCTGCTGCTGATCCTGGTCTTTGCCGTCAATCTGCGCCTGTTTCCAGCTTCCGGCATGTACGCGATCTATGGTGGCGGCGACTTGCCCGACCTGATCCATCACCTCACCCTGCCCGCACTGACGCTTTCGGTGGTCGCGACCGGCGTCATCGCCCGGTTGACACGCACCGCCATGCTGGAAGTGCTGCGTCAGGACTATATCCGCACCGCCCGCGCCAAGGGCCTGTCGGAACGCAAGGTCATCTACAAGCACGCATTCAAGTCGGCCCTCGTCGGCGTGGTGCCGGTCATTGGCATCCAGGCCGGCTTTGTCATCGGCGGTGCTGTCTATATCGAGACGGTGTTCCAGTGGCCGGGCATCGGATCCATGCTCGTGACCGCCATTTCCACCCGCGATCTGCTGCTGGTCCAGGGCGGGGTTCTGGTGGTCGCCGCTGCCTATGTTCTCTTCAATCTGCTCGCAGACGTGGTGCAGACCATTCTTGATCCGAGGTTGCGCTGATGAGTGACACGACCATGAGCGCCCCTTCCAAGGAGAAGGCAAAGTCCTCGCGCCCGGGGACACTTGCGCTGCTGCTCAACAATTCGCTGGCAACCAGCGGCCTTGTCGTTCTGGTACTGATCTGTCTTATCGCTCTGGCAGCGCCGATCCTGCCGCTGGCGAACCCGGACGTTACCGCCCCGGCAGACCGACTTCTGCCGGTCCTTACCGAAGGACATCTGCTTGGCACCGATCACTTGGGCAGGGACATCCTTTCGCGGCTGATTTGGGGGACACGCATATCGCTTGCCGTCGGTCTGTCGGCAACAATAATCGCTGCCTTCTTCGGCTCGCTTCTGGGACTGGTCGCCGGATACGCAGGCGGGCGAACGGACACTCTGATCATGCGCGGCATCGATATGGTGATGGCGTTTCCCTACATTCTGTTGGCACTGGCCATTGTCGCCGTGCTCGGCCCTGGGCTGCTCAACGCGCTTTACGCCATAGCGCTCGTCAACATACCGTTCTTTGCCCGCAACATTCGCGGTATCACGCTTGGGCTATCCCGAAGAGAGTTTGTTGACGCGGCACGGCTATCCGGCAAATCACCGGTACAAATCCTGTTTCTGGAAATTCTGCCCAACGTCTTGCCGGTGATCGTCATCACCATGTCGACGACCGTCGGCTGGATGATCCTGGAAACGGCTGGCCTGTCTTTCCTCGGCCTGGGGGCCCAGCCGCCACAGGCAGACCTTGGCTCCATGCTGGGTGAAGGCCGCAAGATCCTCTTCACTGCGCCGCATGTCTCCATCATTCCGGGCCTGATGATCTTTGCGCTGGTCATGAGTATCAACCTCTTCGGCGACGGTGTTCGCGATATCCTCGACCCGCGCCTGCGTGCCGGGTCCCTCACCCGGCCGGTCTCTCGAACAGCGGTGCATCGCATGCCCGACGAGATCCCCGCGCCTTCGGAAAAGGGCGGTGTGCTGGATGTCCGTCAGATGCGCACCGAATTCCAGATCGGCAGCTCCGTTTACAAGGCAGTCGGCGGTGTTGATCTGAACCTGAAAGAGGGCGAATGCCTGGGTGTGGTCGGAGAATCCGGATCCGGCAAGTCGGTAACAGCCATGTCCATCATGGGCCTTGTGCCGACACCACCCGGCCGGATTGCAGGCGGCGCCGCCTATCTCGACGGCGAAGATCTTTTTGCGGCAAGCGACCGGCGTATCCGGGACCTCAGAGGCGGTTCGGTTGCCTATGTCTTTCAGGATCCGCTGTCAACGCTGCACCCGCTCTTCACCGTCGGCGATCAGTTGACGGAAGCGATCACCACCCACCAGCCCATGTCCGGCTCGAAAGCACGGGAGAAGGCCGTTGAACTGCTATCGCTTGTGCGGATCCCGAATGCGAAGGAGCGCTTGTCCGCCTACCCGCACGAGCTTTCCGGTGGCATGCGCCAAAGGGTCTGCATTGCCATGGCGCTCGCCAACGATGCCAAGGTGCTGATTGCGGACGAGCCGACCACCGCGCTCGACGTCACCGTGCAATCGCAAATCCTGACGCTGATGAACGGCCTGCGCCGCGAACGGAACGCTGCAATCCTGTTCATCACCCATGATTTCGGCGTTGTCTCCGCCCTTTGTGACCGTGTTGCGGTGATGTATGCGGGCCGGATCGTCGAAACGGGAACGACGGAGGAGGTTCTGGCGAACCCGCGTCATCCCTACACCGCCAAGCTGATTGAATGCGTGCCGGTTCTGGGCGAGCCGGACCGTCGTCTGGATGCAATCGAGGGCCGCCCGCCCGTGGTCAACAACCTGCCGGACGGTTGTGCCTTCGCCGCACGGTGTCCGCACGCACAGACCTCCTGCCGGACCGGCGAGATCAAGCTTGAGATGTCTTCCGAAACCCGCGGTGTGCGCTGCCTCTTTCCGCTGAATTCCGGAGCGACCGCATGAGCGAGATAAGCCAGAACTACGTGGACAGCGAAGCCCTTCTGACCATTCAGGATGTCGAGCGCATTTTCGGCGGCGGTCGGAAGCTCTTTGGCGGTCATCTTCCCGCCGTGCACGCGGTTCAGGGTCTCAGTCTCGATGTAAAGAAGGGAGAGACCCTCGGTGTCGTCGGAGAGTCGGGCTGCGGCAAGTCCACCCTCGCGCGCCTCGTCGTCGGTCTCGATCTGCCGACTTCTGGCTCGATCACCTTCAACGGCGAGGATCTTGCGGCACTGGCAAAAAAGGACCGCAACGCTCTCGCCCGCAAGGTTCAATATGTCTTTCAGGATCCGGTTGCCTCGCTCAATCCGCGCAAGACCATCAGGACCATCCTGGAAGCGCCGCTCAAGCACCTGACAAACCTGAATTCCGATGGTCGCGAGAAGCGCCTTGCCGAGCTGCTGCAGGCGGTCAACCTGGCGCCGGAGTTTCTGGAACGCTACCCCCATGAATTCTCCGGCGGCCAGGCGCAGCGGATCGGCATTGCGCGGGCCCTTGCGGCCGGGCCGGAGCTGATCGTGCTTGATGAGCCCGTGTCTGCCCTCGATGTGTCGGTGCAAGCCCAGGTGTTGAACCTGCTGGACAAGCTGAAGGACGACTTCGGCCTCACCTACATCTTCATCAGCCACGATCTTTCGGTGGTGGAAAGTGTCAGCGACCGGGTGGCGGTGATGTACTTCGGCCGGATGGCCGAACTGGGTCCAGCTAAAGAAATCTTCCGCAAGCCGCTACATCCCTATACGGATCTTCTAATGCGCTCCGCGCCCGCCCCCGGGCGGCACGACCTGATGTCGGAAGACGCCTCTGCCGAATTGCCGGATCCCTACAATCCCCCTGAAGGCTGCGCCTTTGCCGCGCGCTGTGCGCACCGCACGGATATCTGCGTTGCCGGCAAACCGTCACCAGACGAGGCCAAAGGCGGCAACAATCACGTTGCGGCTTGCTATCACCCACTCGGGAAGGCATAGGCTCCCCAAAAAACAAGGCAATGCAGTTTAACCGGCCATGAGAATTCCCGAAGGAGCGACAGATCCCAAGACACGGAAACGCCTGCGGCGGCCCGACATGGTTGCCCAGCAGATCCGCGAACAGATCGTCGAAGCCGGTCTGCGCCCCGGTGACAGGATCCCCGCCGAATGGCTTCAGCCGGAAACGGTCAGGGTGTCACGTGGTTCACTGCGTGAGGCTTTGAAGGTTCTGGAGTTCCAGGGGTTGATTTCAACGCGCAGCGGTCCGGGCGGTGGTGTCTTCGTCGCATCGGTGGAGCCGGGTGAAGCCATCCGTATGCTGGACAATCTGTTCCTGTTCGACCAGCCGACGATTGCCGACATCTACACACTCCGGAAACAGCTTGAGCCGGAACTTGCCGCCTCGGTTGCCGGAACACTGACAGACGAGGGTTTTCAGGCCTTGCAGGGCTGCATCCGGCTTTACGAGGACGAGCCGAAGACGGCGGAAGAAGAATATTCGCAGCGCCTGGCCGAGCTTGATTTTCACGAAGAACTGGCCCGGCACTGCAAGAACCCGATCCTGGCCTTCACATGTTCCTTCCTGCTCAGCCTGCTACGCGACATGACGGTCTGCCGCTCGATCTACAAGGAACCGAACCCTGCCCTGCGCGAAACGGGACTGCACTATCAGGTGCAGTTGCTGCGGGCGATAAAATCGGGTGATGCCGAACTCTGCCGCATGATCATGCGTGGTCATATGATCGAGGCGGAAAAATACATGAAGGAACGTGCCGCCATGCGCACGCGCGGCAGCACGACGGCACAAGTGATCTCGTCCACGAGCAGCTAGGGCACAAGAGCCGCTCGCCTTTCCTCGGTCCGGCCTTGCGCTTCCAATGGTCCCATCAACCTGGCCGGAGCCTGCTCGAAGGTGAATTTTCCATTCTTCATCCCCCAGACCGGCCGGATGATTTCCGAAACGATCTGATGTCCGCTCATGGCCGGCAGCGCCACGAAGGTGGCCGCTTCGCCGACTTCGACCCTGTGAGCCTTGTTGATCAGCCTCCGTGGTGCAGCCGTTACCATGTCAAAACAAGCCTTCAGGTCTTCCACTGATCCGAGCTGGTGAACATTGGCATAAAGATTGGCCATGCGCGGCAAGGAGCAGTCGCCATAGGGCGTGAAGGGATTGAGCACGTTGTTTGTTGCGACCGTGCAGCAAACGCCGTGTTCATGAAAGACATGCGCCGGCGCGACCCCCCGTGGCACCAGGCTTTCGCTGCCACGTCCCATCAGAAACAGATCCGTCGACGGCAGAACGGTAAGCGCGATTTCAGCGCTTTTCAGAATTTGCACCGCCTCCAGAAGGTCCTTTCGGGAAAGGGCCGACAGCTTGGTGACATGGCCGATCGCGACCCTTCCCTGCCAGCCGAAAGCGACTGTCTGACGGGCGATTTCATCAAGATGACGCCAGGATGGATCGAGATCGAAATCCAGATGGAAATCGAGATCGACATCATGGCGTTCGGCCATTTCGAACAGGCAGCCAATCTGGCCATTCGGATCGCTGTCCGTGTAGGGACACCCGCCCAGCAGGTCCGCTCCGGCTGTGAGTGCCTCTTCCAGCAACTCGGCAGTACCAGGGTTGTTGATCAGCCCTTCTTGCGGAAAGACACATATCTGCAGGTCCAGCGCCCAGGCGAAATCCTGCTTCAGCCGCTGAATGGCGTGAAACCCCGTCAGGCCGATGCCCGGATCGATCTCCACATGCGTCCGGATGGCGTTGGTGCCCTGGGTAATGGCCTTTTCGAGAACCTTTCGACCACGGTCGTAGACGTCTTCTTCAGAAAACCCTTTCTTTGCCTCCGCAACTGACGAGATCGCTCCTTCCAGCGTGCCTGTCTCGTTCCGACAGCGGTCGAGAATGCAGGCCTTGTCGAGATGAAGATGGCTCTCGACAAATCCCGGCACCAGGAGAACGCCGTTGCCATTCAATTCTTCCACACTCGTGGGCAGGTCGGCTCCTATCGCCGAAATCTTTCCGGCCCTAACAGCAATATCGACAGCCGCATCAGCGCCCTCCAGCAGGACGTTCCGGATTACTAGCCCGCTCATACCCTCGCCTCCATGCGAGTTTCCTGTTCATTGGCGGCGCCGAGATAGGCCGCCGTCAGCCGCGGGTCCGAAGCCAGATCCGCAGCCTTGCCTTCAATCACGATACGGCCTTGCTCCAATACGTAGGCGTAATCTGCAACGGCGAGAGCAAGCGTCGCCATCTGGTCGACAAGCAGAATGGTGATGCCTTCGTCCCGCAACTCACCAAGGATCGCATAAAGCTCCTCAACCATCGCCGGAGCCAATCCAAGCGAAGGTTCGTCCAGGAGCAGGATCTTGGGTTTTGCCATGAGACCGCGGGCAATTGCCATCATCTGCTGCTCACCGCCCGAAAGAAGCCCTGCGCGGCTGTGCAACCTGTCACGCAGGCGCGGAAACCGCTTCAGATGAGCTTCCAGTTCCGAGCTGTTGACATCTGAATGTCGCTTGTAGGCACCCAGTTCGATGTTCTCGCGCACTGTCAGTTCCGGAAACACCTGGCGGCCTTCGGGAACCAGCACAAGACCACGCCCGACGAGTTCATGCGGCTGCATGGCCTGTGTCTGCTCGTCATTCAGGATTATGCTTCCGGTGACCGGCCTGTGCAGACCCGAAACGGCAGAAAGAAACGTCGATTTTCCTGCACCATTCGCCCCGAGCAGAGCCACCATTTCGCCTGGCCGCACCTTGAGTGATACCTCTTTCAACACCGGAGCCGCGCCATATCCTGCAGTCAGCTTCTGTGTCGAAAGAACAGGCGTTTCTTCCGTATGCAGCGGTTTTATGCGCGGGAAGGCCGTGGCGCCACCGGTGCCGAGGTAGGCTGCAATCACTGTTTCGTTTGCCTGGATCTCTGCCGGGGTGCCAAAGGCAATAGGCTTGCCGGCGTCAACTGCCTGGATCCGGTCCGAAATCCCCATGACCAGCTCCATGTCATGTTCAACGAGCACAACTGCCGGCCCCAGGTCGGCAATATCCCGCAGCAGCATGGCGAGCTTGTCCTTGTCGGCTCGCATCAGTCCGGCTGCCGGTTCATCCAGAAGAAGGATGTCGGGTTTCAGGGCAAGCGCACGTGCGATCTCCACCAGCCTGCGGTCGACATGCGGCAGATCACCGGCACGCTTGTCGAAGTCACCTTCATAGCCGCAGTATCGCAACAGTCCTGCCGCCAGCGACAAACGATCTGGCGACTGAATGTCGGACCACGGGTCGCCGAAGGCACCGCGCCCCAGCCCGGAGACGACATTTGCAAGCACCGTCAGGTTCTCGAAAAGTTTGGTCGTCTGGTAGGTCCGGGCAATCCCGGATCGGGCAACCGCATGGGCCGGTAGCCCGGCAAGGTCCCGGCTTCCAAGCAGGATCTTTCCCTGCGTTGGACGGTAGAACCCGCCTATCATGTTGAGGACAGTGGTCTTTCCCGCACCGTTCGGACCGATGATGGATGTTACCTCGCCGGGCACGATCCGGAAGCTGACACCATCGACTGCCCGAACGCCGCCGAACGAAATGCCGAGGTCTTCAATTTCCAGTGCACTTGCGGAAAGCCCGCCCTGGAGGAACTGCTCGATGTCTGCGGAAGAAACCGGCGTCACGCTTCGGCTCGACTTCGGAATGTAAGACGCCACCGTGCCGACCAGCCCGCGAGGCGCAATCAGCAGCACGCCCACCAGCAAACCGCCAAAGAACAGCAGCCGGTATTCTGCAAGATCTGAAAGGAACTCCGGCAGCAGGACGGTTACCAGCGCACCGGCGAGTGGCCCCAGCACGGTGCCGGCGCCCCCGATCAGGATTGCGAAGAGAAACAGGATCGACTGCGAGAACGGGAAATTGCTCGGCGCGATGAACATCATCAACGGCGCAAACAGACCGCCCGCAAGCCCGGCCATCGCCGCCGCAATGGCAAACGCGGCCGCCTTGACCGCAAACGGCCGATATCCAAGCGAGGCGGCTGCGGTTTCAGCATCGCGTACGCCCGTCATTGCCATGCCCCAACCGCTTTCGGCCAATCGGCGAAACAGGTAGAGAGACAATCCGGCAAGCAGGATGGCCAGCACCACCAGTTCCCGCTCGGTGAACACGAAGCCCAGGATCTCCGGCATTGGAAAACCCATGAGGCCATTCTGACCGCCGGTCAGCGAACGCCATTCCACCGCGCCGTGTTCGACAATGAACGCGAAGGCAATCGTGACCATTGCCAGGAACGGCCCCGCCATACGGACGGCAGGCACCGCCAGCAGAACGCCCGCGATCCCCGCCACGAGTGCGGACAAGGGCAGTGCCAGCCAGAAGCTCAGGCCAGACAGCGTCAACACCGCCACACCATAAGCGCCGATGGCAAAGAAACCCACCTGGCCAAGTGAGACCAGACCAGTCAAACCATAAAGAACGTTGAGACCTGTCCCCAGGATGGTCGTGATTGCAACAAGGCCGATGACGAACTGCGTGTAGCCACCGCTTGTCACGGCCATCGCACAGGCTGCAACAGTCAGAACGAGCAACGCGCTGTCGAGAAGAATTCGCTGGTTCAGAAAGGGCACGGCTCTTCCTCAGACTTTCTTTACGGCGGGACGACCGAAGAGACCGTCCGGCTTCAATGTCAGTGCAAGGATGATCAGCGCAAAGACAACGATGTAGGTGGAAGATGAGCCCAGGTAGGCCGTTACCAGGGCTTCCGTCACCCCATAGAGAAAGCCTGCCAGCATGACGCCGGCTGCCGATGTCATGCCGCCCAGGATTGCCACCGCGAAGGCCTTGAGCCCAAAGAGCGTTCCCATGTCCGAATGCACGGAAAACAGCGGCGCGATCAAAAGACCGGCACATCCGGCGAGCATCGCCGAAATCGCAAAGGAACCGGACACCATCATGGTTGTGTTGATCCCCATGAGCCGTGCTGCCTGATTGTTCTGGACGACGGCAAGCAGCGCCCTGCCCTGCAAGGTCTTGCGGAACAGGAAGTGCAGCGCCAGAGCAACACCGATGGCGGCAATCGGAATAAGCAGTTGCTGCGGATAGATGCCCGTGCCGGCGAACTGCCAGGTGGTCTGCGCCAAAGGTGAAAACAATGTCCGCGGTTCGTTGCCGAAGCTGAAGAGAACGGCGTTGTCGAGAAAGATGCCGCCCGCGACGGTCGCCATCAGCCAGGCCTCCGAATTGCGTTCCACGAAGGGACGAACCAGAAGTATTTCAACAAGCACGCCAAAAAGGCCGCAGCAGGCGATCGCAAGCGGATAAGCGATCAGCCAGTTCAAGCCGAGCCGTTCTGTAAAGACAAAGCCCAGAACCGCGCCCAGCATGACAACACTGCCTTGCGCGAAATTGACGGTGGAAGAAACGGAATAGGTGATCTGAAAGCCGAGCGCGATCAGCCCGTACATGCTTCCAAGGCCAATGCCGGTGACAAGGGCGGCGATCAAGAGGGTCATGGGTGGGTCCTGGCGGGTGAAACGGGATCAGGGCTAATTCAAAAGAAAGAAACCTCCCGCGGGCATGCCGCGGGAGGTGACATCATCAATCTTCGATCGGGATGATTTCGCCTTCGACGAACTGCGCGAAGACATAGTCTTCAGGCGCAATCGCATCCTGGTCTTCCGGCGAGAACGGGTCGGTGTAGGTCTTGATCAGGCCTTCGATGTTCTCGATGTCGTACATCGCCTGTCGGATAGCCGGACCATCGGTGGAACCGGCCTTCTCGATGGCAGCAGCCAGCAGAAGCATGGCGTCATAGGCATTGGCGATACCGGTTGCGGGTGTCACATCGGCCATGGTCTTGATTTCGGGAAAGCTTTCCTGAAGCTTCGAGAACATGGCCTCGCCCTTCGCATCGCCCTCCCGGAACAGGTAGGTCTGGATGAAGTGGAGCTTCTCGCCGCTCTTGCCGGCCAGTTCCGTGAACCGTCCGCCTGCCGGGCCCCAGTGCGATGCCATGGCAACATCCCAGCCCATCCGGTCGAGCGATTTCACCACCTGTGCGGTCGGGGCAACGTTTGCCACCACAAACAGGCCATCCGCGCCGTTTTCCTTGAGGCGCGTGAGCTGCGGTACGACATCGACGTCATTGGACTCGAACTTCTCGATACCCGCATGCTCCATGCCGCGCTTCTCGAGCGCTTTCAAAAGCCCCTTCTCGTTGGACTCGCCCCATGGGTTGTTGATGAGGATCATGCCCGGTTTCTTGGAGCCGTATTTGGTGACCAGATACTCGGTGATCGCTTCATCGACATATTCATCAACGGCGGAAACGCGGAAGATGTAGTTCTCTTCAGCACCGTTCTTGGTGATGCCGGTGCCTGCAGCCCACGGGCCGACAAAAGGCACCTTTGACTGGTTTGCAAAGGGAACGATTGCAAAGGAGACCGGCGTGTCCAGACCGCCGATCAGAGCCGCAACGCCTTCGCGCTGGACAAGCTCACGTGCGGCGACAAGCCCCTTGCCCGGGTTGCTTTCGTCATCGCGGCTTACAAGTTCAAGCGGTTTGCCAAGCACACCGCCCTTCTCGTTGATCTCGTCAATAGCGATGGTCAGGCCACGTGTAATTGCCTGTCCGGACTTGGCGGACTGACCGCTGAGCGCGGCAACAAGGCCGATCTTGATTGTATCGGCGGCGAAGGCCGGCAGGCTGGTGGCCAGGGCGAGGCCGACAGCACCTGACATCAGGACGCGGCGTGTCACCTTCGGAAATTTGCAAGCGGATTTCATGAACGGCTCCTCTGGTTTTCCGGACGACACGTCCGAACGCCATTTCAAGAGCAAGTCAGATGCCAGTTCACTGATCGCTATACATTTCAATTACTTACCCAATTTCGGCCTTTACAGACCTTCGATGACATCAGAATTTCGCTTAAATTGCATGCAATCTTTGCATACAAAACTTGCATGCAAAAAACCGGACAGGATTTATGCTCCGGAAGGCCATTTTGAAAAGGACGCCCCATGCAGGACGAAAACAAAGACACTCTTCCCGAGGAAGCGCAGATCGTCAGGGAATATCTCGACGCTTCCATGAAACCCGATCCGGATCTCGCTGCGACATACGTTGCCGACGATGTGACGATCACGTTTACGGGCGGACGGGTATTCAACCATCCCTCAGGTCCGACCGGCTTTAACGCGAAGCGGTACAACTGGGTGAAGAAGAAGATGGACCGTTTTGACGTTGCCCGCGGGGCGGACGGGGTTGTCGTCTACTCTGTCGGGACGCTTTACGGTGAATGGCCGGACGGAACCGCCTTCGAAGGCAACCGGTATGTCGATCGGTTCGAAGTGCATGACGGCAAGATCACAAAGATGGATGTCTGGAACGACAGCGCGGAGCGAATTCTCACCCGCATGGGCATTGAAGCCTAGTCGTCTCCTCGAACGGCGCGAACGTAAGGTTCCAGGGCATCGAGATAGATGCCCTGCCCCTTGTTTTCGGGCTTGATCAGCGCCCGGTCAGCCACGGCCCCCAGGTGGTGTCGCATGAGATCCCTGGCCCGATCCTCATCGCCCTTGGAAAGAGCATCAATAATTTCCCGGTGCTCCTGGATCCCGCAATCAGTGGAATGCGGCCGCGAGTAAAGCGCCAGCGTCAACCCGCATCTATAGCCGACGTCTTCCACGTAGCGGATCAGAACCGGACTTTCCGTGAGCTGCGCCATGAGAATGTGGAATTCCGTGGCAAGCCGGATGGAGACAGGCTCAGGTCCCTTTTCAGCGGCAATTTCCTTGTCGAGATGCGCATTCAGCGCATCAAGGTGCTTCTGGGAGAATTCAGCGCTCAGCCGGGACACCACGAGGTCTTCGATCTGGCATCGCAGATCAAACAGATCCCGCGCCTCTTCCAGGCTGGGGGTTGCGACAACGGCTCCCCTGTTCCGCCGCAGTTCGACAAGGCCTTCCGCTGCGAGCCGTTCCAGTGCCTGGCGCACGATCGTCCGGCTCGACCCGAAACGCTCACCCAGCGAATCTTCCGGCAGTTTCATGCCCGGTAACAGGGCACGCTCAAGGATGGCACTGCGCAGGGCTGCGCAAATTTGTTCGGAACGATTCATCAGTGCTTCGGATCACCAGCTGATTTGCCGCTCAAACAAATCAAATAGCTGCAGATTTGCCAAGTGTCCGAATGCCTCGATTTTCAGCTCCGGCTATTTCCCCTCGCACAGAGAAGACCTGATGGAATTCAAATCCTTCACCTTGCCCGGCCTGACGGCCTGCTGCCCGGAAGACCTGCCCCACTCCGATGAGGACCGGACCTTCCAGTCCGAGCAAATCGACACCGCGTTCAAGTTCGTCCAGTGTTCCCGACCAACTCTTTTCGTCGGTGCGGGATATTCCCGAAACGGCAACGACGGGGGTCGTTGCGGACAAACCCTCGGCAAAAAGCCGGTCTCTGATACGGCCGGCCATGCGCGCCCCCATGTAGAAAACGGTCGTGGTGGCTGGGTCGGTGAGCGCAGCCCAATCTACGGTTTCCGGCAAATCTCCCTTGCGCGAGTGGCCAGTGACGAACCTGACCGACTGAGCATGGTCACGGTGCGTCAGGGAAACGCCCAGGCGTGCCGCCATGGCAGAAGCCGCAGTGATGCCGGGAACAACGGTTGCCGGGATGCCTTCGGCAGCAAGACGGTCGAGCTCCTCACCACCACGACCGAAGATCATCGGATCTCCGCATTTGAGCCGCACCACGTGTCTGCCCTGACGTGCCAGCGAAACCATCATGTCGTTGATGTCTTCCTGGCGGCAACTTTCCCGACCGCCTCTTTTTCCGACCAGCATCCGCCTGGCTTCTCGACGCGCAAGTTCGAGAACCGCGTCATCGACCAGATCATCGAAGAGGATGACATCAGCCGATTGCAGCGCACGCACGGCTTTCAGTGTCAGATATTCGGCATCGCCCGGCCCTGCACCCACAAGGGTGACTTTGCCTGCAGCAGACGTCCTCGCGTCCTCCAGAAGTACTTCGGCGAGATGGTCTTCCTCTTCAGGCGCCGAACTGCCCGAGAAGGCAAGTTCGGAGATCCGCTCCCAGAACCGGCGCCGCTGTGCCCCTGCGTCCAGCAGGGAAAGCGTCTTTTCCCGCAAACGGCTTGCCAGCTGCGCCCATCCTTGCAGACTTTCAGGCATCAGCGTCTCGATCCGCCGTCGGATCGCCTGGCCAAGGATCGGCGCGACCCCATTGGTCGAGATTCCGATCACGACCGGTGACCGGTTGACGATGGACCCGAACTGGAAGTCGCAATAGGCGGGGTTATCGATCACATTGACCGGAACTCCCGTGCGCCGCGCGGCCAAAACAAACGCTTCTGCTTCTTCGTCACTCTCTGCATCGGCAATCGCAAGGGCTGCGCCCTCGAAGCCTTGCTGCGACCAGCAGGACCGGTGATGTATGAAACGCCCCTTGATGCTGCCGGCCGCAAGAAGTGCCTCGAAAGCCGGCTCCAGCTCCTGTGCATGAACATGCACGTCTGCCCCGGCAGCAGCCAGCAGCTCCGCCTTCCAGGCGGCAGCTTCCGTGCCGCCTGCCAGCAGGACTTTTCTTCCTTCAAGCGGAAAGAACAGCGGCAGGCTTGCAAGAGCCCCCACGCGTGCCGGACGGCTCCGGCGCTTTACCTCAGCTGGCTTGCGCAATGTCGGCATCATCGAGGCTTTCCTTTGCAATTTCATCGAGAAGCGTCTGGATTTCCGAGCGGCAGGAGCCGCAATTTGTGCCGGCTTTCAGTGTTTCACCGATTGCGCCGACACTCGTCGCACCGCAGCGTGCGGCTTCGGCAATCTGGTTGCAGCCGATCTGGAAGCAGGAGCACACCAGCGCTCCCGGATCAGGCCTGTCTGCCGGCACGCGTCCGGCAAGAACCCGTGCCCGCTCCTGCGGCGAAACGGGCCCCTCATCCAGAAGCCCGCAAGCCCATTGGCGCGAGACTTCCACCGGGGATGCGGAAAAGAAGAACGCTGCCTGCAGCACATCGTCCCGCCACTCAGCCAAACGTCTCCAGCCGGCGGCACCGTCCGAAATATCGGTCATCTCGTTGCCGGACGAGGTCAACGTAGCTGCGATTTCCGCGAAATCCGCGTCGGCTTTCGCCGCGAACTCAAGCCGGTAACCGCCAGGAACAGGAGCAAGGGCCCAGTAGTCGGCAGCGATTTTCTCCGGTCGCTGGCGCAAGACGGCAAAACCGAACCAGGCCATTTTCGCTTTTGCCACCGCCACAGGCGTGAACTTGGATCCTGGCTGTCCGGAATGGGGGTCTGTCTCAGGCGCCATGACCGCATCGATGCGGGCTTTCGATGCAAGCTGGTCGGTCCAATGCATCGGCACGAAGACTTCTCCCGGGACGACCCGGTCTGTCAGCAGCGCCCGCACCACCACGGCCCCATAAGAGCTTTTGACCGTCACCAGATCTGCCGGGTCGATCCCGAGCTTTTCGGCATCGATCGGGTTGAGTTCGGCAAAAGGTTCGGCAAAATGCGCGGTCAGGCGCGGCGTCTTGCCGGTGCGCGTCATGGTGTGCCACTGATCGCGGATCCGGCCCGTGTTCAGGGAGAACGGATAGCGGCGCTCTGTTTGCCGCGGAGCCTTGAAAACGACAGGCACGAACTGCCCCTTGCCGCTTTCGGTGAAAAATCCTCCGCCAGCAAAGAACCTCGTATCAGCCGGTAGCATCCCCGCCGGTTGCGGCCACTGAAAGGGCTCCAGGGCATCGAAAGCGGCATTGGTCACGTCCCGATAAGCGCCGATATCGAAATCCCGGCTGCCTTCATTCCGATACCCAGAGAGTGCTGCATGCTCACGGAAAATCGCGGCTGGCCCTTCAAAGGAAAAGGCCCCGGCAAAGCCCATGCGCCTTGCGACTTCGCTCAGGTGCCACCAGTCGGGGCGAACCTCACCGGGAAGCTCCAGGAAGGCGCGCTGTCTTGAGATCCGGCGCTCGGAGTTGGTAACCGTACCGTCTTTTTCACCCCATGCGGCTGCAGGCAGCAACACGTTCGCATAGGGAACCGTGTCGGCTGCCCGCGTTACTTCCGAAACGACAACAAAGGGGCATGTTTCAAGGGCTTCTGCCACGCCATCTGCATCCGGCAGACTGTCTACCGGGCTTGTTGCCATGATCCAGAGCGCCTTGATCCGGCCTTCCCGCACGGCCTTGAAAAGCTCAACGGCTTTCAAGCCGGGCCGATCAGCCACGACCGGGCTTTGCCAGAAGTCCTGCACGATCCCGCGGTGCTCGGCATTTTCCAAAGCCATGTGGCCGGCGAGCATATTGGCCAGTCCACCGACTTCCCGGCCGCCCATGGCGTTCGGCTGACCCGTGACGGAAAAAGGGCCCATGCCGGGCTTTCCAATCCGTCCAGTTGCCAGATGTGTGTTGACGATGGAATTGACCTTGTCAGTCCCGACGACTGACTGGTTGACACCCTGACTATAGACAGTGACCGTCTTTTCCGTCCGGGCAAACATCTTGTAGAAGAGTGCGATATCCTGACGTGACAGGCCGGTGTTTTCGGCTATCTGGCCGATCTCGCAGGGACCTGCAGCCTCAACTGCCTTCTCAAGTCCTTGAGTGAAGCGATTGACATAGCTGTCATTCACGACAAACGCTTCCGCCAGAAAGGCGAGCAGCCCGTTAAAGAGGGCAACGTCCGTATCAGGTTTCAATTGCAGGTGCAGATCGGCGATGGCGCAGGTCGCTGTCTTGCGCGGGTCCACTACGACCACCCGCAACGCCGGGTTGGCAGCCTTGGCCGCTTCGAGACGCTGGAACAGGACCGGATGACACCAGGCGAGATTGGAGCCGACCAGCACAACAAGGTCTGCCAGTTCAAGATCTTCATAGGTTCCCGGAACCGTGTCCGAGCCGAATGCCCTGCGGTGCCCGGCAACCGAAGATGCCATGCAAAGGCGGGAATTGGTGTCGATATTCGCCGAACCGATGAACCCCTTCATCAGTTTGTTGGCGACGTAATAGTCTTCGGTCAGGATCTGGCCGGACACATAAAACGCAACGCTATCAGGTCCATGTTCCCGAATGGCATCCTGAAAGTTGCGCGCGACAAGATCGAGCGCGTCATTCCAGTTGGCGCGTTCGCCGTCGATTTCCGGATAGAGCAGTCTGTCATCCAGCGAAAGCGTTTCTCCAAGGGCCGAACCCTTGGAACACAGCCGGCCGAAATTGGATGGGTGCTTGGGGTCACCTGCAACAGTCACCGTCCCGTCCGGGTGCCGGGTCGCGAGGACGCCGCAGCCGACACCGCAATAGGGACAGGTGGTCCGGATTGTTTTTTCTTGTTCGGTCATGCCATCAATCCCGGTTGTTGATTTACCAGGCGTTGTAGCCAAGGTATTTGCCCGACATCTCGATCTTCACCCGGTCTCCCTTGGGGTTCTCAACACGGGTTACCGACATGTCGAAATCGATGGCCGACATGATGCCGTCGCCGAATTTCTCATGGATCAAAGCCTTGATTGTCGGGCCGTAGACACCGACGATTTCATAAAGACGGTAGATGCACGGATCCGTCGGCACGGTCTGCGACCAGATCTTTGTTGGGCTCTCCTGCAGAACCAGCGCCGCTTCCTGCGGCAGACCGAGTGTCTCCGTGATTGCCTTCGCCTTGTCTTCCGGCATGGCGTTCATGCCCATGGCCGCCGAATGGGTCCAGACAGGCGACATGCCGATCGCTTCGGCAATGCCTTCCCATGTGAGCCCCGCCTGGCGCTTCGCCGACAGGATCATGCTGGTAACGTCTTCACGGGTAAGAGCGGTCATGAAAATCTCCTATGAATTGCCGAAGAGTTGAAACAAGAGGATGGCGCAGAGCACCGCGAGAACAGCAGAGACGATCTGCCAGAAGCGGACCGGATCCCGTTCCGCCAGAGGGACAAAACGATCTGAACTGAAGGCCGGGTTCGGGCGACGAAGATCTTCCAGGAAGGCGCTCAGCGCTTCGTAGCGCTTGCCCGGCACGGGATGAACCGCGCGGCAAAGCGCACCATCGACCCAGTCCGGCACTCGTTCCGTGACAGCTGTCGCACTGCGATAGCGCAGTGCAGCCTGTGCCCGCTCACTCGTTGCCCTGGCAACGGCCGCACCATAGGGCAAACGCCCAGTCAGCATTTCATAGGCGATCACACCGAGCGAAAACTGGTCGCTGTACTCAGTCCCGAGGTAGCCGAGAAACACCTCTGGCGCGGTATATTGGTGGGTGCCGAGGATCTCCCCCTTGTCGAGCGAAGGAGCGGCTTCCATCACGCCGGCGATCCGCACCGACCCGAAATCGATGATTTTTACCGTGCCGGACGTGTCGATCATGATGTTTTCCGGCCGCAGGTCCTGATGGACCATTTCCTTGCGGTGGAAGGCCATCAATCCCCTGGCCACCTGCTCCAGAATCCCGCGCACGGTCTCAAGGCTGGGGTGAGGATTGTCGATCATCCACTGGCGAAGCGTCTGGCCTTCGACAAACTCCGATGCCAGAAAAAGCGTCTGACGGCCCTGCGGATAGGTGGAAGCCTTCAACACATGCGGCGATGAAATCCGGCGTGCAACCCACTCCTCCAGCGCGAACCGGCGCAGATAGTCTTCCTCTCCGCGTAAATCGAGCGACGGAAACTTGAGCGCCACCGGCTCGCCGGTTTCTTCATTTTCCGCCAGATAGATGTGGCTGCGGCTGGTGGCGTGCAGGCCGCGCATCAAACGGAACCCCTCATGGGTGCCAGGCACCTTCGGCAGCGGCGCCGGTGGCAAGGTGCCTTCCCCGTTCAGGAGATCATCTGCACCGGGTTCCGCTATGTCGATCACCCGCACGATCTGAACGGTCAGATTATCGCTGCTGCCTGCAGCCTGCGCCTTTTCGACAAGTGTTCTGGCTGTCTGGTCGAGAGCTTCGCCAGCCAGCACGGCGTCGGCCATGTCCTTCGCCCGCAAGAAGCCATGGACGCCATCCGTCGTGAGAACAAACAGATCGCCCGGACGAAGATCGAACACGGCATAATCGATATCGACAGATTGCCCGACCCCCAGAGCCCTGCCGAGATAACTCTCCTGTTCGGAAATCCGGACAGTGTGGTCTTCCGTCAGCTGTTCCAGGCTCTGGCCGGATAGACGCCAGATGCGGCTGTCACCGACGTGGAAGAGATGTGCCTTACGCCCCTTCAGGACCAGGGCAGAAAAGGTGCAGACATGGCCCCTGTCGAGATCGTCGACCTGTTTTGTCTGGCTGAAAAGCCAGGAATTGGCGGCAGAGATCACCCGGACGGCAGAGGTCTTCACTGTCCAGGCTTCAGAGGTGCAATAGTAATCGGAGAGAAAGGATTTGACGGCCGTTTCGGCTGCGACATGCGCAACCGGACTGGAGGAAATGCCGTCCGCGACAGCAAGTGCGATGCCCTTGTGCACCAGGGCCGGGCCGTCCGGCACCATGGCGCCATGAAAGTCCTGGTTCAGGGCTTTCCGTCCGGCAGACGAATACTGGCCGGTTTCGACGCTCAAGGTGGTATGGCGGACTTGCATCAGCACGGGAAAAGGCTCCTCGGGAAAAGACGCTCCGCCGCCAGTGACGGCGGAGCTTCACACTTATTCGGCAGGCGCTGCGACCGGCGCCTTTTCGTAACCTGCCTTGCGGGATGGCGACGTCTTGTAGTGGGTGGCGTAGATCATGCCGCCGACGAAGGTCAGCCCGCCGACCAGATTGCCGACAACAACCGGAATTTCGTTGTAGGCAAAGTAGTCGAACCAGGTGAAATTGCCGCCGAGCATGATGCCCGAGGGGAACAGGAACATGTTCACGATGGAGTGCTCGAAGCCGAGATAGAAGAACACCAGGATCGGCATCCACATCGCCATGATCTTGCCGGAAACAGAGTTCGACATCATCGCGGCCACGACACCGGTCGAAACCATCCAGTTGCACATCACTGCGCGAATGAAGACCGTCAGCAGCCCCGCCCAGCCGGCGGCGGCATAGCCGAGCGTCCGGGTTTCACCGATCTGGCCAATCTTCTGGCCGACGGCGTTCGGCTCCTGGCTGAAACCCATGGTGAAGATGATCGCCATGAACACCGCCGTCGTCAGGGCTCCTGCAAAGTTGCCGGCAAAGACCAGACCCCAGTTCCGGAACACACCGCCCCAGGTGCAGCCCGGACGTTTAGCGATCACGGCCAGCGGCGCCAGCGTGAACACGCCCGTCAGAAGGTCGAAACCCAGCAGATAGAGCATGCAGAAGCCGACCGGGAACAGGATCGAGGCGACCAGGAAATTGCCGGTATTGACGGCGATGGTCACGGCGAAGGCGGCGGCAAGGGCAAGGATGGCGCCTGCCATATAGGCCCGGATGAGCGTGTCCTTTGTGGACATGAAGATCTTCGCTTCACCGGCGTCGATCATCTTGGTGGCAAATTCCTGTGGCGTTACATATGACATCTGAATTCCTTTCGCGAGAGTGCTCGGCCGGTCAGACGGCTTCGTGGGAATAGGAAAGGTCGATAAGGATCCGGCCGTCCTCCAGCCGGACGGGGAAAGCTGCCGTGCGGCCTTCGTCAGCTCCTTGCGCGGCTCCCGTTTCCAGGGAGATCACCCAGTTGTGCAACGGGCAGGTCACACATCCGTCATGCACAATGCCCTGACTGAGAGGCCCGTTCTTGTGCGGGCACTTGTCTTCCAGCGCAAAGACGTCGTCCTTGGCGGTGCGGAAGATGGCGATGGTCATGTCGCCATTCTTCACGCACCGCGCTCCCTCCCTGGGAATGTCTTCAAGGGTGCCGATATGGACCCAGTTACGGATGTCGGCAGTCATTCGGCAGCCTCCTTCGTCAGAACAGCCATCGGCTTGAATTCATGCTTGTCCTTGCCGGAGACACGCTCCGACCATGGGTCGACCTGGGCGAATTTCTGGGAGAAGACGAAACGGTCGAAATACGCCACGCGCATCGCCTTATCGTCCATGATCTGGCGACGGATCTCCTCCAGACCTATGCGTTTCGCCCACTTGTAGATCCGCTCCAGGTAGTGACCCTGCTCGCGGTACATCTGAGTGAGCGCAGCAACATGCTCGATCGCCTCGTCCTCGGTCTTCACCAGGCCCAGAACTTCCGTGCCCTTGATGTCGAGACCGGCAGCTCCGGCGAAGTGGATCTCGTAACCGCTGTCGACGCAGATGATGCCGATATCCTTGCAAGTTGCTTCCGCGCAGTTTCGCGGGCAGCCGGACACCGCCATCTTCAACTTCGCCGGGGTCCATGAACCCCACATGAACTTTTCCAGCTTGATGCCGAGACCGGTGGAATCCTGCGTGCCGAACCGGCACCAGTCCGTCCCGACGCAGGTCTTCACCGTTCTCAGACCCTTGGCGTAGGCCTGCCCGGAAACGAACCCGGCCTTGCCGAGGTCCGCCCAGACTGCCGGCAGGTCTTCCTTCCTGATGCCAAGCATGTCGATGCGTTGGCCACCGGTGCATTTCACCGCTGGAATGTTGAACTTGTCGACCACATCGGCAATTGCCCGCAGTTCCTTGGACGAGGTCATCCCGCCCCACATGCGCGGGACCACCGAATAGGTGCCGTCCTTCTGGATGTTGGCGTGGACACGCTCGTTGATGAAACGGGACTGGTAATCATCCGCATATTCATCCGGCCAGTCGGAGACCAGATAGTAGTTGAGCGCCGGCCGGCACTTGGCACAGCCGCCGGACGTGGTCCATTCCAGTTCCTGCATCACTGCCGGAATGGATTTCAGCTCCTTGGACTTGATCAGGCGACGGACCTCGTCATGGCCCAGGTGCGTGCAACCACACATCGGCGTTACGGCCGCCGGGTTATAGGCATCGCCCAAGGTCACCTGCATCAGTTGCTCGACCAGCCCTGTGCAGGTGCCGCAGGAGTTCGAGGCCTTTGTGTGGGCCCGAACTCCGTCCAGGGTCGTCAGGCCCTTCTCCTTGATCGTCGTAACGATCTTGCCCTTGCATACGCCGTTGCAGCCGCAGATTTCCGCATCATCCGGCAAGGCTGCAACGGCCGCCGTAGGGTCCAGTGGGGACCCTCCCTGGTAAGCCTGACCAAAGATCAGCGTCTCGCGCATATCCGAGACGTCGGTACCTTTTTTAAGGAGGTCGAAGAACCACGGACCATCGGAGGTCTCACCGTAAAGGACGGCACCGACGATCTTGTTGTCTTTCAGGACGATGCGCTTATAGACGCCGGCCGACGCATCACGCAGCACGATCTCTTCCCGGTCGTCGCCTTCGGAAAAATCGCCTGCCGAATAGAGATCGACACCTGTCACCTTTAGCTTCGTCGCGGTGACCGAGCCCGTGTATTCGGAAGAAGCGCCAAGCAGATTGTCGGCAATCACACCCGCCATTTCATAAAGCGGCGCGACAAGCCCGTAACACATGCCACGGTGTTCGACGCATTCCCCGAGCGAGAAGATGTCCGCATCGCTGGTGCGCATGTCATCGCCAACCAGCACACCGCGATTGACGTCCAGCCCGACCTCCCTGGCAAGGTCGGCCGACGGGCGGATGCCGACGGCCATGACGATGATCGAGGCTTCGATCTCGGTGCCGTCGTCAAGGCGGATGCCCCTCACCTTGCCTGCATCATCACCCAGGATTTCATGACTGTTTGCCTTGGTGCGCACGTCGATGCCGCGGCGTTTGAATTCCGCTTCGAGCAGGAACCCCGCAGCCGGGTCGAGCTGACGTTCCATCAGGGTCGGCATCAGGTGCAGAACGGTTACGTCCATGCCCTGCATCTTGAGACCGGCTGCCGCTTCAAGACCCAGGAGCCCGCCACCAATAACAACAGCGCGACCGCCGCGTTTGGCCGCATCCAGCATTTTTTCCACATCGTCCAGATCGCGATAGGTCAAAACCCCGTCCAGGTCCTTGCCAGGAAGCGGAATGATGAAGGGAGAAGATCCCGTCGCGATCACCAGCTTGTCGTAAGAGGCGGTAATGCCGTTTTCCGAGGTCACCGTTTTGGCGTCCCGGTCGATCTCGGCAACCCGTGCTCCCTTGTGAAGCGTCACGCCATGTTCGGCATACCAGTCGTCGCCATGGGTGATGATGTCCTCGTATGACTTCTCGCCTGACAGCACGGGCGACAGCATCAGCCTGTTGTAGTTGACCCGCGGCTCCGCATTGAAAATGGTGACGTCATAAGCATCCCTGTCTTTTTCGAACAGGTTTTCGAGCATCCGCCCGGGTGCCATGCCGTTGCCGACGATGACAAGTTTCTGTTTTGTCATGGCTTTTCTCCAGACTTTCATTCGGCTGCTTCGGCTGCCGCGGTTTGACGGGCCATCCGTGCGGCCCGCTTTTCCTGAATGGATTTCAACTGGTCTTCGCTCGGGTCTGCGCCGCCCTCATAGGCTTCCAGGAAGTCCAGAAGCTCCTCGCGGTAGGCGTAGTAATCCGGGTGGGCGAGCAGCTCCTTGCGCGACCTCGGCCGTGGAAGGTCCACTTCCATGATGTTGCCGATGCGGGCATTGGGCCCGTTCGACATCATCACCACCCGGTCGGCGAGCAGGATGGCCTCATCGACATCATGCGTGACGCAGACGGCCGTCACCTGGGTGCGTTTCCAGACATCCATCAGGACGTCCTGCAGCTCCCAGCGGGTCAGGCTGTCGAGCATGCCGAAGGGTTCGTCCAGCAGCAGGAGCTTCGGCGACAGGGCAAAGGCCCGTGCAATGCCGACGCGCTGCTTCATGCCGTTGGAAAGCTCCGAAGCAGCCTTTTGCATGGCGTCCGACAGACCGACCTTGCCGAGGTAATATTCAATCACGTCCCGCTTTTCGGCCCTGGACGCATCCGGATAGACCTTGTCGACCCCAAGCTCGACATTCTCGTAAGCTGTCAGCCAGGGCATCAAGCTCGGCGCCTGGAAAACGACGGCACGGTCCGGACCGGCCTGCGTCACATGAGTGCCGTCCAAGACGATGGCACCTTCGGTGATCTTGTTGAGGCCAGCCACCATGGACAGGACCGTCGACTTTCCGCAGCCGGAATGGCCGATCAGGGTGATGAACTCGCCCTTCTTCATTTTCAGATCGAAACCGTCGACAACCGTCAGCGGTCCCTTCGGCGTCGGATAGACCTTCTTCAGCTGAGAGAAGTCGAGATAACGGTCCTGAACCGCGGTTTCCGATGCCCGCTCATAGGCCGCCGGAAGCTTGTCGGCAGGCTTTGGACGCTGGGTGATCGGAACGATGTCCGGCAGAACGATTTCCCGCTCCAGATCAGCACCACGCTCGGCACCGGCCTCCATCAGGTATTCGGTGACTTCGGCACGCAGCCGAATGAAGTCGTCATCGTGGTTGAGTTCACCGCGATCGCGCGGCCGCTGAAACGGAACCTTGAACTCCGGACCGAGCGTTGCCGGTGTGCCGGGCTTCAGGGGTATGATCCGGTCTGCGAGAAGGATTGCCTCATCGACATCGTTTGTGATGAGAATGATGGTCTTCTTCTCTTCGTCGCATATCGCGGCGAATTCGTCCTGCAGCTTCGCGCGGGTCAAGGCATCAAGAGCGGACAGCGGCTCATCCAGCAGCAGAAGTTCCGGCTGCATGGCAAGGGCCCGTGCCACGGCAACGCGCTGACGCATGCCACCGGAAAGCTCCGACGGCTTGCGGTCCCTGGCATGCCCCAGACCGACCATCTCGATGTACTTGTCGCAGATCGCCTTGCGCTCAGCGGCGCTCTTCTTCTTGAAAACGCTGTCGACGGCCAGCGCCACATTGCCGAACACCGACAACCACGGCATCAGCGAATAGGACTGGAACACGACGCCCCGATCCTGGTGCGGCCCGTCAATTTCCTTGTTCTTGAAGATGATGCCGCCCTTGTCCGGCTCGATGAGACCGGCCAGCAGGGAGATCAGCGTGGTCTTGCCGGTGCCGGAAAACCCGACGATGGCAATGAACTCGCCCTCTTCCACTTTCAGATTGATATCGTCCAGCACATCCGTCCGGGTGGCATTTTCGCCATAGGATTTGGAGACGCCGGAAATTTCCAGAAAGGACATATCCGTCTCCTTAGCGATTGGCCGAGAATGTGAAGGCGCGCTGCAGGGCAAACATCAGCCGGTCGAGCATGAAGCCGATGATGCCGATGGTCAGGACTGCGACCATGATCTTTGCGAGCGACTGGGAAGAACCGTTCTGGAATTCGTCCCAGACGAATTTTCCAAGCCCCGGGTTCTGCGCCAGCATTTCTGCCGCAATAAGCACCATCCAGCCCACACCCAGCGACAGGCGCAGCCCGGTGAAAATCAGCGGCAGAGAGGACGGCAGAACCAGCTTGGTAACGGTCTTCCAGGTCGGTAGTTGCAGAACACGGCCGACATTCATCAGGTCTTTGTCGACCGAGGCCACACCCAGCGCGGTGTTGATCAGGGTCGGCCACATGGAGCAGAGCGTCACGGTGACGGCGGAGATCAGCAGGGATTTAGACAGCCAGTCGACAGGATCGGCATAGGTTGCCGAAACGATCATCGTGACGATCGGCAACCATGCCAGCGGCGACACCGGCTTGAAGATCTGGATCAGCGGATTGATTGCGCCGTTGAAGGAGCGCGACAGACCGGAGGCGATGCCAAGCGGCACGGCAATCAGCGTTGCGATCAGGAAGCCGAGGCCGACGGTTTTCAGCGAGGTGCCGATCTGGTCGATATAGGTCGGCTTGCCGGTATAGTCGCGCCACTTGATCTTGTCGGTCTTGCCTTCAGCTTCGTATTTGGCGTTGCGTTGTTCCTGGCGATCGTAGAAGGCAGCGGCCTTGTCACGCTCGCGCTCATGATCGTCCCAGAGGTTGACCGCCTGGCTCCAGACGGCCGCCGGCCCGGGAACTGCGCCCAGGGATGTCTGCACCTGGGGCGCCAGCGCTCCCCAGAGGACGAGAAAGGCGATGATGCCCAGGAGAGGAATTACGAGAACGCGTTTGAGTTCTCCCAGCTGCTCCTTAGGGCTGTCGCCTGCGGCAATTTTCAGGAGCGGCACGGTCCAGGAAAGGCCGAGCGCATCCAGCCAGCCGGCGGCCTTGTTGATCCGTGTGAAGAGCTTTTCCCGGCGTGCGGCACGGGCAAGGTCCTGACTGCCTGCGGTATCGGCATTGGCCATGTCGTCAATCCTTGTTCGAATTCTGTCGGTTCGTGTCGAATGAGAAAAACGAGCGGCGGGGCTGCAGACCGCCGCTCAAGTTTGGGGAAGATCAGCCGCCCACGACCTGGTTGCCGTCGACCACCTGCTTGCCTTTCAGGCCGATCGGAAGGCTGTCGATGTAGGCGTTCGGCTGCTTGCCGTCGTAGGGAATGCCGTCGATGATGTCCGCCGACGGGGTTGGAGCGCGGTAGCCGTCCGTTTCCCAGGGGAAGTCCTCCTTGGCCACATGCCCTTCCTCGACCAGCATTTCTGCGGCTTTCAGATAGATGTCCGGGCGATAGACCGACCGCGCGACTTCGTCGTACCAACTGTCGGGTTTGTACTCGGAAATCTGCCCCCAGCGGCGCATCTGGGTCAGGTACCAGACGGCATCGGAATAGTAGGGATAGGTTGCGAAGTAGCGGTAGAAGACGTTGAAGTCGGGAACGTCTCGCTTGTCGCCCTTCTCATATTCGAAGGTGCCGGTCATGGAGTTGGCGATCACTTCAGCGTCCGCACCGACATACTCCGAGCGGGACAGGATCTCGACGGCTTCCATACGATTGGCGTTGTCGTTCTCGTCCAGCCACTTGGCCGCGCGGATCAACGCCTTGGTAAGCGCAAGCGTGGTGTTCGGATATTCTTCGGTAAATTCCTGCGTCAGACCGAAGACCTTCTCCGGATTGTTCTTCCAGATCTCGTAATCGGTGATGACCGGAACGCCGATGCCCTTGAAGACTGCCTGCTGGTTCCAGGGTTCGCCGACGCAATAGCCATAGATGGTGCCGGCTTCCAGCGTTGAAGGCATCTGCGGAGGCGGAGTGACCGACAGCAGAGCGTCTGCCTGGATCTGGCCGGAGATATCCGAACTGGAATAGAAGCCTGGGTTAATATCACCGGATGCCAGCCAGTAGCGCAGTTCGTAGTTATGGGTGGAGACGGGGAACACCATGCCCATGTTGAACGGCTTGCCCTCGGACTTGAACTTGTCGACGACCGGCTTCAAGGCGGTTGCTTTGATCGGGTGAACCGGCTTGCCGTCGTCCTGCATTTCCAGGTGCGGCTTCATCATCTCGAAGATCTCGTTGGAAACGGTGATGCCATTGCCGTTGAGGTCCATGGAAAACGGCGTCACGATGTGTGCCTTCGTGCCGAAACCGATGGTGGCCGCCAGCGGTTGTCCGGCCAGCATGTGCGCCCCATCCAGTTCGCCCGTGATGACCCGGTCGAGCAGAACCTTCCAGTTGGCCTGCGGCTCCAGGGTGACGAAAAGGCCTTCTTCCTCGAAATAGCCGAGCTCATAGGCAACCGCGAGCGGAGCCATGTCCGTCAGCTTGATGAAGCCGAAGGTGAGTTCGTCCTTTTCGACATCCAGCATCTCGGCATAGGCGCTGGAAGCGGACACAAGTGCCGTGGCTGCCATCAGGGCGCCAAATGCGGTCCGGCGGGTGATATTCAGGGTCTTTTTCATTGTCGCGTCCTGTCCCTCGTTCGTCCTGCGCCCTCTTCAGCCGGGCACAGGCGCAATAAAAAAGCCGCCGACCGAACCGCATGACGGGAGGAATTCCCATGCGGTTCAGATCGGCGGCTTTGCCTGTGCACCCGGCAGTGGGTGCGATATCTGGTAGGCCAGCGTCGGCCTCACCTGCTTAAAAGCACGAACTGTGCCAATTTGGAGAAATTGGCTTTTCTATTTATTTACAGATACTTACTCTTTGTAAAAATTTTGACCATATGCTCAAGCTGCATATTTGATCATCGAAGCTTGCAGGCAACTGAACGAATTTTGTGCAACGCAACCAGACTGCCCCGGCGCCAGGCGAGCTGTCTCGGAAGTCAAAAACGGGCGCCGTCAAACATTTCTATGGTCATGTCTGTCGCTTCTCCGGTCAGCTCCAGAGCCTCCAGATAGGCGGTCGGAGAAAAGACCTTTTCGACTTCGCTTTCCGCCTCTCGCGAACGCTCCACCTGCCCCCAGCGAACCATCTGCTCGTAGAACCATTTGCCATGAACCGGCATTGGCGCTGCCTTGAGCCCACCCGAGAAGGTCAGGAAGTCCGGAACGTTCTTCACCGAGACCGGGCCCAGCCTGATGCGGCCCGATAGCGCTGCAAGGCAGATTTCAGCGGGGCAAGCCAGAAGGTCCGGCCTTGCGAGCATGTCGGCCAGCTCGGCATTGTTCTTCGGGTCGGAGCACCAGTCGGCGGCTGCCGAAAAGGCACGCATCAGCGCGGCCAGCGTTTCCGGGTTGGCTTCGGCCCATTTGCGCGTCACGCCCAGCACTTTTTCCGGACTGTCCGGCCAGATGGCCTGTTTGTAGGTTGCAATGCGCCCCGTTCCCGCGTCGACCGCAGCCGTGTTCCAGGGCTCGCCAACGCAATATCCATCGAGCTGGCCAGCGGCCAGGGCATCCGCCATGACCTGAGGCGCCAGTACGGTAATCTCGACATCCCGGTCCGGATCAATTCCGGCGGCGGCGAGCCAATAGCGCAATTCATAGGCATGGCCTGAAAACGGGTGCACAACCCCGAAATGAAGCAGCGGCGCATCCGCCTCCTGCTGGTCGGCAATCACCCGCGCGAGCGCCGCACCGGTCGACACCGGATCGCCTTCCGGATCGGCTCCGACAGCCGACATGTCCGCCCAGAGTGCGTTGGAAACCGTAATTGCGTTGCCACCTAGCCCCAGAAGCATGGGCGCCAGCATGGGCACGGCAAGACTGGTCAGGTTGAGGCTGGATGCAATCGGCATCGGGGCGAGCATATGCGCCACGTCAAAATGACCGACCGAAATTCTGTCTCGAATATTGGCCCAGGATGTTTCGCGGATAAGCTTAAGCGCAATGCCTTCCTGCTCGGCAAAACCGAGTTCGGCAGCTGCCACGACAACGGCACTGTCCAGAAGCGGGATAAATCCGGCGATGACGGGCTTCAAGTTCGTATCCATGATACTCCAGTCCCCTGGTTGGCCGCTTCTCCCCACTCGGTGTTTTTTGTTGTCATCGCGTCAGTCTCCCAGAAGTCCGCTGGCGATCACCAGGCTCTGCGCCACATCAATGATCTTCCGGCTCTGGTTCATGGCCGTACGACGCAACAGGTCATAGGCCTCCTGCTCGCTGAGCCCCTTGGATTTCATCAGGATGCCCTTGGCCCGATCGATGGTTTTCCGGTCTGCAAGTTCAGAGCGCACTTCCTCCAGCTCCTCTGTCAGCCTGGAAAACGCGCGAAAGCGGCTGATCGCCATGTCTAGGATCGATTTGACCCGCTCCCGCTTGAGCCCGTCGACGATATAGGCCGACACCCCCGCATCGACGGCGGCCTCTATGGAATGGCTGTCCGACTTGTCGACGAACATTGCAATCGGTCGCCGCACCGCACGCGACACCTGAAACATGTGTTCCAGCTGGTCGCGATTCGGGTTTTCCAGATCGATGACAATCACATCCGGATTGATGTCGGCGATCTGACGAACCAGTCCTTCCATCTGGTGAACAAGAATGACCCTATCGTGCCCGGCATCGTGCAATCCCTGCTCGATGATCGAGGCACGGATCTTGTTGTCATCTATAACCAGAATGGAAAGCCCGCCGCTCATGCCGCCATTATGCGCAGGGCTATTTTTTATGCAACAAAAATGCTGCGCCGCAACAACGCTGTCCTGTGGAGACATTCTGAAGTGACGCTGGAGCGCTTGAAATCGGACTTGCCAAAGACGGAACCAAAAGAAGATTTCTCCTCTGGACAGAACCCCACAGCCTTAGAATGATGCACCGGGAAAATTCAGGATGAAGGAAAGCGGGATGGCGGACACGTTTGAGCCCAAGGCGCATGTGGCCCACATGGAAAAGATGTTGGGGCTAACGATCGAAGAAGACTGGCGCCCTGTTGTGGAAATGCACATCGCCGCGATCGAGAAAGCTGCCGAAGCCGTCCTGGATTTTCCGCTGGAAGGCCACGCCGAAGCCGCACCGGTCTTTGTTCCATGAGCCAGGACAACAGCAAACTGAACACCCGCTCCGCGGCTCAGACGGCCACAGCCGTCAACAGCGGCGACATCAGGGCTCTGGAAGTTGCCTACGCATCTCTCGAGACCATTGAACGTCTCAATCCGACGGTCAACGCCTTTACCGACGTTCTGGGGGAGCGTGCACTTCTTGAAGCGCGCGCTGTCGATGACGCGATTACAGAGGGCCGAACACTGCCACTCGCCGGTGTGCCATATGCGGTCAAGAACCTGTATGATGTCGAAGGCCTGACAACCCGCGCCGGCGCGAAGATCAATCGCGAAAACCCGCCTGCTTCTGCCGATGCGGCTTTGGTCCGCAAGCTGAAAGACGCTGGCGCAGTTCTGGTCGGCGCGACCCACATGGGCGAATACGCCTATGATTTTACCGGCGAGAGCGCGCACGACGGCATCTGCCGCAATCCTCATGATACGGGTCATATGACCGGGGGCTCTTCCTCCGGATCTGCCGCGGCAACGGCTGCCGGCATGGTGCCGCTGGCAATGGGCTCCGATACCAATGGCTCCATCCGCGTGCCGGCCTCGTTCTGCGGCCTGTTCGGCTTGAAACCGACCTATGGCCGTCTCAGCCGTGCAGGCACATATCCGTTTGTCGGCAGTCTCGATCACCTGGGCCCACTCACACGATCGGCAGAAGATCTTGCCCTGATCTTTGACGTCCTGCAGGGCCACGACCCCGCGGACCCGGCCCAGGCAAACCATCCGGAAATCGAGACCCATAACCGGCTGCAGGAAGATATCGGCCCGCTGCGCATTGCCGTGGCAGGTGGCTATTTCCGCGACAAGGCCCTGCCGGATGCCCTGAATGCAGTGGATCTTGTCGCCAAGGCGCTTGGGGCAAGCCTTGAGATCGACATTCCGGAAGCTGCCCGGGCCCGTGCCGCGGCCTATGTCATCACGGCGGCCGAAGGCTCTACCCTGCATCTTGGCCGCATCCTGGAACGGCCGCAGGACTTTGACCCGGAAACGCGTGACCGCTTCCTGGCGGGAACCATGGTACCGGCAATCTGGGTCCAGCAGGCTCAGCGCTTCCGGAGCTGGTTTCGCGACCTCTTCCGCAAGATCTTCGAGAATGTCGATGTTCTTCTGGCCCCGGCCACCCCCTTCCCGGCCCTGCCGTCAGGTACCAAGACCTTCACGATCGGCGGTGAAACCATGCCGGCCCGTCCCAACATCGGCCTGTTTACCCAGCCAATCTCCTTCATCGGCCTTCCCGCGGTGACGGTACCGGTCTGGCTGGAAGGGGCGACATTGCCGATCGGTGTTCAGGTGATCGCCCCTGCCTGGCGCGAGGATCTGGCGCTTCGTGTCGCTCACCACCTGGAACAGACAGGTATCTGCCGCGCGCCCGTCGCCAATTTGACGGCCTGAAGCCCGGTGAAAAGGGAACTGGCCCGCACCACAGGAAATCTCAGCCTGGCGCAACTGCGAGCGCTGGAAGCGGTGGTACGCACCGGGAGCTTCACAGATGCGGCGAAGGAAATCGGCGTCTCCCAACCCTCCATCTCCAATCACATTCAGGGTCTGGAAAGCCGCTTCAAGACAAAACTGCTGGTAAAGTCCGGATATTCAGTTTCCGCGACCCCGGCTCTGGTCGCTCTATTACCCCGCATCAGGGCGTTGCTGGCATTGGCAGGTGATCTGGAAACCGAGCTGTCTCACCACCGCGCCTTGGCGGCTGGTGAACTCAGGATTGGCTATTCAACCTATCAGCTCGCCATCCCGATCATCTCGTCCTTCATGGCGAAACACCCGACCATCTCGATCGAGGCACGCGCCCTTGCAAGCCAGGACATCGTCAACCTGATCGAAACAGGCTCTCTCGATATCGGCTTCATTACCGGACGCGAAATTCCGGCAGGTCTCGAAGGCGAACTGATCCTGAAGACACGCATTGTCCTCGCGGTTCCTCCCGAACACCCGCTGGCGAAAAAGGACAGCGCTTCCTGGAAAGACGTCGCCGAGCTCCCCCTCCTCCAACGCGAAGGAAGTTCCGGTACCCGCAGACTGTTCGAAGCCGCTGCCACGCTTGCCGGGACAAGACCCAAGACCGCGCTCGCTCTTGGCTCGTGGGGGTCAATCGCAACGCTGGTCAGATCCGGCTCGGGTATCGGTGTCGCTCTGGAAGCGGAAATCACCGAGCGCGACGGTTGTGTCGGTGTCAGGATCGAAGACGCGAACCTCACCGCAAACCATTTTGCAGTCTGGCAAAAAGATATGGGTACAGTGGCCGCCATAGAGGCATTTCGAGCCGGTTTGCCCGCCCCATGACAAATTGAAGTCACCCGTCATTTGATAATTAAAACCTATTCATTCCGATCTTTGATAGACCGAAAGACACTTCCGTGATTACTGGCGCCTGACGTTTTCAAAAACACTGCACCAGAGCCGATTTCATCGCCCGCGACAAAAGCGTGATACTGACTTCGAACGGCTCCAGCACATTTCCAGAGACCGCCTGAATGAAACAGAGATCTTATGACCTTGCGATCGTCGGTGCCGGGATCGTTGGGCTTGCGCATGCCCTCGCAGCAGTCAGGCGCGGCAAGAAAGTTGTCGTCATTGATCGCGACAGCCAGGCAAATGGCGCCTCGATCCGCAACTTCGGCTTTGTGACCGTAACCGGCCAACAGGCAGGCGACTGCTGGCAGAAAGCATCGCGCAGCCGACAGGTGTGGGCAGAAGTTGCGAAAGCCGCCCGCATACCGCTGCTGCACGAGGGTCTGACCATGACCGCAAGGCTCCCGGAATCGGAATCTGTTATCGACGCGTTTCTGAAGACAGAAATGGGTGCGGAGTGTCGGCGCCTGACACCCGCTGAGGCCGCCCACAAGGTTCCCTGTTTGCGACAGGAGAAAATCACCTGCGCGCTCTATTCACCGCTGGAAGTGCGTGTGGAATCGAAAGATGCCCTGCCCCGGATCGCCGATTGGCTGAAAGAAGCCCATGCAGTCGACTTCCTCTGGCAGACAAGCGTCAATTCTGTCGAGGCGCCGAAGCTTCAGACCTCGCGCGGGACGGTGCACGCGGAGACCGTGATCATCTGCCCCGGCGACGATGGAACGACGCTTTTTGCTGACCGGATCGCCACTTACGAAGTCACGCGCTGTAAACTGCAGATGTTACGCGTCGCCCCTCGCAATCGTATCGACCTTGGCACCGCAGTCATGTCTGACCTCGGCCTTGCGCGATATCTTGGCTATGCCGAACTCCCCGAAGCAGAGCCTTTGAAAGCCCGGCTGGATCGGGAGATGGCTGTTCACCGGGAAAACGGCATTCACCTGATCGTTGTCCAGTCCGAAGACGGCAGTCTCGTTGTCGGCGACAGCCATCATTACAGCTCGACACCCGATCCGTTCATCGACAAGACCGTGAACGACCTGATCCTGGGCGAGATGGAGACGATCCTCGATCTTGGCCCCTATGACATTTCTGAAACCTGGATCGGCACCTACGCCTCTGCCCCGGACCGCTGGCGCTTCACCGATGCGCCGGACGATAGTACCCGCATTGTCGTCGTCACGGCCGGCTGCGGTGCCTCCGCCGCCTTCGCCATCGGCGAAGAAACCATTGCCGATCTCTATGCATGAGGAAACAAGATGAGCAAATTCAAAGCCGTGGTCTTCGACTGGGCCGGCACCATGATCGACTTCGGTTCCTTTGCCCCGATGGGTGTCTTCGTAAAGGCCTTCGAGACCTTCGGCATTACCGCAACCATCGACCAGGCACGCGGCCCGATGGGCAAACCGAAGTGGGACCACATCCGCTCCATGATGGATGATCCGGACATCTGCGCCCAATGGATCGCCAAATACGGCCAAGCACCAACTGATGCCGATGTGGACAAGGTCTACAAGGTCTTCGTTCCAATGAACGAGGAAGTCGTCGCCGATTTCTCCGATCTCGTTCCAGGTGCTGCCGAGGTTGTCAGATTGCTTCGCGCCAAGGGCATGAAAATCGGCTCGACCACCGGCTATACCCGCTCGATCATGGAACGCGTGCTGCCGAAAGCTGCCGAACAGGGTTATGAACCGGACAATCTCATCTGTGCCGACGACCTGCCGGAAGGCCGTCCCGGTCCGCTCGGCATGTATCAGTGCTTCGTCGATCTGGTGGCCTACCCGCCGAGCGCGGTCATCAAGGTGGACGACACTGAACCGGGCATTGCCGAGGGTGTTGCAGCCGGCTGCCTGACTGTTGGTCTTGCGCTGTCAGGCAACTATGCAGGCAAGACACCGGAGGAACTCGCTGCACTTTCGAAAGATCAGGTTGACGTCCTGCGCCAGCATGCAACGGTAGAGCTGAAAAAAGCCGGCGCCGACTACGTCATTGATACGGTCGCGGATCTGCCAGCCCTGATCGAGAAACTGGAAGCGGAATGACACGTCCGAATATCCTGCTGATCACCGCTGACCAGTGGCGGGGCGATTGTCTCGGCACAGTTGGACACCCTGTTGTCAGGACGCCGAACCTTGATGCCTTCGCCGCAACGGCAACAGTTTTCGAGCAGCATTATGCGGCAACGGCTCCGTGCTCTCCTGCACGGGCCTCGCTCTATACCGGACTTTACCAGATGAACCACCGGGTCGTGTGGAATGGCGCACCACTCGATGATCGGTTCGACAATATCGCCCGTGCTGCCCGCCGGGCCGGATATACGCCAACGTTGTTCGGCTACACCGATACCTCACCCGATCCGCGCCTGCATCACCCGAACGACCCCGTCCTGACTTCCTATGAAGGTGTTCTGCCCGGCTTCTGGGTACGCCAGCCGCTTGCCGAGGACGAAAAGCAGTGGCTTTCCTGGATGGTTTCACGCGGTCACGATCCCGCAGGTTTGCCTACCATCCATCACGTGGAACCCGAAGAAGGTGAAAAAGTCAGCCTCAAGGCAGCCAGGTATTCGAAGGACGAAACCCAGACAGCCTTCATGACGGATGCCTTCCTCACCTGGCTTGGAGAACAGGATGAAGACCGGCCATGGATGGCGCATGTTTCCTTCCTGCGACCGCATCCGCCGATTGCCGCTCCTGCCCCCTATAACACCCTCTACAATCCCGATGACGGGCCGGGTTTCTCCGGGGCACCAACTGCGGCGGAGGAAGCTGCGTTTCACCCCTTCATGGAAGCCCTGCAGGATTATCAGCAGCTGGCCTCCCATCTACCGGGGACCACTGACTTCGTTCGTGATCTGACGGAGCGCGATCTCAGGCGGTTGCGAGCACTTTATTACGGCATGATCACCGAAGTTGACGCACAGCTCGGCCGGATCTTCGAGGCGCTGGAACCACTCGAAAACACGTTGGTTGTTTTCACCTCCGATCATGCGGAGATGATGGGCGATCACTGGATGCTCGGCAAAAGCGGGTTCTACCGCGAGAGCTACCACATCCCCCTCATGATACGGGCACCGGGTGGCGGTGCAGCGAACCGGGTCTCCGCCTTCACGTCCTCGACCGATATCTTCCCGACACTCCTGGATCTGCTGGATATCGAACCCGAGCATGCCCCGGACGGAGCCAGCCTGCTGCCGTACCTCAGCGGACAAACGCCTCTGTCCTGGCGAGATGCTGCTCTCTGGGAGTTCGATTACCGGCAATTTCTGAAAAAATGGCCGGAGAAGTTCCCGGCATCTGCCCATGAAGGATCCTCCACAGCACTTTGCCGCCTCGGGCCGGAATGGCAGTTCGTGCATTTCTCCGGAATGCCCAACATTCTGATGAAGGCCACCTGCACGTCCACCGCGCCGGTCAACGAGGCGGCCAGTCACCCGGACCTGGTGATCGCCAACCTTGATGCCCTTGTGGCAACCCGGATGCGCCACAACGACGAGACCCTGGCCCGCACCCTGGTCTGGGACTACTATCGGGAATAGCGTGGACTTTCGCAGGTCCGCTTAGCGTCACGTTAAGCGTCGAACGACAGAATGAACCCTCCAATGGGACTCTGAAGAATGCGTCAGACTTTGCGGAAAAATCGGCTATTCACCGGGATTGGACGGAGTGTCCTCCGGACCATGGGGCTGGCTCTCGTCGCCCTGTTCTCGCACCAGCATGTGTCCGCGGCCCCGATTGAGCTCAAGGTCATTGACTCGGTCGATCCCCCCTGGCCGTCCATAGGACGGGTAAACGTTGCCGGCTTCAGGTCGACTGCCATGTGTACCGGCACCTTGATCGCACCCGATATCGTGCTCACAGCCGCCCATTGCCTCTACAACAAGACGACCCGCAAGCCCTTTCCGATCGAAGACCTTCTGTTCATGGCCGGTGTTCGGCGGGACGAATACTCCGCCCGCTTGGAACCTGCATGCACCATCACCGCTGCAGGATACGAGCCACGGCAGAAACCCAGGTTGCGGGAGGTACACAAGGATGTCGGGATCATTCTGCTGAAGGAACCCAGCACATTACCGCCCGTTCCGGTGCTTTCGCTGGATGAGGCAACAGTTCTGACCAAGGACACACAGTTTCAATCCGCAGGCTACCGCCGCAGCCGCCGGTTTCTGCCAACCGTCGTGCCCGCTTGCAGGGTCATGGGAACCGCCGAGGACAGCTGGGTAACGGATTGCGCATCGGAAGCCGGCGCATCGGGCGGTCCCCTCCTGGTGGAAACGCCGAACGGGCTCCGTGTTGCCGGCATCATGTCGGCCAAGATCGACGCTGTTCGCTCAGCCATCGTGCCTTTCCTGGAATGGCAGGACCTTTTGGCCAATCCGAGCTGCAGCGGTGACAGTGCTCCGGCAACCCCGCCACTCCGGTCATCGCTTGATACGGACAACTGACGACAATTCAGCCGACGGGCATAATCTGAACCGAAAGACAAATTTTCTCTGCACCAACGCCGGTTGCCCGGTTATGGTGCTATTCCCTGAATTCGGCCCGGAGCAGCTTCGCAACGCGTGCAGCTTTTTGGCCGGCAGACTGCCAGACGCAAAGACCCCTTGGCTCATGTACCAATCTGCGCCTCCTTCCAGTGCTGAACACTTCCGGCCGGTTTCCACCGACAAGCTTGCCTTTGTCGCCAGCGACACGGAGGAAGCACTCAAGGCTCAGGAAGACCTGTCCGCCCGCTACGGCAACGTTCCGGTGGCTGAAGCCGATGTCATCGTGGCACTCGGCGGTGATGGCCTGATGCTGCAGACCCTTCACAAGCACATGGGCAGCAACAAACCGATCTACGGCATGAACCGTGGTTCGGTCGGCTTCCTGATGAACGAATACCGGGAAAACGACCTGAAGGACCGGCTAGCGCTGGCCGACATCACGACGATCCGGCCTTTGGAAATGACGGCAACGACCTCCGAAGGCATCCATCACGCCCTTGCCATCAACGAGGTGTCACTCCTGCGCCAGACATCGCAGGCCGCCCGGCTGCGCATCTCGGTCGATGGACGCGTCCGGCTGGAAGAACTTGTGTGCGATGGCATCATTGTCGCGACACCGGCGGGGAGCACTGCCTACAATCTATCTGCGCATGGCCCGATCCTGCCAATCACCGCACAGCTGCTCGCGCTGACCCCCATCAGCGCCTTCCGGCCACGGCGCTGGCGCGGCGCGATCCTGCCAAACGGCGCAAAGGTAGATATCGAGATACTGGATCCCGGCAAACGCCCTGTCAGCGCGTCAGCCGACCACACTGAAATCCGTCACGTCACCCATGTTGCAGTCCGGGAGGCGGCCGAAGCGGAAGGCGTGATCATGTTTGATTCCGATCACGGTTGGGACGAACGTATCCTCACTGAAATGTTCCGCTATTAATTTCGAAACATCCTGGCGGAAACACCCTGTTAAGTATGATTGCCGATACTGCGAGCCACAGGCTCCGGCCGAATGCCCGAAGGCTTTGCCACCGAGGTGTTCTGAAGTCAGGACCGAGCGAGGATAACGAGGACATTTGCCGTCATGGCCGACACTGCCAAGGACCAGGAATATGAAATCTTGTCCCCGCCTTCGGACCTGCGCAGCAAGGTGCGGGAACTGACACCTCGCGAGGCCAAGAAATTCGATCCGGTCAAGGCGGCTGAAGCAGCACTCGAACGCTTGTCCTCCCATTTCGGAACCTGGATGAACAACGAGAGCGCCACCCTGCTCCACGCCTGGGAAGCTGTTCGCGCACAGGGATTAAACGACGACACCCTCGCCGCCCTGTTTCAGGCTGCACACAACATCAAGGGACAGGCCCTGACACTTGGTTTTCCATTGGTTGGCGAAGTCGCCGCCAGCTTCTGTCACCTGATCGAAACCGTGCCGTCTCCCGACAAGTTGCCCCTGTCCCTCGTCGAACGCTACGTCGAAGCCATTCGCGCAATGGTCGCCGAAGGTGCAAAAGACGAGGCGAACAAGACCGGCGTCGAACTTCTGAAAACCCTGCAAGGCGTGACGGAAGAATATCTGGCTCAATTTCCGCCGAAACCTGATGACGTCTGACGGACCAGTAGACCAATTGCCAACAAGGTTTATGCCGCAACGTCAAAGAGTTGATTGACTCAGGTTTCAAGCGCGCATAGCATTCGGCCTATTCATGGAGAATGGCCGTGAAACATTTTTTTTGTTTCTTTTTTCTTTTATTGCTGTCTTTGACTTCCGCACATGCCGAACGAAGGGTAGCTCTCGTAATAGGGAATTCCGGCTACGCGAATGTCGCGGAGCTGAAGAACCCCTACAATGATGCCAAGGGCATGTCGGACAAGCTGACGGACCTCGGGTTCGATGTTGTCACAGGTCTCGACCTGAGCTTGAGGGACATGCGCCAGACCGTGCGCGAGTTCATCAAGAAGCTCGATAACGCAGACCTTGCCCTGTTCTTCTATGCCGGCCATGGCATCCAGGTGAACGGCGAGAATTATCTCGTCCCGGTCGACGCCGAACTCAGCACTCATCTCGACCTTGATTTCGAGGCCCTGCCCGCAAATCTTGTGCTCAATGCCATGGAGCAAAGCACGAAGGTCAACCTGGTCTTTCTGGATGCCTGCCGAAACAACCCGTTTACGGAAAACCTCGCCCGGTCCATGGGGACGCGCTCAAGCGCAGTCGGTCGTGGACTTGCGAAGATCGGCTCCGGTGTCGGCTCCCTGGTTTCCTTCGCCACCCAGCCGGGCAATGTCGCGCTTGACGGCGATGGCGAGAACAGCCCGTTTACAACTGCCCTGATCAAGCATCTCGGCACGCCCGGTCAGGACATCACCCGCGACCTGGTAATGGTGCGCCGGGACGTTCTGGAAGCCACCAAGGGCCAGCAGGTTCCCTGGGACAATTCTTCACTGACCGGCGAAGTCATTCTCAAACAGCTTGAGATGGTGCAGCCCGTCGAACCGGAAAAGCCGGCGATCAACCCACAGATCGAACTCACCTATTGGGACTCGATCAAGTCGGGACAGAATGCGGCCTACTTCGAGACCTATCTGTCTCGCTACCCGGAAGGCCAGTTCGCCGACATCGCCCGGATCCGTCTGGACGAGATCAAGGCAAAGGCAGAAAGCGACAAGGCCGAGCAAGCGAAACCGGATGCCACAGCCGAAATCACTTATTGGCAGACAATCCAGAATTCGAACCGCCCGGAGATGTTCGAGAGTTATCTCGGCAGATACCCGAACGGGATCTATGTCGACCTTGCCCAGCTGAAAATCCAGTCTATCAAGAGCCAGGCGGAAGCGGATGCGCGCCGCAAGGCTCAGGCAGAGGCAGAAGCCCAAGCCATCGCTACGGCAGCAGCGAATGCATCGCCTGAAAGAACGACGTCCAAGCCTGCAGACGAAATCACCGTTGCCGCCCTGACGCCTGATCAGGCGCCGTCAACGACCTCGACATCCCCGGTATCGTTGCTATCGCCTGAAGAGCTTGCAACGGCTCTCCAGACAGAACTCAACCGGGTTGGCTGTTCGGTTGGCCGTGTTGACGGCGACTGGGGCAACAGAAGCCGTCAGGCACTGAGAACCTATGGCCGCGAAGCCGGGATCGATTTGGCATCACTCGACCCGGATCCCTCGATCCTGGAACAGCTCAAGAAATCGACCGGACGTGTCTGCCCGCTGACCTGTGGACGGAACCAGGAACTGAAGAACGGTCGCTGTGTCGCGACCAGAAAGCCTGAACCTTCCGGCAACAGCCCCAAGCCAAGCACGCAGACGAAGACAACTGACAGCTGCCCGAAAAACCCGTCTGCCTATGGAAACAAGGTAATTGGAAAATCTCATGGCCTCGGCCGCCAGACCCTTACACACCCCTGCGGCAGGAAGCTCGCATGCAGAGGTTCTAGGGCCAGCTGGGTAAAGACCTGCACCTGGCTTTAGCCGTTCGGCTGAAGTCTGATTTATGAATGTTTGAAGTTGAATTTTTCTGGTGAGCCCGCGATCTGAATTCCGATCCCGAATCGCCGGATTACCCTTCGGGGGAGCAGCCGATTTTGTGCCCGATTGCTCCCGAGATCAGGTAGCTCTGGAGAATCGATTGTGAAGCAGATCCTCGTATCCCTTTTGCTTCTTGCGTTTGCCGCAAGCGCGGCACATGCCGAACGCCGGGTGGCGCTTGTGATCGGTAATTCCGGTTATGAACATGTCACCCAGCTCACCAATCCGGACAACGACGCCAAAGGCATGGCCGAAAAACTGACCAGTCTGGATTTCGAGGTCGTGACCGGCACCAACCTGTCGCTTCGGGATATGCGAAAGACAGTGCGGGAATTCATCGCCAAGCTCGAAGGTGCTGATATAGCCCTGTTCTTCTACGCAGGGCATGGCCTGCAGGTAAGTGGCGAGAACTATCTGGTGCCGATTGATGCCGAGCTGAATTCCTACGTCGATCTTGAATTCGAGGCGATGCCGGCAAATCTCATTCTCAATGCCATGGAGCATTCCACCAAGGTCAATCTGGTGTTTCTGGACGCCTGCCGGAACAATCCGCTGGCTGAAAACCTTGCGCGGTCCATGGGCACACGTTCCGGTTCTGTTGGCCGGGGCCTTGCCAAGATCGGCTCCGGTGTCGGCTCCCTGGTTTCCTTCGCCACCCAGCCGGGCAATGTCGCGCTTGACGGCGATGGCGAGAACAGCCCCTTCACCACGGCCTTGCTGAAACATCTCGGCACACCCGGACAGGATATTACCCGGGATCTGGTAATGGTGCGACGTGACGTTCTGGAAGCCACCAAAGGTCAGCAGGTTCCCTGGGACAATTCCTCGCTGACTGGCGAAGTGATCCTCAAGCAGCTTGAGATGGTGGAGCCCATTGAGCCGGAAAAACCAGCGATCAACCCGCAGATCGAGCTGGCTTACTGGGATTCGATCAAGTCCGGCGAATCCATTGCCTATTTTGAAACCTACCTGAGCCGTTACCCCGACGGCCAGTTTGCCGACATCGCCCGGATCCGTATCGACGAAATCAAGGCAAAGGCCGAACGTGACAAGGCCCAGCAGAACAAGCCGGATGCAACGGCTGAGATCACCTACTGGCAAACAATCCAGAATTCGACCCGGCCGGAGATGTTCGAAAGTTACATTACCCGGTATCCAAAAGGGATCTACGCCGACCTTGCGCGGTTGAAGATCGAATCGATCAAACGCCAGGCCGAAGCAGAAAGCCTCCGCAAGGCCCGGGCCTCAGCGGCCGCGCCCAACCCGGTGCCTGAAAGAACTGCTACCAAACGCGACGAGGAAATCACCGTTGCCGCGTTGACACCTGACGAAACACCGGCAGGCGTCATTCCTTCGCCAATCACACCGCTCTCCGCTGAAGAACTGGCTACGGCTCTGCAGACTGAACTCAACCGCGTCGGTTGTTCGGTTGGCAGGGTTGATGGCGATTGGGGCAACAAGAGCCGTCGGGCACTGAGGACCTATGGACGCGAAGCGGGCATCGATCTTGCCTCACTCGACCCAAGTCCCGCTATTTTGGACCAGCTCAAGAAATCAACCGGACGCGTTTGCCCGCTCACCTGTGGACGGAACCAGGAACTGAAGAACGGTCGCTGTGTCGCAACCAGAAAACCTGAACCTTCCGGCAACGGCTCCAAGCCGAGCACCAAGTCCAAGACCGCCGACAGTTGCCCGAAAAACCCGACTATTTACGGCAACAAGATCATCGGTAGAGTGCCCGGTGTCGGACGACAGACGTTGACACACCCGTGCGGCAGGAAGCTCGCTTGCAAAGGTTCAAAGGCCAGCTGGATATTGAGCTGCAACTGGATTTAGCCACACGGTTAAAGCCAGATTTAAGTACGTTTAAAGTTGAAGTGTGCCGGCGAGCCGCGATCTGAATTATGATCCCGGCCTGCCGGAGTGCCCTACAGCAGAGTAACCGGAATAGTTTTACACGGCAGCTCCCGAGAGCTGGTAGGTTTGGAGAACCGCCTGTGAAGCAGATAATCGCATGCCTGTTGCTACTTGTGTTTGCCGCAAGCGCGGCACATGCCGAACGAAGGGTAGCTCTCGTAATAGGGAATTCCGGCTACGCGAATGTCGCGGAGCTGAAGAACCCCTACAATGATGCCAAGGGCATGTCGGACAAGCTGACGGACCTCGGATTCGATGTTGTCACAGGTCTCGACCTCAGCTTGAGGGACATGCGCCAGACCGTGCGCGAGTTCATCAAGAAGCTCGACAACGCTGACCTTGCCCTGTTCTTCTATGCCGGCCATGGCATCCAGGTGAACGGCGAGAATTATCTCGTCCCGGTCGACGCCGAACTCAGCACTCATCTCGACCTTGATTTCGAGGCCCTGCCCGCAAATCTTGTGCTCAATGCCATGGAGCAAAGCACGAAGGTCAACCTGGTCTTTCTGGATGCCTGCCGAAACAACCCGTTTACGGAAAACCTCGCCCGGTCCATGGGGACGCGCTCAAGCGCAGTCGGTCGTGGACTTGCGAAGATCGGCTCCGGTGTCGGCTCCCTGGTTTCCTTCGCCACCCAGCCGGGCAATGTCGCGCTTGACGGCGATGGCGAGAACAGCCCGTTTACAACTGCCCTGATCAAGCATCTCGGCACGCCCGGTCAGGACATCACCCGCGACCTGGTAATGGTGCGCCGGGACGTTCTGGAAGCCACCAAGGGCCAGCAGGTTCCCTGGGACAATTCCTCGCTGACTGGCGAAGTCATTCTCAAACAGCTTGAGATGGTTCAGCCCGTCGAACCGGAGAAGCCCGCGATCAACCCGCAAATCGAACTGGCCTACTGGGATTCCATCAAGTCCGGCGAATCTATTGCCTATTTCGAAACCTACCTGACCCGATATCCCGAAGGCCAGTTCGCGGATATCGCCAAGATCCGGATCGATGAGCTCAAGAGCCGCAGCGAGGCAGAAGCTGCCCGCAACGCGAAGCCCGACACCTCCGCTGAAATCGCTTTCTGGCAATCAATCCAGAACGCCACCCGGCCGGAAATGTATGAAACCTATCTGGAGCAATATCCGGACGGGATCTACGCCAAGCTGGCAAGGCTGAATATATCTTCACTGCAACAGCAGGCGGAAGCGGCAGCTACTGCCGCCGCTGCGGCAAAGGCAGCCAAGGCTGCGGACGCCTCCAACAGCACGTCCCCTGCGCAGGAGATAACCGTTGCTGCCCTGCCGCAGCAGGAAACAGTATCAACCGAACCTGCTCCAGCAATTGTTCCTTCAACAAGCAGCCGGTCACTCTCGCCTGAAGAACTCGCCACTGCAATGCAAACCGAATTGAACCGCCTTGGGTGTTCGGTTGGTCGTGTTGATGGTGATTGGGGCAACCGTAGCCGGCAGGCTTTGAGGACTTTCAGCCGCGAAGCAGGTGTCGATCTTGCCTCGCTCGACCCGGACCCTTCAATTCTAGACCGTCTGAAGCAATCGACAGGCCGAGTGTGCCCGCTGACATGTGGCCGAAATCAGGAACTGAAGAACGGCAAGTGCATCGCCGTTCGGCAGGAGACACCCTCCAAATCGAACGAGAAGTCCAACTCCACTAAGACAGTACAATCAAGTGGTGCTTGCCCCGCCAATCCGACGGCATCTTCCAGAAGGCTGGTTCATTTCAACAACCGGCAGATCACTGCGACCATCACACACCCTTGCGGTCGGCAAGTGATTTGCAATCGCAACCTCAAATCAGGCACACAGCCGACTTGTTTCTGGAGGTAAGGTCGAGCTTTTGAAATGGAATCTGACAGCAGTTCAAGCAGCGGCTGTCACCTGAAGGCCGCTGTTCTTCACCAATAGCCGCGCTTCCAAGCGTGCAACGTCGATGGCGAAACGGCGCAGGAATGCAGTCACGTCTTCGTCCGCCCCCAGGGCACCGTCCTGCATTTCGGAAAGCAGTGTTTCCGTTAGCATGCGGGCTTCGTCCAGCGCCAGATCATAGGTGAAGTCGGCATCCGCCTGCCGGGCAATGTCAATGGCCAGCAGAAAGGCCTGATGAGCCCGTAGAGGCAAACCGGCCTTGCGGAGCATGGCCTGCAGCGCCGACCGTCGAACCGTCACCAGAAGCTTGCACAGCCTCGGCAACGGCACCTGGCCAAGGTTGGCAAGAGCGGCAGCGAAAAACCGCAAGCGTCCACAGCAGACCGCGCGCAGCAGCAACCGGGTGGTCAGCTTGCCATTGACACGAAGATGCTCGACGAATTCCGGCAGATCGTCTGCACCGGCTTCGAGAGCCAGCCGCAGCACGACCTTGTCTTCCGCATCGCTCAGGAAAGTATGACGCTGGTTTTCCGGAACGCGCTCCAGCACGATCGGATGATCGTCAAGGTTCTGCGCGAGCCGCATCAGCAACTGATAGCGCGTGGTCAGCGGCAGGTCCCGGGTTTTCAGAAGCTGGTCGCAGAGGTCCGGCCGGTCTTCGAATCTTTGCGCGATACGCAGGAGGGAGGACTGCAGGATGCGGGCGCTTCTGTTTTCCAGAAGCTGTCTGCAGGCCTGCTCGCAGCCAACCTCGCAGATGGCGGCGCAGACAGAAGCCGGCAATCCCTCACGCGAGGCGATGGCGCATTGAACTGCGTCGCTGCCTTCTGCAAGAAGGTCGACCAGTTCGACATCCGTCAATATGGGAGAGTGCTTGAGAACCGGCAAAGCCACTTCGTCGACATCACTTGCGAGGCAGCGCACGACGTGACCGGGAGCGTAGGCGCTTGGCGCAAGCAGGCTTGCTATCGCCTTGCGCACAGCGCGGCTGGGGTCGTCGAGAAGAATCGTCAAGGCTGCAGCCATGCTGGTCTGTTCCTGGCTGCCAGGTTCGGCTGCCAAATAACGTTCCGCGAATTCTTCCGCGGCCCGTATATCCAAGGTGCGCTCGTCAACTTCGTTCAGAGGGTGAAAGTCATGTGCGTTCATGGCGGTAAAACAATCTTCCCAAGAGTCGAGTGTGAGTCTGACATCAAAGGCTTAACGATCGGTTCACCATAATTTTGCCAGGTTCTCTGGCGAATGCCCGCCTTTGCCGATGGTGGCGGACATGAGACTTCAGGCTTTCAGCCGGGTCTTTCAACTGCCCATGCTCAAGCCGGTGGCAGCAGGTCCTTTTGTTCCTCTTCTGCCTTCAGGCGCAGGAAACGCGTCAGGTCCAGCGGTCCACCCTGATTCACCAACGCCAGTTCCTGTGCCTGCACCTGGTTGGAAGCTCCGGACAGGGCGCTGACAAGGGCCGCTTCTTCCACAGCGGCGAAAGCCGACGCAAAGCGCGGGTTGACGCCTGCCTGGTTCGAAGCCGCGTCATTGCGGAACAGAGCCTCGAACGGATTGGCTGTTTCCGTCGCCTGGAAGGCCGACAGAACCCTGTTGCTTGCGTCGAAATCATCACCATCAATGGCTGCTTCGCGTGTGGTTTGCGGCACCGGACGGTCCGGGGTCACAGAGCCGACACTTTCTTCCAGGAAAGCTGCGCTTGCCGTTGTGGTTGCCCCCTGCCCTGCCGTGCGCTCAGGTAGCGGCACATCCGTCTTTGCCAATTGAAACAGTTCGCCCTGAGGCAATTGAGGGCCTGTGGTGTCAGCTCTCGCGATCTGGCCGGGGCCAGCGGGTTTCGTCCGCATTGCGAAGGCGGCAGCCGGATCTCCTGCCAGATGATCGAAGGATTTCTGGTTGATCGTCGCAGCGCCGTCCGCAGGCTTTGCATTCGGCAGCGTCGCGACCTGCGTGAGTTCTCCCGATGTCCGCAGGTCCTTGTTGGTGCTGGCCTGCGCAATCATCGTGACGGCATCGTGCTTGGAAACGATAACCTCGTAAACTTCCTGCATCGAGCGGGCCTTGCCGTTCGAATGATAGAAGATCGGTTTGTTGGCGCGTGCCTGGGCGGAAAAAACCTTGTCGGCACGCATGTCCGGGCTGGCGCCGGCCGCATCAATCAATCTGCTTGCGCCGTTGGCACCAAGAAAATGAGCCATATAGAGCTCGCCGTCGCTCGGTTCGCGCCCGATTCTGCGTTCCAGGTACTGGGAATTCTTCTGCGTGAGCGCCCCTGCCATCATGGACGAGATTTCCGGATCCTTCCGAAGGTCGAGAATCTCCCGCCGCATTTGCGGGTCGCTTACATAGAACTTTCCGCTCTTGGAGCGTTGAATCTGATCGGAGTATTTTTCAAGACCGTGTTTCGGACCAGCTTCCTTCATTGTCTCCAGCCAGGTGGATTCAATGAATTGGAACAACCCGGTGGCGCTGGATGTTCTGGCCTTTGCCGTTGGGTTGAATGACGATTCCCGCGCAGCTGTCTTCACCAGGTAGTCGAATGACGTCCCCGTTGAAGTACTCGCAGACTGAAACGCAAGCTCGATCCTAGACGCGATCGAGGCGGTGTCAGCAACTCGCATGACCCTGTCTCCTCGACGGAACCAAATTATCACTTCGTTAACTTTCAGCGTTAACTTTCACGCCCAAAAGGTTAACAAAACCTTAACAACACACAGGTGGGGATCTAAGCAACTACAGGCGAGTCTTTTTTCTTTTGTGCCTGGTCAGAACTACTTATGTCGAAAGCCGGTTATGTGGACAGACAAGAGGCTACCGGCCATTTCCTTTGGAAAAACGCACCAGGAAAAACATCGACTACTGCATTCGAATAACGCCGTTTTCCATGAGTCGGCAAGTCACAATAAAAGGGCGCCGACTTTGCCGGCGCCCTTTTCGGTCATGATCGTTCGGATAATCGTTAAACTTTGGGCCGGCCCATCTGGAACACCTCGTTCACCACGGCGTAGTCCATGTAGCCAAGCCGGGATAGCGGCTTGTAGAGCGTAACATCCACCTTGCCGTCGACAATGACGCTTTCATCGATGTGGACACCGACAACCTGACCGAAAACGACGTAGCTGTCGGTGTCGTCTCCTGTCAGCGTCTTCAATCGCAAGGTTTGAAGGTGCTTGCACTCCAGCGCAGTGACGGCCTTTGCAACGCGAGGCGCTTTCACCAGTCTTGAGGCAGCCATCTCCAACCCTGCCAGATCGAACTCGGAGATCTCATGTGCGACGGAGGCGGAGGTCTGGTTCATCTCGTCCTTGAGGCCTAGGTTCGCCATGTTGCAGACGAACTCCCCTGTCGCGTCGATGTTGGAGACGCTGTCCTTGTAGCCGGTGGACGAGAACATCACGATCGGCGGTGTATCGCAGACCGCGTTGAAGAAACTGTAGGGTGCAAGGTTGGCCTTGCCGTCCTTGTCGAGTGTGGAGATCCAGCCAATCGGCCGGGGTGCGACAATGGCCTTGAACGGGTTATGCGGCAGGCCGTGGTCGTTTTTTTTCCGTTTCGTAGAACATGGGTCAGTCGGTCTCTGTCCAGGTGGATACAATATCGGCAAGGTCGGGGCGCGGACGCTCGAAAGGTGGCTGTGTCGGAGTTCCGATATGTACGAACCCCGCAAACCGCTCTCCGTCTCGCGCGCCAAGGTAACGGGCAGCATCTTCATCGAAGGCAAACCATTCGGACAGCCACTGCGACGCGAAACCTGATGCTGCCGCGGCTGTCAGAAGATTCATGCAGACGGCGCCGGCGGAAAGCTCCTGTTCCCAGACCGGGATTTTCGGATGCTCGGCTGCCTGGCTTAGAACACCGATCACCAATGGTGCACGGGTGAAGCGGGTCAGTTCCTTCTGGCGTTGCTCGCCGTCGAGCGGTCCGTTGAGTGCTTCATACCGGTCCGCCAGCCAGGAACCGATCGTGCGTCCCTGTTCCGGCCTGTAGAGAACGAAACGCCAGGGCGCCAGCTTGCCATGGTCTGGCACGCGCGCTGCAATGGTCAGAATGTCGTTGATCTGTTCTTCGCTCGGCCCCGGGGCTGTCATGGTAACAGAGGGGTGGGAGCGCCGCTGTCGCAGAAAGTCCAGAGTTGCCGGCGAACCGGCGCTGTTACTCGGCATGAAAAGATCCTGTCGGCCTGTTGCAATCGTACGATCCACCTAATTCATTGACCGTAATTGTCAACTTTGATCGCAGCGTCTTGAATTTGCCCAATTTCCGGGCGCATTAAGGGACAACGCTGCAGTGCGGTGAATCTCGGGAAAATCGTCCTTGGCCCGTGATCGGTCAGATTGTACCGAGAATTCCAAAAAACGCACTGGAAACAGAAACATAGTCGTTACCCTGCAACCGGTGCTCTTGCACCAGGCAAACCGGACCGGATCTCCAAGGTCAGTTTCGGGTGACGAATGCCTCAAAAGACTGGTAAAAGTCTGCGAGTCAAAATGATAACGACGTAGGCATGGTGAATTCAGCCCCCCTCTCCGGCCAATCGGCTTTGAAGCGTGCAGTCAGATGCACTGCATTTTCGATAATGCTGAGCGCCGTCCTTTCGATGGGCCTTGCTCCTGCGACCTTGGCGCAGACATCTGACGTACCGCCCGCCCCTGCGGAAAAACCGGACCCGAACGCACCGTCTGCTGCCCCTGAAGAACCCATCATCAACCTGCTCGACCGCGAGCCGGAACCCCTCTTTTCCGATACGCTTGTCCCCTACGCGCCGGCCAGGGCATCATCCCCCGGTATCAAGGGCGGCTTGCGGCAGGGCGCTCTCTACCTGATGGCAAAGCTGACGCCCGACAGCCCTCCGCTGAACGAAGGGCTCATCTGGCGGATATATTCGGAAACGACCAATGCCGACGGGCGCCTGCAACTTGTTGCAACGTCGCAAGGTGGTGATGCCGAATTCCGGCTCGACCCAGGCACCTACCTGATTCACACCGCCTACGGCTTCTCCCAGGCAACCAACCGCATCGTCATCGGCAAGGAAGTCCAGTCGAAGATGGTGACGCTCAATGCGGGCGGCATCAAATTCGGTGCGGCACTCAAGGATGGTGAAGACCTCGACGGGCGCGCCGTGGCCTTCGATCTTTATGGCATGGAATTCAATCAGCGCGGTGAACGCAACCTGATTGCCAGCAACGTCAAGCCGGGCTCCATTCTCCGTCTCAGCGCCAACACCTATCATGTTGTCAGCAAATACGGCGATGTGAACGCGGTCGTCCGGGCCGATATTCAGGTGCTGCCGGGCAAGCTCACTGAAGCGACGATCTTCCACAAGGCCGCCGGTATCACGCTCAAACTGGTCAACGAACGTGGCGGCGAAGCAATTGCCAACACGACGTGGTCCGTCCTGAGCCCGGGGGGGGACGTCGTGGTCGAAGCGACAGGTGCCTTCCCTGATTTCGTGCTGGCAGAAGGCGAATATGAAGCCCTCGCCCGCAACAATGGCCGCACCTACCTGCACACATTCCAGGTGGAACCGGGTGAAGACCGGGAAGTTGAAGTGGTCACTTCCATCAGCGAACTGGCCAGCCAGCAGCAGTCCAGCATCAACAACTGACCTGCGCCGTGTTCCCGGCAACTTTAAGATCTGACTGGGTAGCGACGTCTAACGCCGCCGGCCGAGCAAACGCCGGGTCCGTGTGGGTGGCGCCATCTCCATGACCTTGGTCTGCAGGAAATCCATGATCTCCTTCTGATCGCCAAATCCCGAAAGCGTTTCGAACGGGATTGCCCTGCCCGCGCGTGCGGTCATCACAGACCCGAGGATACGGCGAAACTCGCGCACAAGCAGCGCCAGACGAAGGGTCAGCGAGTATTTGCTGACCAGGTGGAACAGCCAGGAATTCTGCCCGTCGAAATAAAGCGGAAGGACGGTTGCTCTCGAAGACCGGATCATTTTTGCCGTGAAAGTCTTCCAGGGCAGTTCTTCCGCACGGCCGAATGGCTTGGCAGCCGTTGCCACGCCACCACCTGGAAAAACGATAATGGTCGTGCCTTCCTGCAGCAGGCGCAGCGCCTCCTTGCGAGTGGCCATGTTGGTCTTGAGCGCTTCCTTGGTTTCCTCGAAATCGACCGGCAGCGAAAACGGCCGGACTTCCGGTACCTTCAGCAACTCGTTGTTGATCAGGATCTTGAACGGGCGGCCAAGCTGTTCCGCGAGTGCCAGGATCGCTAGACCATCGCCAATGCCGTAGGGATGATTGGCGATAAGCACCAGTGGACCCTCCGGCAGATCCTTCGGCGGCCATTCGCCATCTGCAACCGAAACGTTGAGGTTGATCAGGCCGAGAAGGTCATTCCAGATATAGTCGGACGTGCCGACCATCGTTTCCTTCCACACCTCGTAGATGTTGACCAGCTTTCGCCGGCCGGAGAGACCTTCAATGGTGCGGATGGTCCAACGCTTCAGCGGTGGATGCTCAGGATTGGCATAACTGAATTCAGCGTAGTTCACGGCAGTCGTCTTGACCCTGATGAAACGGTGGCAAATCCGGAACCCAATACCAGACACCCTGTTTCATGATTGTGACAGCACATTGCCCTGATGCCAGGGCAATGTGCAAGCTGTCAGATTTTCCCTTAATGCCAGGGAAAACCTTACTTCAGGTCTGGCGGCGTCGCTTCTTCAACGAACGCCGCAATTGCCTCGTCGAGGCCCATCGGGGTCTGGTCCTTGGAACCGAGACGGCGAACGTTCACGGTCCGCTCCTCGGCTTCACGCATGCCGCACACGATGATCACCGGCACCTTGGCCAGCGAGTGTTCGCGGACCTTGTAGTTGATCTTCTCATTGCGGAAATCGGTCTCGACCTTGAGGCCTTTCGCCTTGAGCAGATCTGCCACTTCCTGGCCGTAATCGTCGGCTTCCGAAGTGATCGTTGCCACCACGATCTGCAGCGGCGCAAACCACAGCGGGAAGTGACCGGCGAAGTTCTCGATCAGGATACCCAGGAACCGTTCCATGGACCCGCAGATCGCGCGGTGGATCATCACCGGTGTCTTCTTCTCGCCGTCCTTGTCGACGTAGAAGGCACCAAAGCGTTCCGGCAGGTTGAAGTCAACCTGCGTCGTGCCGCACTGCCATTCACGGCCGATGGCATCGCGCAGGGTGTACTCGAACTTCGGACCGTAGAAAGCACCCTCACCCGGCAGGATGTCGGTCTTCACCCGGCCGCCCGACTGGGCTTCGATCTGCTTCAGCACATCGGACATGATCGCTTCCGCGTGATCCCATGCCTCGTCGGTGCCGACGCGCTTTTCCGGACGGGTGGACAGTTTCACCACGATCTCGTCGAAGCCGAAGTCTTCATACACAGACAGGATCAGGTCGTTGATCTTGAGACACTCATCCGCCATCTGCTCTTCGGTACAGAACACATGGGCATCGTCCTGGGTGAAGCCGCGCACGCGCATCAGACCGTGAAGTGCACCAGACGGTTCGTAGCGGTGCACCGCACCGAACTCGGCAAGGCGCATCGGCAGATCGCGGTAGCTCTTCAGCCCGTGCTTGAAGATCTGTACGTGCCCGGGGCAGTTCATCGGCTTCAGCGCGAAGACACGCTCGTCCTCGGCTTCCGGATCGGCACACTGCACGGAGAACATGTTCTCCTTGTACCAGGTCCAGTGACCGGAGGTTTCCCAAAGCGACGTGTGCAGCACCTGCGGTGCGTTCACTTCCTTGTAGGTGTCCTTCAGAACCCGGCGCTTGTAGGCGATCAGGCTCTGGAACATGTCCCAGCCTTTCGGGTGCCAGAAGACAACACCCGGTCCTTCTTCCTGGAAATGGAACAGGTCCATTTCCCGGCCCAGTTTGCGGTGGTCGCGCTTTTCGGCCTCTTCCAGCATGTGAAGGTAGGCTTTGAGCTCCTTCTCGCTGTGCCACGCCGTTGCGTAGATGCGCGTCAGCATTTCGTTGTTGCTGTCGCCGCGCCAGTAGGCGCCGGCCACCTTCATCAGCTTGAAGGCATCGCCGATCTGCCGGGTGGAGACCATATGCGGACCCCGGCACAGGTCCAGCCACTGGCCCTGCTTGTAGATCTTGAGTTCCTGATCTTCCGGAATCGCATCAACGAGCTCGACCTTGTAGTCCTCGCCCTTGGCTGCGAAATAGCGCTTCGCTTCGTCGCGGCTCCACACTTCCTTGGTGAACTGCGCACCGCGGCCGATGATCTCGCGCATCTTCTTTTCGATAACCGGCAGCTCTTCCGGCGTGAATGGCCAGTCGGCGCCCGTGTCCGGGTGAACGCGCTTGAAGTCGTAGTAAAAGCCGTTTTCGATCACCGGACCGATGGTCACCTGGGTACCGGGCCACAGTTCTTGCACGGCTTCGGCCATGACGTGGGCCGCATCGTGGCGGATCAGTTCAAGGGCGCGCGGGTCGTCGCGGGTGACAATCTCGATCTGGTGATTGCCGCTGATCGGGTCGGTGAGATCTTTCAGTTCCCCGTCGAGAGCCATTGCCACGGCCTTTTTGGCCAGCGACTTGGAAATGCCTTCGGCGACGGCAAGGCCTGTGGTGCCTGGCTCGTACTGGCGCACGGAATTGTCGGGGAAAGTAAGTTCAATCATCGGTTTTCTCCTGCTCACTCCTGCAGACAAGGCAGGTAAGCTGTTCAAAGGAAATGGAACGGGCCGGGCATACGGGATTCAAACTAATCCGGCAACCTTTTCCGAAGCATTTCCCTTGATTTGGCCGGCGGTGTTGCCCTAGCGCGCCTCCAGGCGGCGTACGAACCAGCGGATAAGCTGATCCCAGACAGCGTCCTTTTCCGCCAGATCTTCAACCCCGTGATCGAGGTTTGGATTGTCATTGATCTCGATGACCACCACCCGCTCGCCGATCACTTTCAGATCGACGCCGTAAAGACCATCACCGATAAGCCGCGCCGCCCGAACCGCGATGTCGATCACCGCCGGTGGCGTTTCGGCCATGGAAACTGTCTTGAACCCGCCTTCGACGGCCTTCTTGCCGGTCTCGTGCCGCACGATCTGCCAGTGTTTCTTGGCCATCAGATACTGGCAGGCGAACAGCGGTTCTCCGTCCAGCACACCGATGCGCCAGTCGAAATCCGTCGGGCAGTATTCCTGCGCAAGCAGGATGGCGCTTTCCTGGAATAGCTCTTTCAGCTTTTCCTTGATGGGTTCAGCGCCCGTCACCCGGAACACGCCACGGCTGAAGGAGCCGTCGGGGATCTTCAGAACGATCGGAGAGCCGAGCTTGGCTTCCAGGTCACCCGCCTCCTTCAGGGAAGACAGGACGATGGTCTTGGGCGTCGCGATGCCATGACTTGCCAGAAGCTCGGTCAGATAGACCTTGTTGGTACAGCGGATCATCGACACCGGATCGTCGATCACCGGCATGCCTTCCTGCACGGCGCGCCGGGCAAAGCGGTAGGTGTGATTGTCGATGTTGGTGGTCTCGCGAATGAACAGCGCATCATACTGCGCCAGCTTGTCGAGATCACCCTTGCCGATCGGCACGACTTCAACCCCGTGGCGCGCCGCCACCTTGGCCATGTGCTTCAGAGAGGCGATGGAGGATGGCGGCAACTCTTCCTTGGGATCGGACAGAACAGCCATGGCGTACTTCATCAGGGCGCGCTGTTTCGGCGCCCGCCAGGGACGTGTCGTATAGCTTTCCACCGCTGCCAGAAATTGCGCGCGCTCTTCCGCCTCAAGGTCATTTACCGCCAGCACGCGGATGCGCTTGATGCTGCGCCATTCGCCCTCTTCCAGCAGTACCTCCAGCACAGGTGCGCGGAACCAGTCGAACAAGAGCCGCGCGAATGGTTCAAGTGCAGGGTCGCCAACCTGGCCGAGATAGATCAGCAGCCGAGAGACCGCACCAGCAGCCTCCGGTGCCATCTTGCGAAGGCAGCGGTTCAGCCGGTCTTCAAGCTCCGGCAAGGCATGCTGATAGAGTTGCTTGCGGGACAGTTCGATCATCGTCTCGACAACCGGCACCACGCGGTGCTGGCGTGCTTCAGCCAGAAGCGACGCGTAATAGCCTGCCCCCTGATAAGCGTAGGAGCGCGACAGGTTGAGAATGGTCGGCTTGGCACCGGTAAACAGTTTCGGGTGCGTCAGATACTCCCGCACGGTCATGACCTTGTGCGGCGTTTCCGTGTTGGAGAGGTCTTTGAGGTTGTCGACCAGAATGACCCAGGAAGACATTGGATCAGGCGTCCTTTCGTATCAGGATTTGGGCACGTACCGCGCTGCGGCCCCAGCGGGCCATGCGGTCGAATTCGGCAAAGGGAATGGGAAGATTGGCAGCATCTGCCGGACTTTCATGGCGCTCGCGCTCAAGCCACGGGTCATGAATGATGAGGTGGCGATCGTCCGCATCATGCACAAGCACCCAATGTGGCACTTTCTGGCCGAACATGCGGTAGCCGGAAATGAGCACGATCGCGAGCGTACCGGCTGATATCTCGGTCGCCAGTGCTGTTGCCTCCAAGGGGGTTTCCGAACGGGCAACACCAAGCTGCGCGGCTTCCGATCGGTAGCCTTCCTGTACCAGGGTCAGAACCTTGCGCTTTTCCGGGTTCCGAACCGAATTGAGAAACAGGAGTTCGTCGGGAAACAGCCTGACCTCGACCGAAAGCCCGCGCCGTGCAAGCGCATTGGCCAGGCCGAAGGGACCGCAGCCGCCATGACCGGAGGCGAGATAAATTGTCGTTGCCTCCCGCCAGAGGGTGAGTTCCGTCAAGGGTTCTGCCGGAACCGACCGGTCGAAATGCCGGGCCGCCATCAGTGCACAGGCCGGGCCGCAGGTGAATTCGGTTGTCTGCGAGTAATAAGGCGCGTTGCCGGTGCCCAGCACCGGACCATGGAGCAGCTTTTCCATGCGCAACGCTGCGCAGCCATCCTCGTAATAGGCCTCTACCCTGCCCAGCATCCGGTAGCCGCTGCGCTGATAGAGTGCGATGGCCGCCTCATTGTCCGCACGCACTTCAAGCCGCAGCACAATGCGATCGCTGTCGAAAGCGGCAACTTCGGACGCTTCCAGCAGCTTTGCGCCAAGCCCCTGCCCCCGGCAGGCCGGATCCACAGCAAGCGAATAGAGCCGCGCCAGCGCGGTTGCCTGGCGCAAGAGCAGCAGCGCGTACCCAACCAACCCGTCTGGACCGGTTGCGACCAAAAGGCGTGCGCGAGGGCTCTCCAGAAATCGCCTGAAGCTTCGCCGGGAAATGCGATCTCCGGCGAAGGCGGCGTTTTCAATGCGAAACAGTTCGGCGAGATCGCCGGGCTCGGCAGTGCGAATGAGAATATCCCCGGTTTCGGCCTGGGGCGAAGCCTTGTCCATGGTGCCTTGAAAGACCCAAAGGCCGGTGCGCCGCACCCGGTCTCCATCCAACATTGGCGACGGCCCTGAGGCAGTTTAGAGACTGCACGGACCGGTCGGCGGCCTTTGCGGAATACACCGATTTGCAGGTGCTGTCTTTGAGAATTTTCGTTGCGGCAACACATTTTGCATTCAGGCCTTAACGGCCCGGAAACGCAGGCCTCAAGAGGCCTTCTCAGCCACAGCCAAGGGCGGCGGACGGCGGCGGATCGGCTGGGATTTGACAATCGAGGTGCTGGTTTCCGCCTTGTCCGATATCCGGTCCAGAATTCCGTCGAGCTGATCGATGGAAGGAATGGCAAGTCGGGCGACGAAACAGTCTTCTCCCGTGACCTTGTCGCACTCGCAAAACTCGGGAATTTCCTGAATGAGTTGCTGCACGATATGCAGCTTTCCAGGCAGCGGTCGAATGCGCACGATCGCCTGCAGACTGTATCCAAGCACCTTCGGATCAATATCCACGGTAAAGCCGCGAATGACGCCGCGTTCCTGCAGACGGCGGATCCGCTCCGAAACACCGGGCGACGACAATCCCACGTGAGCGGCCAAGTCTTTCAACGACATGCGCGCGTCGTCAATCAAGGCTTCAACGATCTTGATATCCGTCTCATCCATCTTCATTTCGAAACACCAATCGGCAGATAAGCTTACATTTCACAAAACAATACCAGCTTCTGTTGATTTATCAAAAGTACTCGCATCCACCTACTTGGCAGAATGAAGGCCATCCTGAAACGCTTGGAGGCAAAAATGGACAAGACATTGCGCGGCGCCACCGAAATGACTGCCGCCATGACCATTCTGGGAACGATAGGACTTTTCGTGGTCCTTTCCGGCCAGGGCGCCATCGACGTTGTGTTCTGGCGCTGCGCCTTCGGTGCGTTGGCGCTGCTTGTCATCTGTTCTGCCCAGGGCCTACTCCGCCGGCACCTGACCTGGAAAAAACTGGCCGTTGCCGCCATAGGGGGCTTTGCCATCGTCGTGAACTGGGCAATGCTCT